>NZ_BCQQ01000054.1 GCF_001552155.1 Actinomadura formosensis NBRC 14204 | reverse complement strand
GGAGCAGGTCGCCGCGGCGGCCCGCCAGTCGGCGGTGTACGTGCTGGCGCTGCGCCGGCTGGCGGCGGAGCTGGGGCACGACCCGGCGCGGGTGTCGCACGAGGTGTTCCTGGTCTGCCCGGAGAACTTCTCCAACCGTCCGACGGCGACGCCGCTGGACGTGCGGCCGCAGCTCGCCGTCCTCGAACGGCAGCTCGCCCGCCTCACCCGCGTGGACGCGCTGCTGGCGGAGCTGCCGGGCGGCCTGACGTTCGCGCCGGGCGAGACGCTCGCGGCATCCGTACGCGCGGTCGAGGCACGGTACGCGCCCGAGTGCATGTCGGGCTGCGAGATGGCGCTGTTCTGCCGGGACGAGGCGCGGTCCTGCGGCGCCACGGGCGCGCTGGGCCGGTCCGTCCGCGACGACCTGGGCGGCATCGACACGATCGCGACCGCGCTGGCGCTGGCGGACGGCTCGCTGACGCCGTCCGACGACCTCGCCGAGACGGCCGAGCGGCTGCGCGCCGCCGGCCGCCTGCGCGCCGAGGCCCTGCACGGGGCCGCGTGAGCCGTCGATGAGCGCACTGTCCTCGCTCGCGCGGCTGCAGGCGGCGGCCGCCGGGATCGCGCAGCCGCTCGCGACCGTACGGCACTGTCACCTCGCGGACGCGCCGCTGGTGCTCGTCCCGTTGAAGCTCGCCGGAGAAGCGGCGGCACCGCTGGCCGTCATGGCCGGGAGCACACCGGACGATCCCGCACTGCTGGTCGTGCCGCAGCCGCGCAACCGGGATCTGCGGTTCGCGTTCGCCGCCGCCTTCGCCAAGCTCGTCCTCAACCACATCGAGACGAGCCGGGGCGCGGTGGAGGAGCTGCCGCCCGGCAAGGAGGGCGAGGAGCGGATCCGGTACGGGGACGCGCCGCAGCTGCTCGTCCCGAACCGGGGCGGCGTCGCGTTCCTGCGGCTGATGGGGCGGTCGACGCGGTTCCGCAGCACCGAGGGCCCGTACGCGGTCGGCCCCGCGGTGCCGGTGCTCGGCCGGTGGCTGACCTGGTTCACCGAACGGCACGACCACCCCGGCTCGTCGCTGCTGCAGGCGATGACGGAGACGCTGCGGCTGCACTGGGCGACGGGCCAGAGTTCGCTGGAGGACGGCAACCTCGCGGCGCTGCTGGGCTGGATCGACCCGCCGGACGGCATGGACGGCCCCGCCGCGGCGGCCCGTGCCGAGGACCCGGTGATCTGCCCGCCGGCGGGCCCCGCGACCGACCCGACGTTCGACAACGAGGTCCTCGCGCCCGCGATCGCCGCCTACGACCGGTCGGGGCCGGGCTCCCGCGCCGAGGAGCGCCTCCGGAGCGTCCTCGCCGACCAGCTCACCCCGACGTGGGACCTGATGTGGCGGGCCGTCGCGCTGCTCCGCACGCTGCCGGAGGGCGCGAGCGTGCCGCGCCGCTGGGAACGCGACCGGGACGCCTTCACCTACTACCACCAGACGTTCGGTGAGGCGTATCCGCAGGCGCGCCGCGACCCGCCGGTCCGGGCGGCGCGGCGGCTGCACGACCTCGAACGCGCGCAGGACGCCTACGACGCGCAGCGCGCGTTCGACGACCCGCTGGTCATGGCCGAGCACCGGCTGGCCGGCCAGGCGTTCGGCGGGACGGTCACCGAGTGCGACCCCACCCGCCTGGACGAGACGGGCCGGCGCCCGAAGCTGCGCCCCCTGCTGCGGGTCGGCACGCGGGACCCGGTGCGGCTGGACATCGGGACGGCCGTCTGCGACGCGGCACGGCCCGCGCTCAAGGGGAGGATCGTGGAGATCGGTGACGGGTCGGTGCTGCTGGAGCTGACCGGCGGGATGGGCCGCAGGCTCACCCCCGAGCCGGGTGTCGTCCCGGCGGCGGGCGACCGGGTGTGCTTCACCTCGCTGACCGAGGGCTCGTTCGGCGCGGCGCGGTTCCCCGACCGCGAGGACACGCCGTGGACGCACGGCGGGCCGCCCGGCGAGTACGTGCCGACCGACGAGGACGCCGCGGAGGAATGGTCGTGACCCGGCACGCGGGCCGCCATCTGGTGGCGGCGGAGGCTCCCGGCCCGGCGGAGGCGGCCTCGCGGGTCGTCGGCGACGTCCTCGCCGATCTCGGCGGCGGGCATCGCGGGGTGGTGGTCGACTCGCCGCCGGGCGCGGGCAAGTCGACGCTGGTCGTGCGCGCGGCCGCGCACCTGGCCGGGGCCGGTGAGCGGCTGATGATCGTGGCGCAGACGAACGAGCAGGTCGACGACCTCATCGAGCGGATCGCCGGGAAGCACCCGCGGCTCACCCTCGGGCGGCTGTCGGCGTCGGGGTACGTCCCGTCCGAGCGGGTCCTGGCGCATCCGGCGGTGCGGGTCGCGCAGCAGGCCGGCGACCTGGCCGAGCACGCCATCGTGATCGCGACGGCCGCGAAGTGGGCGACGCTGCAGGACGGGTCGTGGCCGTGGGCGATCGTCGACGAGGCGTACCAGATGCGCTCGGACATGCTGCTGCGGATCGCCGCGCGGTTCGAGCGGGCGCTGTTCGTCGGCGACCCCGGCCAGCTCGACCCGTTCTCCACGGTCGAGGTCGAACGCTGGGCGGGCCTCACCTGGGACCCGATGCGCAGCGCCGTGTCGGTCCTGCTGGCGCACAACCCGGAGCTGCCCGTGCACCGGCTGCCGGTGTCGTGGCGGCTGCCCGCGTCGGCCGCGCCCGTCGTGTCGGACGCGTTCTACCCGTTCACCGGGTTCCGCGCCGGGACGGGGCCGGGCGACCGGCGGCTGGAGTTCGGGGCGCGCGGCATGGGCACCGCCTACGACCACGCGCTCGAAGAGGCCGCCGCCACCGGCTGGGCCCTCTACGAGCTTCCGGCCCGGCACACGCTGCGGACCGACGCCGAAGCCGTCCGCGCGACCGCGGCGCTCGCCGTCCGGCTGCTGCAGCGCGGGCCCGTCGCGCACTCCGAGCAGGGCTCGGCGCCGGTGGACGCGGCACGCGTCGCGATCGGCGCCGCACACCGCGACCAGGTCGCCGCGATCCGCGCCGCGCTCGGCCCGCACGGCGCCGGGATCACCGTCGACACCGCGAACCGGCTGCAGGGCCGCGAGTACGACGTGACGGTCGTCCTGCACCCGCTGTCGGGGCGCCGCGACGCGACCGCCTTCCACCTGGAGTCGGGGCGGCTGTGCGTGCTCACGTCACGGCACCGGCACGCGTGCGTGGTGGTGGCGCGGGCGGGCATTCCCGAACTTCTGGACGCGCACCCGTCCGCCGAGCCGGTGCACCTCGGCGTACCGGTGAAGTTCCCGGACGGGTGGGAGGCGAACCAGTCGGTCCTCGCCCGTCTCGCCGGGCACCGGGTGGCGGCCGGCTAGGCCGGTCCGGCGGTCGCGGCCCAGCGGCCGTTGTGCCGGGTGATCGTGATCGGGTGGTCGAAGCACGCGCTGACGAGCCCGGTCGTGAGGACCTCGCCGGCCGGGCCCGCCGCGAGCACCCGCCCCTCCCGCAGCAGCAGCGCGTGGCTGGTGCTGACCGGCAGCTCCTCCAGATGGTGCGTGACCAGCACGGTCGTCAGATCGGGACGGTCGGTGCGCAGCCGGTCGAGGCTCGCCAGCAGCCGTTCGCGGGCGGCGAGATCCAGGCCGGTCGCGGGCTCGTCGAGCAGCAGCAGCGGCGGATCGGGCATCAGCGCCCGCGCGATCAGCGTCCGTCCCCGCTCCCCCTGCGACAGCGTCGGCCAGCGGGCGTCCGCCCGCGCCGTCAACCCCAGCAGGTCGATCAGCTCGCCGGCGCGGCGCAGGTCGCCGCCGGTGGGCGTCCAGCGCGGGACCAGTTCGATCGTGCCCGTCACGCCCGTCAGGACGATCTCCCGGACGGTCCGCGCCGACTCCAGCGGATGCCGCGGGTTGACCTGCCCGATCAGCGTGCGCAGGTGGTGGACGTCCACCCGGCCGAGCCGCCGCCCGAGGATCTCCGCCGTCCCGCGGGTCGGATGGACGTACGCGCCGAGGATGCCGAGCAGTGTGCTCTTCCCGGCGCCGTTCGGGCCGATCAGCGCCCAGTGCTCGCCGCGCAGCACCGTCATCGTGACGCGGTCGAGCAGGAGCCGCCGCGCACGGACCAGATCGATCTTGTCGGCGTTCAGCACGATGTCGGACACGGGGCCTCCCGTTCGAGAACTCGGCTTGGGGCACGCGGGAGGGTGCGGCATGCGGGGACGCGGAGAACCGGGATCGCCGGGACGGATGCGCCTGTGACGATCTTCAACGTACCGGAGGGCCGGCACCGGGTTCGAGTGCGGCATCCGGACGGATACTGTGAGATCCGGTGCCTCAGCGATCAGGGGAGAGACATGGAGGACATCGGCCTCATGTGCGCTCGCTGCGGCGGCGAGGTGCACGACGTGACGCACAACCGCGAAGGGTCCCTCGACGGCGTCGGCTACCGCCACAACCGGCGGGTGGAGCCGTGGGACCACGAGCTGGAACTGGCGATCGGCGAGCCCGCCCCGCACGAACCGGGCTGCGACTTCTGCGGTGCGACCGGGCCGAGCTGGCTCTACTACCCCACGCTCGACCCCGACGACACCGACATGTTCGAGGTCGAACTCGACACCACCGACCTCTCGGACGACGACACCGCCGTGGCCGTCCTCAACATGCTCTATCCGTGGTACGCGTGCGACACGTGCTCCGTCCTCGTCGCCGACCGCAACATCGACCTCCTCATCACCCGTGCCCTGGCCCACACCCCTGTCCCGGCGGACGGCCCCGTCGACGAGGACACCGCCCGCGCCCGCCTCCAGGGCTCCCTCTCGGTCTTCTTCACCACCCGCCCCGGCCGCCCCCAGCCCTCCCGGGCAGTGTGAGCCCAGGGGGAAGTGTCAGCCCAGGGCTACCCCGCAACTCCCTCCGGACGCCTGGCCCGTGACCGTGGCCGGGCTTTGAACCGTCGGGGGCGGACTACCCCCCGGGGGCAGGATGTCAGTGCGGGTCATTAGGATCGGTCCCGTTTTGTGTGGTGAGTGGGATTACGGGGGAACGCAGGTGATCGTTGACAGACGGTTCCACGGCCCGGACGGGTCGGGGAACGGGGGTTATGTGGCGGGGCGCCTCGCGGGGCGGGTGCCGATCGACACGGTGACGGTGACGCTGCGGCAGCCGCCGCCGCTGGAGACCGAGCTGGTCGTCACGGTGGAGGACGAGCGCGGGCACAGCGTGCGGCTCTGGGACGGGGAACGGCTGATCGCGGAGGCGATCGCGGGGGCGATCGTCGTGCCGCCGATCGCGCCGGTCCCGTTCGAGCGGGCGCTGGAGGCGGCGGAGAAGTACCGGGCGGCGGAGAACCATCCGTTCCCGGGCTGCTTCGTGTGCGGACTCGACCGTGAGCCGGGCGACGGGCTGCGGCTCGAACCGGGGCCGGTCGCCGATGGCACCGTTGCGGCGCCGTGGGTGCCCGAGCAGGTACCCGAGCGGGAGCTGGTGTGGGCGGCGCTCGACTGCCCGGGCGGGTGGTCGTTCGACATAGCGGGCCGCCCGGCGGTGCTCGGCACCATGACCGCGCAGGTCATGGACGTGCCGGAGGCCGGCGAGCAGTGCGTCGTGACGGGGTTCGCGCGCAGCCGCGAAGGTCGCAAGATGCATGCGGCGACGGCCTTGTACGGGGCGGACGGGCGGCTGCTGGGCCGCGCCGAGCAGATCTGGATCGAGGTCGACCCCGCGGCGTTCGGGCGCTGAACCCGGCCGGGCGGCCGTTCCGGCTCCGGGTGGATCGCGGAAATGTGTCGCCCGACGCTGTCGCCCCGGCCGAATCCGCTGTTGAATCTGAGCTTCCGCGAATACGGAGGCAGAACTCATGAGCGGAGACGGATTACTCATCCTCGCGCTCGCGGCCCTCGCGATCTACACGGGGATGCACTGGGAGCGGGCGCGCCGCAACGTCACGGATCTGCGGCTCGGCCGCCGGCGGATCGCCACGCTGCGGCGCGCGGCGGTGCGGGAACGCGGCCACATGCTGGTGGTCACCGGGACGGCGGCGCTGGCGTTCTTCCTGGCCGTCAGGTACGGCTGAGCCCGGGCGGGCGGCCCGCCCGGGCGCGCGGCGATCAGGGGCCGGCGAAGAGGGGGTCCTCCCGGTCCACGCCGTTCACCGGGCGGTCGTGGTTCTGCGCGTCGCCGCCCGGCATGCCCGGCATCTGGTGGCCGCCCGTACCGGAGCCCTGCTTCCCGTTCGGGAGGGGCACTCCGAGCGGCATCGGCGAACCGGGCGGGGCCGGGGCCAGGCCGCCGATCGGCGGCGGTCCGGGGGGCATGCCGGCGGGCTGGGGGCCCGTGCCGTGCGGCATGCCCGGCGGGGGCACCGGGGTGCCACCGCCCGCCATCCGGCCGCCCGGCGGAATGTGGGACGCCAGCGTGTTGTGCGTGAACTGGTCGATCTGGCGGCGGGCGCGGTCGGCTTCGGCGCGGGCGGCGTCGCGCTCCTCGGCGAGGGCTTTGAGCGCGGCCTGCTGCTCGGCGACCGACTGCGCCAGCTGCCGCAGCTGCACCGCCTGATCGCTGAGCTTGCCGGTCAGCTCGTCCCGCTCCGCGGTCGCGGCCTTGGCCTGCACCTGGGCGGCGTCGCGCTCCTTGGCGGCCTCCTCGGCGCGCGCGTTGCCGCGCACGACCTCCGCCTCCGCCTCGGACTGGGCGCGCAGCGCGGCGGTGCGCTCGGCCTCGGCCTTGCTGGCGGCCTGCATGGCGCGCTGCCGCTGCGCCTCGGCGTCGCGCATGGCGTTGCGGAGATCCTCGGCACCCTGCTTGGCGACGGCGGCCTCCACGCGCTGCGCCTCGGCGGCGCCTTCGGCCTCGGCGAGCTTGGCGTGCAGGGCGACGAGCTCGGCCCGCGCCGCCTCCAGCGCGGCGAGCAGCTCGGTCTCGCGCGCGGCGACGCGGTCGCGTTCGCTCTCGGCGGCGAGCTTCGCCGTCATCGACTGCTGCGCGACCTGGTGCGCCTCCTCCCACGCCTGCTGCGCGGCGTCGCGCTTGGCGGTGGCGAGATTGGCCTCCTCCCGGGCGCGGGCGGCGTCCCGCTCGGCGTCCGCCGCGCGTTTGCGGGCCGTGGACGCCTCCTGCCACGCCTCCTCGGCCCGGCGCTGCGAGGCGTCGCGCTCGCTCTGCGCGATGGCGAGCTCACGGGCGGCCTCCGCGCGGACCTCGGCGACGCGCCGCTCGACGCCGGCGACGCTCAGCTCGGAGGTCAGCGAGTCGGCGAGCGCGTCGGCGGCCTTCTCCAGCCGCTCGACCATCTCCCAGGCCGAGGCGACCTGCCCGGTGAGGCCCGGCGCGTCCCGGCCCCGGTCGCGGCGCTCGCGGGCCTCGCGGGCGCAGGCGCCGTCGTTGTCCTGGCAGTACCGGATGGCGCGGACCGCCCCCACGGGCTGCGGGACGGGTCGTCCGCAGTTCGCGCACGGCCACACCGTGACCGGGTCTCCCATGCGGGCGACGGCCGTCTCCCCCGGCCCCGTCCCGCTGTCCCCCGTGATGCCGGCGACCGCGCCCTCGACGACCGCGCCCCCTGGAGCCGCGGCCGTCCCCTCGGGGCCGCTGTTGTCGCGCTCTTCGCTGTTAGGCATGGAATGAACCATACGCACTAGTCCACGTCACTGCAGTGAATTGGGAGGCAGATGTGGGGGTGCCCACGTCGTCGTTCAGCGGGCGGCGAAGCGGTCGGTGGCCTCGATGAGCCGGTCGCGGTTGCCCGGCTCGGAGCCGCCGTGCCCGGCGTCCTCAGCGATGTGGAACTCCGCTTCGGGCCACGCCCGGTGCAGATCCCACGCCTGGTCCGGCGGCGTCTTGATGTCGTAGCGGCCGTTGACGATCACGGCGGGGATGTGGCGGATGCGGTCGACGCCCGCGAGCAGCCCCTCCTCGGGAAGGAAGCCGCGGTTGGAGATGTAGTGGTACGTGATGCGGGCGAACGTGAGGACCGTGGCGTCGTCCAGATCCGGCGGCGGGACGGGCCGGAGCGTGTTCGCGGCCAGCTCCCAGGCGACCCAGGCGCGGGCCGCCGGCATGTGCACCGCCGGGTCGGGGTCCTCGATCCGGCGGCCGTAGGCGGTGAGCAGGTCGTCCTGCTCGGCGGGCGGGATCGCGTCCCGGAACGCCGCCCACTCGGCCGGGAACAGGTGCGCCGCGCCGGCCGGCGTGAACGCCCATGCCTCGTCGGGCGGGCGGACGAGGTAGACGCCGCGCAGCACGATCTCGGTGACACGGTCCGGATGTGCCTGCGCGTAGGCGAGCGCGAGGGTGCTGCCCCAGCTTCCGCCGAACACCAGCCACCGTTCGATGCCGAGGTGCTCGCGCAGCCGCTCGATGTCGTCCACCAGACGCGGGGTGACGTTGTGCTCCAGTGACACCGACGGGTCGCCCGCGTGCGGGAGGCTCCGCCCACAGCCCCGCTGGTCGAACAGCACGATCCGGTACCCGGACGGGTCGAAGAACCGCCGGTTGTCGGGGAGCAGCCCGCCGCCGGGGCCGCCGTGCAGGAACACCGCGGGCTTGCCGTCCGGGTTCCCGCAGGTCTCCCAGTAGATCCGGTTCCCGTCGCCCACGTCGAGCAGGCCGGAGTCGTACGGCTCGATCGGCGGGTAGTACTCCCTCAATGTCATGATCCAGTCATACCAGGCGGCTGATCATGCATTCTCCGGTCAGAGCTGGGCCATCGCCTTGCGAATGCGCTTGTCGGAGACGGGGAAGCGGGTTCCGAGCTGCTGGGCGAAGAGGCTGACGCGCAGCTCCTCCAGCATCCAGCGGATCTGCCGGGCCGGCTCCTCCTCCCGGCGGGCCGGGTGCAGGCGGCGCAGCGTCTGCTCGTACTCCTGCGCCAGGACGTCGACCTGGTGCGCGAGCATCCGGTCACGTCCCGGATTCTCGGGGAGCTTGTCGAGCCTGACCCGCAGGGCGCGCAGGTAGCGGGGCAGGTCGGGCAGCCGCGCCCAGCCCGTCGCGGTGACGAACCCCGGATGGATCAGCGCCGCGAGCCGGCCGCGGATGTCGGTCAGCGCCGGGACGAGCGTGAGGCTCGTGGTGCCGCGCAGCCGCCGGTCGGCCTCGTGCGCCTCGGCCAGGATGCGCTCGACGAGCCCGACGATCTGGGCCGTCGCGTCGTGCAGGTCGGCGCGGACGCGATCATAGAGGGCGCGGAAGCCGTCCTCGTCCCACGCGGGCCCGCCCGCCTCGGCGATGAGCCGGTCGGCGGCGGCGGTGACGCAGTCGTCGAACAGCGCCGCGACGGAGCCGTGCGGGTTGTGGCTGAGCGCGAGCTTGCCCTTGTTGGTCAGGCGGCCCTGGATGAGCTTCACCGGGGACGGCGCGTTCAGCAGGATCAGCCGGCGGGTGCCGAGCCACATGGCGCGGCGCTGCTCGGCCTCCGTCTCGTACATGCGCACGGCGACCGTGTCGCCCTCGTCGGTGAGCGCCGGGTACGCCTTGACGTCGTAGCCGTTCTGCTTCCGCTCATAGGTGCGGGGCAGCTCCCCGACCGTCCACTCGGTGAGGCCGGAGCGTTCGATCGTGGACGCGGCCTTCGCCAGCGTGCCGCGCACCTTGCCGGCGAGGCGGCGTTTCAGCTCGTCCAGGCCGGTGCCCTCGCCGAGGGTGCGGCCCCGGTCGTCCACGACGCGGAACGTGATGCGCAGATGGGCGGGCAGCCGGGACGGGTCCCACGCCTCCCGCGCGACGGGCACGCCGGTCATCGCGGTCAGCTCGCGTTCCAGGGCGTCCAGCAGCGGCTCGGTGCGCGGCGCGACCCGGTCGAGGACCTTGCGGGCGTAGTCGGGCGCCGGGACGAAGTTGACGCGCAGCTGCTTGGGCAGCGACCGGATCAGCTCGGTGACCAGCTCGGCGCGCAGGCCCGGGACCTGCCACTCGAACCCGTCCGGCCGCACCTGGTTGAGGACCTGGACGGGGATGTGCACGGTCACGCCGTCGGCGTCGGCGCCGGGCTCGAACTGGTAGGTGAGGCGCAGGCGCAGCGGGCCCTGCTTCCACACGTCCGGGTAGTCGGACTCGCTGACCCCGCCCGCGGTCTCGTTGATGAGCATCGACTTCTCGAACCCGAGCAGGTCGGGGTCGGTGCGCTGGGCCTTCTTCCACCACGAGTCGAAATGCCGCCCGGACACGACGTCCTCGGGGACACGCTCGTCGTAGAAGTCGAAGAGGGTCTCGTCGTCGACGAGGATGTCGCGGCGCCGGGCGCGGTGCTCCAGCTCCTCCACCTCGTCCAGCAGGGCGCGGTTGTCGTGGAAGAACCGGTGACGGGTCTCCCAGTCGCCCTCGACCAGCGCGTGCCGGATGAACAGCTCGCGGGACAGGACGGGGTCGATGCGGCCGTAGTTGACGCGGCGGTCGGCGACGATCGGCACCCCGTAGAGGGTGACCTTCTCGCGCGCCATGACGGCCGCCTGCTTCTTCGACCAGTGCGGCTCGCTGTAGTTGCGCTTCACCAGGTGCTGCGCCAGCGGCTCGATCCACTCCGGCTCGATCCTGGCGTTGACACGTCCCCACAGCCGGGACGTCTCGACCAGCTCCGCCGACATCACCCAGCGCGGCGGCTTGCGGAACAGTGACGACCCCGGGAACACGGCGAACTTCGCACCTCGCGCGCCCAGGTACTCCTGGCCCCGGCGCTGCCTGTCCTTCTTCTCTGCGTCGATGAGCCCGATGTGGGAGAGAAGGCCGGCGAGCAGCGAGGCGTGGATGCGGTCGGGCGGCGCGTCGGCGGTGTTGAGCGTGACGCCGAGCGACTTGGCGACCTGCTTGAGCTGGCCGTGCAGGTCCTGCCATTCGCGGACGCGCAGGAAGTGCAGGAACTCGTTCTTGCACATGCGGCGGAACGCGCTGCCCGACAGCTCCTGCTGCCGCTCGCGCAGGTAGTTCCACAGGTTCAGGTAGGCCAGGAAGTCGGAGGTGGGGTCGGCGAACCGGCGGTGCTTTTCGTCGGCGGCCTGCTGGTGCTCGGCGGGGCGTTCGCGCGGGTCCTGGATGGACAGCGCCGAGGCGATGATCAGGACCTCGCGCACGCAGCCGTTCTTGTCGGCCTCCAGCACCATGCGGGCCAGCCGCGGGTCGACGGGGAGCTGGGCGAGGCTGCGGCCGAGCGGGGTGAGGCGCTTGCGCGGGTCCTTCTCCACCGGATCGATGGCGCCCAGCTCGTGCAGCAGGTCGACGCCGGCCTTGACGTTGCGGCGGTCCGGCGGCTCCACGAACGGGAACGCGGCGATGTCGCCGAGGCCGAGCGAGGTCATCTGCAGGATGACGGAGGCGAGGTTGGTGCGCAGGATCTCCGGGTCGGTGAACTCGGGGCGGGCCTGGAAGTCCTCCTCGGAGTACAGCCGGACGCAGACCCCCTCCGACACGCGCCCGCAGCGTCCCTTGCGCTGGTTCGCCGACGCCTGAGACACCGGCTCGATCGGGAGCCGCTGCACCTTCAGCCGGTGGCTGTAGCGGGAGATGCGGGCGGTGCCCGGGTCGACGACGTACTTGATGCCGGGGACGGTCAGCGACGTCTCGGCGACGTTGGTCGCAAGGACGATCCGGCGCCCGCGATGCGGCTGGAACACCCGGTGCTGCTCGGCCGACGACAGCCGCGCGTACAGCGGCAGGACATCGGTGGCCTCCCCGCGCCGGGTGAAGTGCTTGGTGAGCGCCTCGGCGGTGTCGCGGATCTCCCGCTCACCGCTGAGGAACACCAGCACGTCGCCGGGCCCCTCGCGGCCCAGCTCGTCCACCGCGTCGAGGATGGCCTGGATCTGGTCGCGGTCGGGGTCGGCGGACGGGTCGTCCGGGTCGACGACGGGCCGGTACCGCACCTCCACCGGATACGTCCGTCCCGACACCTCCACGATGGGCGCGTCGCCGAAGTGCGCGGAGAACCGCTCGGGATCGATCGTCGCCGAGGTGATGATCACTTTGAGGTCGGGCCGGCGCGGCAGGATCTCCTTGACGTACCCGAGCAGGAAGTCGATGTTGAGGCTGCGCTCGTGCGCCTCGTCGATGATCAGCGTGTCGTACCGGCGCAGCAGCCGGTCGGTCTGGATCTCGGCGAGCAGGATGCCGTCGGTCATCAGCTTGACGAGCGTGTCGTCGCCGGAGCGGTCGGTGAAGCGCACCTTGTAGCCGACGGCGTCGCCGAGCTCGGTGCCGAGCTCCTCGGCGATGCGGTCGGCGACCGTCCGCGCCGCCAGCCGCCGCGGCTGGGTGTGCCCGATGGACCCGAGGACGCCACGGCCCAGCTCCAGGCAGATCTTGGGGATCTGGGTGGTCTTGCCGGAGCCCGTCTCCCCCGCGACGATCACGACCTGGTGGTCGCGGACCGCGGCGAGGATGTCGTCCTTCTTCTGCGACACCGGCAGCTCGGCCGGGTACGTGATCGCGGGCACGGCGAGCCGCCGCCGCTCGACCCGCCGCTCGGCGGCCTCGATCTCGGCGGCGATCTCCTCGGCGACCTCGGCCCGGCGGCGGGCGTCGCGCATCTTCTGGACGCCGTCGATCCGGCGGCGCAGCCGGTGCCCGTCACGCAGCATCAGCTCCGGCAGGCGCGCACGCAGGTCGGCGAGCGGCGATCTCACACTCGTCCCCATAACCATCGACAAGGATAGGGTTCCAGGCCCCCCGGGCCCCGCTCACCCCACAGCCTTCGCACCGTAGCCGGAACACCCCATGCGGGGCGATCTCTTTTCCCGCGGATACAACACCGCCCGCCACGACCGCATTCCGTTCGCGGCCGAGCGCGGGCGGCGCCCCCTCGGGCGGGCCTCCTCGGACGGGGTCAGCCGGCGCCGTAGACGGGCTCGGGGGCGGGCGCCTTGGCCAGAAGGTCCTTGACGACGTCGCCGACCTCCGAGGGGTCCCAGCGGGCGCCCTTGTCGGCGGTGGGACCGTGCCGGAAGGCGTCCATCACGCAGATCTTGCCGCCCTCGGCCTCGAAGACCCGTCCGGTCACCTCGCGCGACCCGGCGGAGCCGAGCCAGACGACGAGCGGCGAGACGTTCTCCGGCGCCATGGCGTCGAACTCGCCCTCGGCGGGGGCGGCCATCGTCTGCGCGAAGACCTCCTCGGTCATGCGGGTGCGGGCGGCGGGCGCGATCGCGTTGACGGTGACGCCGTAGCGGCCCAGCTCGGCGGCCGCGACGAGGGTCAGGCCGACGATGCCGGCCTTGGCGGCGGAGTAGTTGCCCTGCCCGACGCTGCCGAGCAGCCCGGCACCGGAGGAGGTGTTGACCACACGGGCGTCCACGGCACGGCCCGCCTTGCTCTCGGCCCGCCAGTACCGCCCGGCGTGCTTGAGCGGCAGGAAGTGCCCCTTGAGGTGGACGCGCATGACGGCGTCCCACTCGTCCTCGCCCAGGTTGACCAGCATGCGGTCGCGGAGGAACCCGGCGTTGTTGACGAGCGTGTCGAGCCGCCCGAACGCGTCGATCGCGGTGGCGACCAGCCCGGCGGCGCCCTCGTCGGTGGCGATGTCGCCGAGGTCGGCGACCGCCTTCCCGCCGAGCGCCTCGATCTCCCGGACGACGTCGTCCGCGGGGCCGCCGGACGCCTCCCCGGTGCCGTCCCGCGCGACGCCCAGGTCGTTCACGACGACGAGCGCGCCCTGGCGGGCGAACTCCAGCGCGTGCGCGCGGCCGAGCCCGCGCCCGGCGCCGGTGACGGCGACCACCCGGTCCTTGCAGATCATCGTGACTCCTCCTTGTTGACGGTGGCGGCGTCCAGGAATGCGGGGCGCTCTCCCCCGCCGTGGACCTGCATCGACGAGCCGGTGACGTAGGACGCCAGGTCCGAGGCCAGGAACACGCAGGCGGCGCCGATGTCGTAGGGGTCGGCGAGGCGGCCGAGCGGCACGGTCCGCCCCACGGCGGCGACGCCCTCCTCGTCGCCGTAGTGCAGATGCGCCAGTTCGGTGCGGACCATCCCGAGGATCAGCGTGTTGACCCGGATGTCCGGCGCCCACTCCACGGCCAGCGACTGGGTGAGGCTGTGGAGACCGGCCTTCGCGGCGCCGTAGGCGGCGGTACCGGGCGAGGGCCGCACCCCGCTGACGCTGCCGATGTTGATGACCGAGCCGCCGCCGCGCTCCAGGATCTTCGGCCGCAGCGCCCGCGACATGATCAGCGCGGAGCTGAGGTTCAGCTCGATGATCTTCAGGTGGGTGCGCAGGTCCCCCTCGGCGACCGGCAGGTACGGCCCGCCGCCGGCGTTGTTGACCAGGACGTCCACGCGGTCGAGCCCGTCGGCGAACGCCTGCGCGGCGTCCGGGTCGCGCACGTCCAGCGAGACGAACCGCGCCGTCCGGCCGTCCGCCTCGGGAAGCGTCTGCGGCGTGCGGCGGGCGACCGCGACGACCTCGGCGCCCGCCGCCAGGAAGGCGCGGCTGATGCCGGCGCCGACCCCGCGCACGCCCCCGGTGACCACGACGGTCCTGCCGCCCAGATCGAGCGTCAGTGACATTCCGCCTCCTTCGTGCGCCTCTGCTACCGTCTGTTCTAACAAATGTTTGGTGGAAAGGTAGCGCATGGGAGTCTCCACCACGACCCTGGACGGGGTCGCCGAGATCGTCGTGGACGCGCCGCCGGTCAACGCGCTGACCGTCGCGGGCTGGTACGAGCTGGCCGACGCGGTGCTCGCGGCGGGCCGCGATCCCGAGGTCGGCGCCGTCGTGCTCCGGGCCGAGGGCCGGGGCTTCAACGCGGGCGTCGACATCAAGGAGATGCAGAACACCGAGGGCCACGCCGCCCTGGTCGGCGCCAACCGCGGCTGTTACGCGGCGTTCGCCGCCGTCTACGACTGCGAGGTCCCGGTCGTCGCCGCGGTGCACGGCTTCTGCCTCGGCGGCGGGATCGGCCTGGCCGGCAACGCCGACATCGTGATCGCCTCGCAGGACGCCTACTTCGGCCTTCCGGAGGTGGACCGGGGCGCCCTCGGCGCCGCCACCCACCTGGCCCGGCTCGTCCCGCAGCACCTGATGCGCGCGATGGTCTACACGTGCCGCAACGTCACGGCGGACGAACTGCACCACCACGGCTCGGTCCTGGAGGTCGTCCCGGCCGGCGAGCTGCGCGCCAAGGCCCTGGAGGTCGCCGCGAACATCGCCGCGAAGGACCGGTACGTCATCCGGCGCGCCAAGGAGTCGCTGAACGGCATCGACCCGGTCGACGTCAAGCGCAGCTACCGCTACGAGCAGGGCTTCACGTTCGAGCTGAACCTCGTCGGCGCGGGCGACGAGCACCGCGACGCCTTCGTCGCCAAGGGGGCCCGGTGAGCGGCCGTGCACCGGTTCTTCGAGCCCTTGGCCTTGCGGGCCAGGTCCTTCTGCGCCTTGGCAAGGCGTTCGCGGTCACGGCGCTCGTGCCGGGGGTTGGTGACCTTCTCCCCGGTCGACAGCGTCACCAGCGACGTGATCCCGGCGTCGATCCCCACCGCCCGGTCGGTCGGGTCGAGACGGGCGATGGCGTCCTCGCACAGCAGGGACACGAACCAGCGCCCGGCCGCGTCCCGGCTGACGGTGACCGTGGACGGCACGGCATCCTCGGGCAGCGGCCGGGACCACACGATCGCCAGCGGCTCGGACATCTTCGCCAGCGTCAGGCGGCCGCCACGCCACTTGAACGCGCTGCGGGTGTACTCCGCAGACTGCCGGGACTTCTTCCGCGACTTGAAACGCGGGTAGGCGGCGCGTTCGGCGAAGAAGTTCGTGAACGCCGTCTGCAGGTGCCGCAGCGCCTGCTGCAACGGCACCGAGGACACCTCGCCCAGGAACGCCAGTTCCCCGGTCTTCTTCCATTCGGTGAGGAGCGCGGAGGTCTCCACGTAGGACACGCGGCGCTGCTCGGTGTACCAGGCGCGGGTGCGTTCCTCCAGCGCCCGGTTGTAGACCAGGCGCGCGCAGCCGAACGTGCGCGACAACTCCGCCGCCTGCTCGCCTGTGGGATGGAAGCGGTACCGAAACGCCCGTTTCACCTGCCGCGCCATGCCTCACATCCTATGGCCCCGCCTGTGATGTTCGCCCGCATGTTCGAGGAACGGCGCGGCACCGTGCGGGGGCGTGTTTCCTCCCCAGGGCTAAAGCCCGGGGTCTCCACACTCAGGAGTTCTCGATGAATCCGGGTTCCAAGGTCATGTCGGCCGACGAGGTCGCCGGGTCGCTGGAGAGCGGCATGACGGTCGGGATCGGCGGCTGGGGGTCGCGGCGCAAGCCGATGGCGCTGGTCCGGGCGATCCTCCGCTCCCCCGTCACCGACCTGACGGTGGTGGCCTACGGGGGGCCGGACGTGGGGCTGCTGTGCGCGGCCGGCAAGATCCGCAGGCTGGTCACCGCGTTCGTGACGATGGACTCGATCCCGCTGGAGCCGCACTTCCGGCAGGCCCGGCAGTCCGGGTCGATCGAGCTGACCGAGTACGACGAGGGCATGTTCATGTTCGGGCTGTACGCGGCGGCGCACCGGCTGCCGTTCCTGCCCACGCCGGTCGGCCTCGGCTCGGACGTGCTGAGGGTCAACCCCGAGCTGAAGACGATCCGCTCCCCGTACGAGGACGGAACCGAACTGGTCGCCGTCCCCGCCCTGACGATGGACGTGGCGCTGATCCACATGAACCGCGCCGACGCCCGCGGCAACGCCCAGTACCTCGGCCCCGACCCGTACATGGACGACCTGTTCGCCAAGGCCGCCGGCCGCACCTACGTGTCGTGCGAGCGGCTCGTCGACACCGCGGACTTCGCCAAGGAGGGCCCGGTGCAGTCGATGCTGATCAGCCGGTCGCACGTGGCGGGCGTGGTGGAGACGCCGAACGGGGCGCACTTCACCGACTGCGTGCCCGACTTCGGGCGGGACGAGAAGTTCCAGCGGCTCTACGCGCAGGCGGCGGCCGACCCGGAGAAGTGGGCCGGGTTCCGCGAGCGTTTCCTGTCCGGCGACGAGGCCGCCTACCAGGACGCCGTCCGGGTGTGGCGGGAGGAGAACCGATGAGCGATGTGACGCGCGCGGAGGTGTGCGCCGCGGCGTGCGCGGACCTGTTCCGGGGCGACGGGGAGATCGTCGCGGCGGCGGTCGCCGGGTTCGTGCCGATGCTGGGGTCCCGGCTGGCGCGGGCGACGTTCGCGCCCGGCCTGCTCACGACGGACGGCGGGCCGTCGCTGAGCGCCGAGCCCGTCCCGCTGGGCGCCCAGGCGGCGACGGCCGAGGGGTGGCTGCCGTTCCGCGACCACCTGTGGCTCGTCCTCAACGGACGGCGGCACGTGGTGATGGGGCCGAGCCAGATCGACGCGCACGGCAACACCAACATCTCGTGCATCGGCGACTGGGAGCGTCCGTCCCGGCAGCTCCTGGGCGTGCGCGGCGGGCCGGGCAACACGCTGCTGAACCCGACGAGCTACTGGGTGCCCAAGCACTCGACGCGGGTGTTCACCGAGAAGGTCGACATGGTGAGCGGCGTCGGCTGGGACCGGGGCGCGCACGAGATCCGCGCCGTGGTGACCAACCTCGCGGTGCTCGACTTCGAGACCCCGGACCGGCGGATGCGGCTGCGCTCGGTCCATCCCGGCGTGCGCGCCGACGATGTGCGCGCGGCGACGGGCTTCGAGCTGGCCGTCCCGGACGAGGTGCCCGAGACGCGGCTGCCGGACGGCGAGGAGCTGCGGATCATGCGCGAGGTCCTCGACCCGAAGGGCCTGCGCGAAAGAGAGGTTCCCGCCTGATGGAGCAGGTGCTCGACACTCCGCTGACCCGGCTGACGGGCGTGCGGCACCCGGTCGTCCAGACCGGCATGGGGTGGGTGGCCGGGCCGCGGCTCGTCACGGCCGTGGCGAACGCGGGCGGGCTCGGCGTCCTGGCGTCGGCGACGATGACGCCGGCCCAGCTCGCGGACGCGATCCGCGAGGTGAAGGAGCGCACGGACGCGCCGTTCGGCGTCAACCTGCGGGCGGACGCGGGCGACGCGGGCGACCGCATCGACCTCCTGATCAAGGAGGGCGTGAAGGTCGCCTCGTTCGCGCTCGCGCCCAGGAAGGAGCTGATCGCCAAGCTGAAGGACGCCGGGGTCGTGGTGATCCCCTCGGTCGGCGCGCGGCGGCACGCGGAGAAGGTCGCCGGCTGGGGCGCGGACGCCGTGCTCGTCCAGGGCGGCGAGGGCGGCGGCCACACCGGCGCCGTCGCCACGACGCTGCTGCTGCCGCAGGTGGTGGACGCGGTGGACATCCCGGTCATCGCGGCCGGCGGCTTCTTCGACGGCCGCGGGCTCGCCGCCGCGCTCGCCTACGGGGCGGCGGGCGTGGCGATGGGCACGCGGTTCCTGCTGACCTCCGACAGCTCGGTGCCGGACGCGGTCAAGCAGGTGTACCTGAAGACCGGCGAGACCGTGGTGACGCGGCAGGTGGACGGGATGCCGCACCGGGTGCTGCGCAGCGAGCTGGTCAACACCCTGGAGAGGTCCGGACGCGTGGGCGGGCTCGTCCGGGCGGTGCGCAACGGCGCCCGGTTCAAGAAGCTGTCCGGGATGTCGTGGCGCGCGATGATCGCCGACGGGAAGGCGATGAAGCACGGCAAGGACCTGTCGTGGTCGCAGGTGCTGATGGCCGCGAACACGCCGATGCTGCTGAAGGCGGCCATGGTGGACGGGCGTCCCGACCTGGGCGTGATGGCGTCCGGCCAGGTCGTCGGCGTCATCGACGATCTTCCGAGCTGCGGTGAGCTGATCGACGGGATCGTGCGGCGGGCCGCCGAGGTGATCGCCGCCCAGCAGTCGCTCCTGGTGCGCTAGGGCGCGCCCGCGCCGAGGCCGCGCAGCACGGCCGCCAGTCCCCCGCGGAACTCCTCGTCGGGGCCGATGTGGCGGGCGTGCCGCGCGGTCTCCGCCATGTGGGGGAACTCGCCGGCGGGCAGGGCGGCGATGACGGCGGTCCCCTCCCCCGACAGCGGGCCGAGGTGCTCCAGCTGGATCGCGCCGACGATGTAGGCGATCAGCGTGCGCAGCGCGATGGCCGCGGGCGGCCCGGTGATGCCCGCGTCCGCGAGGATGCCGGTGACCGCCTCGCCCCAGCGCAGCGACCCCGCCGAGGCGTGCCGGTGGGTGAGCGTCAGCGGCACGATCGCCGCGTGGGCGCCGAACGCGTCGCGCATCCGCAGGGCCATGGTCTCGATCCGCGCGTCCCACGGGCCCTCGGGCGGCGGCGTCGGATCGACCCCGCCGTAGACGAGGTCGAGGACGAGCCCTTCCAGCTCCTCCCGGTCGCGCACGTACCGGTAGAGCGCCATGGTGCTCATGCCGAGCTCCTTGGCGACGGCGCGCATGGACAGCCCGGCGAGGCCGTCCCGGTCGATGACGGCGAGCGCCGCCGCGGCGAGCTTCCCGGTGCTGAGCGAGCGTGGTCGAGGCATGGCGCTTGACAGCGTACGACATGCACCTACGATCGTAAGCGTACGCCTTACGCTTAAAGGAGCAGCCATGCGTCTCGCGCCCGGTTCCGACGTCCCCGCGCGGCGGTTGACCCCGGTCAACGGCCCGGCGCTCACCGTCCCCGACCCCGGCCGCCTCGTCCATCTGCAGTTCCGCCGGTTCGCGGGCTGCCCGATCTGCAACCTGCACCTGCGCTCGTTCACCGGCCGGCACGCCGAGATCGAGGCGGCGGGCATCCGCGAGGTGGTCGTCTTCCACTCCTCCGCCGAGGAACTGCGCGAGCACGTCCCCGGTCTCCCGTTCGCCGTGATCGGCGATCCGGAGAAGCGGCTGTACGCCGAGTTCGGCGTGGAGTCCGCCCGCCGCGCGCTGCTCGACCCGCGCGCGTGGTGGACGATCGCGCGCTCGGTCGCCGCCGGCACCCGGGAGGTCGCCCGGGGCCGGGCGCGGACGCCGAAGTCCCGCCCGGACGGCGGGCGCCTCGGCCTGCCCGCCGACTTCCTGATCGGCCCCGGCGGCCGGCTCGTGGCCGCCAAGTACGGCGAGCACGCCGCCGACCACTGGAGCGTCGATGACCTGCTGGCCCTGGCCGCTCAGGCGCCCGCCCCGTCCGGGCGGCGATGACCCCGGACGGTCAGTAGCGTCCGCCGACGGCCGCCGGGAGCTCGTCCAGGTCGGCCAGATCGGCTTCGGTGAGCTCCAGGTCGGCGGCGCCCGCGTTGTCGTGCAGGTAGCGGCGCTTCTTGGTGCCGGGGATCGGGATGACGTGGTCGCCCTGCGCGAGCGTCCAGGCGATCGCCACCTGCGCCGGGGTCGCGCCGTGCCGCTCGGCGACCGCCTTGACCACCTCCACGATGCGCAGGTTGGCCTTGAGCGCGTCCTCCTGGAAGCGCGGGTTGCCGACCCGCAGGTCGGTGCTCTCGAAGTCGGCGGAGGTGACCGTCCCGGTGAGGAAGCCCCGGCCGAGCGGTGAGAACGGCACGAACGCGACACCGTTGGCGGCACACCAGCCGACCACGTCGCCCGGTCCCCGGCCGGGGCTCACGCTGTCGCCCGGCAGGGTGCCGGCGAGCCCGCCGGGCGCGCCCATCGCGTCACGCGTCCACAGCGACAGCTCCGACTGGATCGCCGCGACCGGGTGGATCGCGTGCGCCTCGGCGGCCTGCCCGACGCTGACCTCCGACAGGCCCAGCCTGCGGACCTTCCCCGCCTCGACCAGCTCCGCCATCGCGCCCCAGGTGTCGGCCAGCGGCACCTCCGGGTCGACCCGGTGCAGGTAGTACAGGTCGATCACGTCGGTGCCGAGGCGGCGCAGGCTGTCTTCGGCGGAGGCCCTGACGTGCTCCGGCCGGCCGTTCCGGACGATCCTCCTGGTGGCCATCGACTCCACCACCAGGCCCGTCTTGGTCGCGACGACCGCCTCGTCCCGGCGTCCCGCCAGCGCCCGGCCGACGAGCGACTCGTTGTGGCCGTCACCGTAGGGCTGCGCGGTGTCCAGGAACGTCACGCCCAGGTCGAGCGCCTCCCGGATCAGCGCGATCGACGCCTCGTCGTCCCGTTCCGACTCGCCGTAGGCCCAGCTCATGCCCATGCAGCCCAGCCCCACGGCACCGACCGGGGTGCCCGCGAACTCACGGTTCCTCATAGTGATCGCTCCTCTCGTTGCGGGTTCGGGCGCCGCCGCCCGCGCCGGTACGGCGACCGCGATCCCTTCGAGGGGCAGTATCCCGGTCAGTCCTCCAGGAGGCGGCGGCCGATGATCATTTTCTGTATGTCGGCGGTGCCCTCGCCGATCAGCAGCATCGGGGCCTCCCGGTAGAGGCGCTCGATCTCGTACTCCTTGGAGTAGGCGTAGCCGCCGTGGATGCGGAACGCGTCCTCGACCACCTCCTTGCAGTACTCGCTGGCCAGGTACTTCGCCATGCCGGCCTCCAGGTCGTTGCGGTCGCCGGAGTCCTTGCGCCGCGCCGCCATCACCATCATCTGGTGCGCGGCCTCGACCTTGGTCGCCATCTCGGCGAGCCGGAACAGCACGGCCTGATGCCCGGCGATGGGCCTGCCGAACGTCTCACGCTGCCGGGCGTAGCCGAGGGCCAGTTCGTAGGCGCGTTTCGCGACACCGCAGCCGCGGGCGGCCACGTTGACGCGGCCGACCTCCACGCCGTCCATCATCTGGTAGAAGCCGCGGCCGGGCGCCCCGCCGAGGATCCGGTCGGCCGGGACGCGGTACGCGTCGAAGATCAGCTCGGTGGTGTCGACGCCCCGGTAGCCCATCTTCTCGATCTTGCCGGGGACGGTCAGGCCGGGCGCCACCTCCCCGAAGCCGGGCGTCTTGTCGATGAGGAAGGTGGTCATGCCGCGGTGGCCCGCCTCCGGGTCGGTCTTGACGAGCGTGGCGACGAGGTTGGCCGAGGCGCCGTTGGTCAGCCACATCTTCTGCCCGTCGATCACGTAGTCGCCGCCGTCGGGGACGGCACGGGTCGTGATGGCCGAGACGTCCGAGCCGCAGCCGGGCTCCGACATCGAGAACGCGCCCCGGATCTCGCCCGCCGCCATCTTCGGCAGGTAGTGCGCCTTCTGCTCGGCGGTCCCGTGGTGGGTGATCATCCAGGCGACGATGAAGTGGGTGTTGACGATGCCGGACACGCTCATCCAGCCCCGCGACAGCTCCTCCACGACCAGCGCGTAGGTGAGCAGCGACTCCCCGAGCCCGCCGTGCTCCTCATCGATCATCAGGCCGAAGAGCCCGAGTTCCCGCATGCCGTCCACGATCGCCTGCGGGTATTCGTCGGCGTGCTCCAGGGCGGTGGCGACCGGGAGGATCTCCTTGTCGACGAACGCCCGGACGGTCGCGATGATCTCCCGCTGCTCGTCCGACAGCCCGTGGGTCTGCTGCAGCCTGCTCATGCCCGTTCCTCCTGCGATGTCAGCGGCCCTGGAAGCGCGGCGGGCGGCGCCCGGCGAACGCGGCCCGGCCCTCGGCGAAGTCGGCGCTGCCGAACAGCGCGGTCTGCTCCTCGCGCTCGGACTCCAGCAGCCGCGTCAGGTCGGGGTCGGCGCGGGCCAGCAGCCGCTTCGCGGCGGCGACCGACAGCGGGGCGAGCGCGGCGGCCTCCGCGGCCAGGCCGAGCGCGGCGTCCAGGGCCTTGCCGGACGGCGCGAGGGAGTCGGCGAGGCCGATCTCGTGGGCGCGGAGCGCGGGGACCGTCCGGCCGAACACGAGCATCTCCTTGGCGCGGCCCATGCCGACGCGCTGCGGGAGCGTCCAGAGCAGGCCGCCGTCCGCGATGAGGCCGACCTTGCCGAACGCGGCGACGAACCGGGCGTCCTCGGCGGCGACCACGTGGTCGCAGACGGCGGCGAGGGACACCCCGAGCCCGGCCGCGGCGCCCTCGACGGCCGCGATCACCGGCGTCCCGCAGGTCGCGATGAGCCGGACGGCCCGGTGCACGGGCGCGAGCCGGGCGTCGACCGCGTCCGGGCCGGCGCCCTCCATCGACGTGACGTCGCCGCCCGCCGAGAACGTCCCGCCGGCACCGGTCAGCACGATCGCCCGGACGCCGGGGTCGTCCACGGCACGGAGCAGTTCCTCCAGGAGCAGCTCGCGCATCGGGATGTCGATCGCGTTGCGCGCCTCGGGCCGGTTCAGCGTGATCACGCGAGTCGCGTCACGATCCGCGACCACGACCACCCGGTCGTCCATCCATCCTCCCGGAGATTTCCTATACGGTATTCCGTCTCGCGCGTCACTCGGGCTGGGCGTCCCAGAACCCCTGCGCCTCCAGATGGACGACCAGCAGCGTGCCCGCGTGCCGGATGTGGGCGCGCATCGCCTGCCGTGCGGCGTCGGCGTCCCCGGCCCGCAGCGCGGCGAGGACGAGACGGTGGTCGTCGGCCGACGCCCTCGTCCAGCCCTCGATGCCGGCGTAGAAGCGGCGCGGCGCGTACCGGGCGACGAGCTGCAGCAGCCAGGCCGTCTTCGGCGATCCGGCGCACAGGTTGATCAGCCGGTGGAACTGGTGGTTGGCGCGTTCGACGCCGCCCGCGTCCCCGGCCTCGAAAGCCCGCTCCAACTGCGCCTGCGTCCGGTCGAGCGATGCCAGCTCGGTCTCGGTGATCTTCCCGGCGGCGCGGGCGGCCAGTTCGCCGGCGAAGTACGCCTGCGCCTCGAACAGGTCCTGGACGTCCTGCCGGGTCAGCGGCGCCGGCATGAACCCGCGGCGCGGCTCCAGCGTCACGAAGCCCTCGCCGCGCAGCGACAGCAGGGCCTCCCGGACGGGCGTGACGCTGATCCCGAGGTCCTCGGCGATCCGCTCCAGGCGGAGGAACTCCCCGTGCCCGACCTGGCCCGACATGATGAGGTCGCGGACGTAGGCGGCCACCTCGTCGCTCAGCTGGCGGCGCCGGCCGAGGGCTCGGTCACCGGAAAGGGCCACAGTCATCGTCTCCCGTGCGCCTGCCAGGTGGGGTGTATCGTCAAACAAAATATATGAGAGCTCGGACCAGCGCGGAAGGGAGACCGAGGCGCCGTGTTCACGCTCAGCGACGAGGAGCGCGCCATCGTCGAGGTCGTCGCCGACTTCGTCGACAGGGAGGTCCGCCCGGTCGCCCGGGACCTGGAGCACGCGGGCACCTATCCCGCCCGCCTCATCGACCGGATGAAGGAGCTGGGCGTCTACGGGCTGACGGTGCCGGAGCCGTACGGCGACGTCAGCGTGTCCAAAGCGTGCTACGCGCTCGTCACCGAGGAGGTGGCGCGCGGCTGGATGGCCCTGGCCGGCGCGTTCGGCGGGCACACGGTCGTCTCCCACCTGCTGGCCGTGTTCGGCACCGAGGAGCAGAAGGCCCGCTACCTGCCGAGAATGGCGACCGGCGAGCTGCGCGCGACGATGGCGCTCACCGAGCCGTCCGGCGGCTCGGACCTGCAGGCGATGGCCACGACCGCGCGGCGGGACGGCGGCCGGTACATCATCGACGGCGCCAAGATGTGGATCACCAACGCGCGGATGTCGGGCCTCATCGCACTGATGTGCAAGACCGACCCTCACGCGTCCCCGCGGCACAGGGGCATCAGCATCCTGCTGGTGGAGCCGGGCCCCGGCCTGACCATATCCCGTGACCTGCCGAAGCTCGGCTACAAGGGCGTGGAGAGCTGCGAGCTGTCGTTCGAGGGCCACGAGGCGCCGCTCGACGCGGTGCTCGGCGGCGAGGAGGGCCGCGGCTTCACCCAGATGATGCGCGGTCTCGAAGTGGGCCGTATCCAGGTCGCGGCACGCGCGCTGGGCGTCGGCCGCGCCGCCCTGGAGGACTCCCTGCGTTACGCCCAGGAGCGGGAGGCGTTCGGCAGGCCGATCTGGCAGCACCAGTCCATCGGCAACTACCTCGCCGACATGGCCACGCAGCTCCGGGCCGCCCGGCTGCTCACCCTCGACGCCGCCGGGCGCCTGGACGCGGGCGAGCGCTGCGACATGGAGGCGGGCATGGCGAAGCTGCACGCGTCGGAGACGGCGATGCAGATCGCGCTGAACGCGCTCCGCATCCACGGCGCGGCCGGCTACTCGACCGAGTTCGACATCGAGCGCTACTTCCGCGACGCCCCGCTGATGATCGTCGGCGAGGGCACCAACGAGATCCAGCGCAACGTGATCGTCAAGCAGCTCATCGAGCGGCACCGGATCTAGGGCGCGGCGGCCGGGTCCTCGCCGGCGCGGATCCAGCCGGACGTCCGCTCCACCGCGCGTTTCCAGTCGCCGTACTCGGCGGTGACAACCCCGGTCATCTCCTGCGGCTCGGGAAGCCCAGCCCGCGAGATCGACCATCGCCCCATCGCCCAGGAACGTCAGGACGGGATGAGGGGGCAGTGGGTGCCCTGGTAGACGGTGGGGACGCAGCGGTTGCAGTGGACGCACAGGGACGGGGTGGACGAGTCGGCCGCGATGCGGTTCACCAGGTCGGGCTCACGCAGGAGGGCCCGGGCCATGGCGACGAACTGGAAGCCCTCCGACATCGCCTTGTCCATGCTCTCCCGGTCGGTGATGCCGCCCAGCAGGATCAGCGGGAGGTCGAGTTCGGCGCGGAACTTGCGGGCGTGTTCCAGCAGGTAGGCGTCCTTGTAGGGATAGGTGCGCAGAAACTTCTTGCCGAACATGCGCAGGCCGACGCGCATGGGCAGCTTGTAGCTGGCCGCGAATTCGGGGATGGGCATTTCGCCGCGGAACAGGTACATCGGGTTGAGCAGTGAGCTGCCCGCGGTCAGCTCCAGCGCGTCGACCGTGCCCTCCTCCTGGAGCCGGCGGGCCACGTACAGGCTGTCGTCGATCTCCAGGCCGCCGCGCACGCCGTCGCGCATGTTGAGCTTGCCGGTGATCGCGATACGGTCGCCGACCTCGTCCCGGACGGCGCGGGCGATGCCGAGCGCGACCTTGGCGCGGTTCTCGATCGGCCCGCCGTAGCCGTCCTTGCGCCGGTTGAGCCGCGGGCTGAGGAACGAGCTGGCCAGGTAGTTGTGGCCCATGTGGATCTCGACGGCGTCGAACCCGGACTCGACCGCCAACCGGGCCGCCTCGGCGTGCGCGCGGGTGATGCGCTCGATGTCCCCTTCCGTGGCGACCTTGGTGAAGGCCATCCCCAGGGGGTTGAAGAAGCGTCCGGCCGAGATGGCGGGCAGCTTGGTGGAGCTGGCGTCGGCGACGGGCCCCGCGTGCCCGATCTGGGCGGACGCGGCGGCCCCCTCGGCGTGCACGGCGTCGGTGAGGCGGCGCAGCCCGGGGACGGCTTCGGGCCGCATCCAGATCTGCCCCCGCTCCGTGCGGCCCTCGGGCGCGACCGCGCAGTAGGCGACGGTCGTCATGCCCACTCCCCCGGCGGCGGGCCGCCGGTGGTACTCGATGAGGTCGCCGGTCACGACCGCCTCGGGCGTCATCCCCTCGAACGTCGCGGCCTTGATCACCCGGTTGCGCAGCGTCAGCGGCCCGAGGCGGGCTGGTTCGAACACGTCCACAGCAGACTCCGTTTCGCCCTCTTGAGTTCCAACCTCGGCACCCGACCCGCCGGGGGTTCCAGGGGGTCGCCCCCTGGGCTAACAGGGAGTCACAGCTTCTCGATGATGGTCACGTTGGCCTGGCCGCCGCCCTCGCACATGGTCTGGAGGCCGTAGCGGCCGCCGGTGCGGTCCAGTTCGTGGAGCAGGGTGGTCATGAGGCGGGCGCCGGTGGCGCCGAGGGGGTGGCCGAGGGCGATGGCGCCGCCGTTCGGGTTGACCTTCGCGGGGTCGGCGCCGGTCTCCTTCAGCCAGGCGAGGACGACGGACGCGAACGCCTCGTTGATCTCGACGGCGTCGATGTCGCCGATCGTCATGCCGGTCTTCTTCAGCGCGTACGCGGTGGCGGGGATCGGCGCGGACAGCATCCGGATCGGGTCCTCGCCGCGCGCCGAGATGTGGTGGATGCGGGCGCGCGGGGTGAGGCCGTGCTCCCTGACGGCCCGCTCGGACGCGATGAGCAGGGCGGCGGCGCCGTCGGAGATCTGGGACGAGAGGGCGGCGGTGAGGCGTCCGCCGTCCACGAGGGTCTTCAGGCCGGCCATCTTCTCCAGTGTGGTGTCGCGGCGCGGGCCCTCGTCGGTGGTGACGTCCTCGTAGGGGGCGATCTCGCGGGTGAAGCGCCCCTCGTCGATGGCGCGGATGGCGCGCTGGTGCGACTCGTAGGCGAACTCCTCCATGTCCTCGCGGGACAGGTCCCAGTCGCGGGCGATCATCTCGGCGCCGTGGAACTGGGAGACCTCCCGGTCGCCGTAGCGGCGCCGCCAGCCCTTGGAGCCGGCGAAGGGGCCTTCGGTGAAGCCGAGCGGCGCGGCGGCGGTCATCGCGGACCCGATCGGGATCTGCGACATGTTCTGCACGCCGCCCGCCACGACCAGGTCGGACGTCCCGGACAGGACGGCCTGCGCGGCGAAGTGGACGGCCTGCTGCGAGGAGCCGCACTGCCGGTCGACGGTGACGCCGGGGACCTCCTCGGGCAGCCCGGCGGCGAGCCAGCAGGTGCGGGCGATGTCGCCGGCCTGCGGCCCGAGGGTGTCGACGCAGCCGAACACGACGTCCTCGACGGCGGACGGGTCGGCCTTCGTGCGGTCCATCAGCGCGGTGAGCGCGTGCGCGCCGAGGTCGGCGGGGTGCGCGCCGGCGAGCCCGCCGCCCCGGCGTCCGACGGGGGTGCGGACGGCGTCGACGATGTATGCCTCGGCCATGGGGTCTCTCCTTCGTACAGGGGTCCTAGCTCGCCTGGATGCCTTCGAGGAACATGGCGAGGTACTGCTTGGCGATGTCGTCGGCGGACAGCCGCCCGCCGTGCTGGTACCAGTTCGCCGCGAGCCAGACGGTGTCGCGGATGAACCGGTACACCAGGGTCCGGTCGAGGTCGGCGCGGAACGCGCCCTCCTTGACGCCCCGGTCCAGCAGGGACAGCCACATCTCCTCGAACCGGCGCTGCGAGTCGAGCAGGTAGTGGAACCGTTCGCTGGTCGCGAGGTGCTTGGACTCGTTCTGGTAGAGGACGACGGCGGGCCGGTGCCGGTCGATCGAGCGGAACGACTCGACGACGATGGCCTCCAGGGTCTCGCGGGCGCTGAGCCCGGCGTCCAGGACGCGGCCGTACCCGGCCCACATCTCGTCCAGGAACGTCCGGAGGATCTCGTCGGCCATCGACTCCTTGGAGTCGAAGTGGTAGTAGAGGCTGCCGCCGAGGATGCCGGCGGCGTCGGCCACCTTCCGGACGGTGGTGGCGGAGTAGCCCTGGGAGGCGAACACCTCGGCGGCCGTGGCGAGCAGTTCGGCTCGCCGTTCCGCGCGGGCGGTGGCGGTGCCCTCGGCGTCGCGCCGTCGTGGACTCATCGTGGTTCCTAGGGGTGCTGGGAGGAGACGGAGACGACCTCGCCCGTCATGTACGAGGAGTAGTCGCTGGCCAGGAAGACGATAACGTTGGCCACCTCCCACGGCTCGGCGTAGCGTCCGAACGCCTCGCGGCGCGTCAGTTCGTCCAGCAGTTCCCCCGACGTCACCTTCACCAGGTGCGGGTGCATGGCGAGGGACGGCGAGACGGCGTTGACGCGGACGCCGTAGTCCGCGGCCTCCAGCGCGGAGCAGCGGGTGAGCGCCATGACGCCGGCCTTCGCGGCGGCGTAGTGCGACTGGCCTTTCTGGGCCCGCCAGCCGATCACCGAGGCGTTGTTGACGATGACGCCCGCCCCCTGGCCGCGCATGATCCGCAGGGCGGCGCGGGTGCAGCGCATGGTGCCGGTGAGCGTGATGTCGAGGACGCGCCCCCACTGCTCGTCGGTCATGTCGACGAGGTCGGCCGTCCCGCCGAGCCCGGCGTTGTTGACGGCGGCGTCGACGCGTCCGAAGCGCTCCACGGCCAGGCCGTAGAGGGCCTGCACCTGCTCCTCGGACGTCACGTCGCAGACCAGGGAGGCGACGCGGTCGGCGCCGAACTCCTTCTCCAGTTCCCGCGCGGACGCGGTGAGCCGCCGCTCGTGGGTGTCGGAGATGAGGACGCGGGCGCCCTCCTCCAGGCAGCGGCGGGCGGTGGCGCCTCCGATCCCGGCGCCCGCCGCGGCGGTGATCACGACGGCGCGGTCCTTGAGCAGGCCGTGCCCGGGGACGTACGGCGGCGGGGTCATCCGCGTGCCTCTCTGCTTGCGGCGGGTTCACGGGGCAGGCCGAGCACGCGCTCGGCGATGATGTTGCGCTGGATCTCGTTCGACCCGGCGTAGATCGTGTCGGAGCGGGAGAACAGGAACAGCCGCTGCCAGTCGTTCAGGTCATAGGGTTCGCCGTCGGCGACGAGCCCGGCGGTGCCGAGGACGTCCATGGCCAGTTCACCCAGTTCCCGGTGCCAGGTGCCCCAGACGAGCTTGGAGATCGACGACTCGGGCCCCGGCGCGCCGGCGGCGACGCCCGCCATCGTCCGGACGGCGTTCAGCCGCATGATCTCCAGGCCCATGTACGCCCTGGTCAGCCGGTCGCGCAGCAGCGGATCGGCGATGGCTCCGGTGCGCCGGGCGAGGTCGGCGACGTCCTCGAACTCGCGGCGGAACCCGACCTGCTGGCCGAGCGTCGCGACGCCGCGCTCGAACCCGAGCGTGGCCATCGCGATCTTCCAGCCCTCGCCGGGCGCGCCGAC
Source organism: Actinomadura formosensis NBRC 14204 (assembly GCF_001552155.1). GTDB lineage: Bacteria > Actinomycetota > Actinomycetes > Streptosporangiales > Streptosporangiaceae > Spirillospora > Spirillospora formosensis. The sequence continues at coordinate 12,425 of NZ_BCQQ01000054.1, read as the reverse complement.
GATGTTGCCGGCGCCGGTGCGGGCGCCGTCGAAGAAGACCTCGTTGAACTCGGAGGTGCCGGTGAGCTGGATGATCGGCCGGATGTCCACGCCGTCCTGCTTCATCGGCACGAGCAGATACGACAGCCCCCTGTGCCGGGACGAGCCGGGCTCGGTGCGGCAGACGACGAAGCACCAGTCCGCTTCGAGGGCCAGCGACGTCCACACCTTCTGCCCGTTGACCAGCCAGTGGTCGCCGGAGAATTCGGCGCGGGTCTGGACGTTGGCGAGGTCGGAGCCGGCGTCGGGCTCGGAGTAGCCCTGGCACCACAGTTCCTCGACGCCGACGATCGGCGGCAGGAAGCGGGCGCGCTGCTCGTCGGTGCCGAACGCGATGATCGTGGGGCCGAGCAGGTTCTCGCCGATGTGGTTGACCCGGGCGGGGCCGTCGGCGAGCGCGTACTCCTCGTGGAAGATGACCTGCTGCTCGACGGTGGCGCCGCGTCCGCCGTACTCCCGCGGCCAGCCGACGCACGTCCAGCCGGCGGCGGCCATGTGCCGCTCCCAGGCCAGCCGCTCCTCGAACGCCTCGTGCTCGCGGCCGGGCCCGCCGAGCCCGCGGGCGTGCGCGAACTCGCCCGACAGGTTCGCCCGCAGCCAGTCGCGGACCTCGGCGCGGAAGGCGCGGTCCTCCGGCGACTCGTTCTGGTTCACGCCGCGCACTCTACCAAACAGTTGTTAGAAAGAATCACCCCCCAGGGCGGGTTCGGCCTCCCGTCCCGCCCTCGGCTCCAGAGCCGGCGCGGCCGGACGCTCCGGCACGGCCGGCGGCGGGCCCCGGTGGTGCAGATCGCGGTGGTGCAGGTCCCGGTGGTCCAGGCCGCGGTGGAACAGGTCGAACAGCCGGTCCCAGCGGGCGAGGACGGCGTCCGGATGGAACCGCAGCACCGACGCGCGGGCCGCGGCACCGAGGGCGCGGCGCAGGTCCCGGTCCACGATGAGGCGTTCCAGCGCCGCCGCGAACGCGGCCGTGTCGCCGGGCGGCACCAGCACGCCGTCCCGGCCGTCCTCGATCAGCACCCGGACACCCGGCGCGCAGTCGAACGCGACCGTGGGCAGCCCGTAGGCCATCGCCTCCAGCACCGACATCGGGAAGCCCTCCGCCCGCGACGGCAGCGCGAAGATCGACGCCTCGACGAGCGCCTCCTCCACATCGGCGACCACGCCCCGGAACTCCACCGAACCGGATATTCCTGCCGCCTGCGCGCGCAGTTCCTCCTCGTCCGGGCCGCCGCCGTAGACGTGCAGCCGCCAGCCCGGGTGAGCCGCCGAGACCCGTTCCCACACCTCCAGCATCAGGTCCATGCCCTTCTCCTGGGAGAGGCGCCCGACACAGGCGACGACGGGAAGATCCAGCGTGGGATGGACGGTCGGCGTGACGTGCAGGGCGTTCGGGATGTGGTCGACGTTGGTCATGCCGTCCCTGGCCCAGGCGTCGGCGTCCTCGGCGGTCAGCACCAGCATCCGGTCGGCGTCCGCGTAGTGCTCCCTGACCCGCCGGTACCGCGAGGACATGCGGGTCGCCTTGTACGACTCGTGGCTCATCGCCACGACGCGCAGCCCGGAGGTGTCGGCCAGCCGTACCCACTCCATCGCCCACACCTGCGCCACGATCACCACCGCCCCGGGCCCGGCGGCGGCGAACAGCTCCGACAGCCGGGCCGCCCCGCGCCGCTGGGCCGCCGACCGCCACAGCTCGCGTCCGCGCGCCACCGCGTTCAGGTGCTCCAGCGGCTTCGCCGGCCGCCACGCCATCGCCGGCGCACGCCACTCCCGGTGCAGCACCTCGACGGCGTAGGACCCGTCGCGGCCGTGGTGGTACGGCTCCGGGCCCCGGGTGATCCCGACGAGGGTCACCCGGTCGCCGCGGCCGGCCAGCAGCCGCGCCATGTGGTGCGCCCAGCGCTGGAGCCCGCCCATCTCGTCGGCGTTGTTGCACACGATGAAGACCTCACGCGGTGCGGCCATTGCGTTTCCCCCTGTGGCTCGGCCGTGCGGCTGGGAAGTGGCGGTCCACCACCGTGCGGGCGGCGGTGCCCCGGTCGTGCTCGCCGAACCGCGCCGCGAACGCGCGGCGCCGGGCGGCGTGGACGGCCTCGGCCGCGTCCAGCCCGGCGAGCGCGGCGACGAGCTCGTCCTCGGTGCGGGTGATCGGCCCGGGGCCGTGCCGCTCCAGGTCGAAGTAGCCGGTGGTGAGATCACGGCCGTCCGGGAGGTGCAGGACGATCGGCCGGTCCAGCAGCGCGAAGTCGAACATGATGGAGGAGTGGTCGGTGATCAGCGCGTCCGCGAGCAGCAGCAGCGGGGTGACGTCGGGCACCGCGCCGACGTCCCGCATGACCGCGCGGGCGCCCGGCGGGACGTTGGCCCGGCACAGGTAGTGCGGCCGGACGAGCAGGACGTACCGCTCGCCCAGCTCACGCGCGAACCTCTCCGGGTCGACGGGCGGGTCCAGCAGCCCGACCGGGCGTCCCCCCGGCCCGGTGGCGAACGTCGGCGCGTACAGGACGGCGCGGCGCCCGTCGGCAAGGCCGAGCGACGCCCGCAGGGCGGCGGCCTCGGCGGCCGGCTCCGGGTCGCCGTCCACCCCGTTGACCAGCGGATCGTTGCGCGGGTAGCCGGAGGGGAGCAGCTCGGCGCGGACGCCGAGCCCGCGGCACAGCGTCTCGGCGTCGTGCCGGGAGCGCACCAGGAAGCAGTCGTAGCGCTCCGCCATCCGCCGCAGCCGCGCCCTGTCGGCGGCGGGGCCGCTCTTGAGGCGCGGCCGGTCGAGGCCCATCAGCTTGAACGCCGACCCGTGCCAGGTCTGGACATAGGTGGTCTCCGGGCGTTTGCGAAGACCATCCGGATAGCCCTGGTTGTCGATCCAGAACTGCGCCCGCGCCAGCGCCAGGAAGTACGCCCACGAGCCGCGCCGGACCAGCGTCGCGTCGCCCGGGAACCCCTCCGGTGACGACGCGTACGACCAGACCGCCGTCACGGGACGGCCCGTCCGGCGCAACTCCCGGTAGATGTACTTCGGATTATCCGAATAGTCGCGGCCGAGGTGGCTTTCGAAGACGACCAGGCCGGGCCGGACGGGCAGCCGGCTCAGCACCCGGTTGAACACGGCGATCTTGGTCTCGCGGGCGGTCAGCCTCCCCCGGACGGCCTCCCCCAGCGAGCGCGCGCCACGCCGGGCGAGCCGCCCGGCCGGGGAGCGGGCGGCGCACCGCGCGGCGGCCCCCGCGAGCCGCCCCCACGGGCCCGCCGCCTCCAGCGCGAACGCCAGATGCCCGCCCTCGGTGACGTACGAGCGGAGCCGGTCGGCGGCGAGCCTGGTCAGCCGGGGCCGGACGGGCAGCGCGACCCCGCTCAGCGGCGGTGACCCGCGCCCTTCACCGGGACGGGTGACCACGTCCTCACCATCGACCCGGATGCGGAGCCGCACGTCCCAGACCGGATCGACGAATCCGACCGGCCTGATCCGCTCGGCCGGGGCGAACTGCGACCGCCAGGCCAGCCGGTCGCCCTCGTGCCGGACGGTGGCGCGAGCCCGCGCCCGGCGGGACCGGCGGCGCCGGTCGCGGAACTCCAGCGTCCCGGCCAGTTCCGCGTCCGGGGGGATCCGATCCAGCGGGTTCAGCACGTGCCCGGCCATGAGGACGCGGTCGCCGCGCATCTCCAGCCGCGTCACCGTGTTGGCCGGACGCAGTTCCCTCAGCGGGCGGACATGGAACCCGAGGCCCGTCACGTCCAGGATCCGGCGGCCGAGCCTCCCGCGCGGACGGCCCGCGCCCCAGAACACCCGCCCGTCCCGCTCCACCAGCCGGGCCCGCAGTTCGGGCCGCTCGTCCGGCCGGTACCCGGCGGCGGCGAGCGCCCCCTCGTGGTCGCCCTCGCGGATCAGGTACGCGGCGATCGCGGGCAGCGGGCGCGCCAGCTCGAACGCGCACGGGTCCAGCTCCGCCAGGTACGCGGCCGCCAGGTCGAGGAAACGCTCCCGGCGGCCCGGATCGCGGTCGCGCAGCTCCCGCAGGTAGAGCCCCAGGTCATGGTTGATGAACTTGACGTCCTTGGCGCGCCGCAGGTCGTGGGCGCCGCGCAGCGCGAACATCATGTCGATGCGCCGGTGGATCTCCAGCCGGTCGGCGAAGTTGGCCGGTTCGGCGCGCCGGTTCGAGATCGACGGTGTCGGCGTCCGCTCCTGAACGAACCAGTTGTAGACGCGGGGCGGGATCAGCGCGGTCCGTTCGGCCGCCAGGTACGCCTCCGCGGTGAACAGCAGGTCCTCGTAGTGCAGCCGTTCGACGAACCGGAGCCCGTGCTCGTCCAGGAAGCCCCGCCGGTACGCCTTGTTGGTCGAGAGGGTGTCGTAGAGGAGACGGGGGTTCTCGCTCAGCGACCCGTACACGGCGCTGCGCCGGTAGAGCCAGGAATACCAGGGGCGGACACGTCCCTTCGCGCCCTCGGGCACGTCCAGGAAGATCCGGTCGCACCGCCCGGACACCAGGTCGGCGCCGGTGTCCTCGGCGGCGGCGAGCAGGTTGAGGCAGGCGTGCCGGTCCAGCAGGTCGTCGCTGTCGAGGAACATCAGGTACCGGCCGGCCGACGCCTCGATCCCGGCGTTGCGGGGACGTCCGCAGCCGCCCGAGTTGGACGGCAGGCGCACGGCGCGGACCCGTCCCGGATGCGCGGCGGCGAGCCGGTCGGCGATCTCCCCGGTGCCGTCGGTGCTCGCGTCGTCGACGATGACCGTCTCGACGCCGCCCAGCGACTGCGCCAGCGACGAGGCGACCGCCCGCGGAAGCCGCCGGGCGTCGTTGTAGGCGATAACCACCACACTGACATCCGGGCGCAGCCGCATGGGCGTCCCCCTTCACCCTTCCTCTGGGGACGGCCCCCAGGCGCCGGTCGGACGGTCGCCAGTGATTCCTATCCAGGAACGCCTTATCGAGGTCCAATGAGGATCAAAGGCTGTCAATGCTTCCCATTACCCGACTTCGCCGCAGACCTGGGGACCGTCACCGGGGGACGCCAGAAGGCGCCCGGCCGGAACCGGGCGCCCGCTGGAGGGGAGGACGGGTCAGGACGCGTAGTCGGGGTAGCCGTAGCCGACGACCGTGGACTTGGCGCGGACCTTCTTGTTCACCGCGTTCTCGGTGTTGCCCTCAATGGTGCTGATGGTGCCGTTGCCGTTGTCCTTGACGACGATGCCGACGTGGTCGATGTCGCCGATGCGGCCCTTGGAGCCCTTCTTCCAGTCGAAGAACACGATGGAGCCCGGCTTGGCCTTGTGACCCCAGCGGTCGGTCTTCTTGAACCAGGAGGCGTGCTGGACGGTGTAGGCGTCCCAGCCCATGTTCTTCACGCCTGTCTGGGCGCCGAGCCACGAGACGAACATGTCGCACCACTGGGCGCCGTTGTACGCCTTGGTGGAGAAGCCGCCGTCGCGCTTGGCGGTGGCCTTGGCGTGCGAGGTCGAGACGTACCAGTCGTGGTACTTGGTCTGGCCGCGCTTGCCCTCCTTGACGCCGACCTGCTTCTTCGCCAGCTTCAGCACCTCGGCGGGCTTGACCGCGCGCGGCGGCACCTTGTACCCCGCCTTGCGTGCCTCGTCGGCGATGGAGGAGGTGGAATCCTTCGACGCGGTGCCCTTCTCGGCGACCGCCGCCGCCTGGGCCGGGGCCGGAGCCGCGGCCGTGGCCGCGGCGGCCTGCGCCGGGGTCTCGGCCGCGGCGCGGCCACCGGCGAGGGGGTTCAGGACCGCGAGCCCGACGGCTCCGGCGAGGACGGTGCTGACGGCGACGCCGACGGCCTTGTCCTCGGGGGTGAAGGCGCTCAGGGAAAGTCGATTGAAACGACCGGTCATGCAGGGAATCTCCTTGTCTTCCATGACGCCTGCCGGGTTAGCTGACGGATTCGGGCATGGAAGCAGCCCTACGGCGCGGCTCTCGGACGCGCCGATTCACCCCTGGAACATTGGGTCCCCGGCTCCGTGCCGGTCGTGGCGACCGGAACGGACTCGGCCTCGCACCGCGGACGCGGTGCTCTATTCGGATTTATCTCAGCGACTGATCTCGGTGAGGTGGCGCGCATCGTCTGGCGCGCATCGCGTGCGAATACCGCTCCGCGATCCTCGGCCGTATGGCGAACGGCCGGCGGCAACGCATGGGGTGCGTTGCGTGATTCGAATAGAAGGTACCAACCTTCTCAAGAAAAGCAAACCCGGCACAAAGCTCGATCTTGCCTGCTCAAAGCCGTTCCAAGGAACACCCAACACCGCCGGCCCGCCGGGCCTTCCCGATCTTTCTCTGACCGGCCCTCAACCCCTTGCAGGCAAGGCTTACCGCAAGATCAGAAAAAGGTAAAGAAACCAGGAAAGCAGCGGCCGGAAAGTGATCGTCCGTCACACGCCCACCATCAGCACCCGCCCAAGTGAGGTCTACATCACACTGGGTGATCTTCGCAGGTCCGAGTGTGCTTCGTCACTCCACGCGCAGGGCGAAGAGCGTGGTGTCATCCGCAGCCCGGTCGTGCTCCATGCGCGCCAGCACCTCGTCCAGCACGCGTTCGGGGCGTTCCGAGCAGTCCCGCAGGATCCCGGTGAGGCGTTCGGTGCGCTCGTCCATGTCCGCGTCCCGGCGCTCGACCAGGCCGTCGGTGTACAGGAACAGCAGGTCCCCGGGGTGCAGATCCGTGGTGATCGTCGTGTAGCGCCAGCCCGGCATCGCACCGAGCATCGGGTCCCGGACGGCGTCCAGCGGCACCGCCCGCCCGTCCCGGACCAGGATCGGCGGCGGATGCCCCGCGCACGTCCACTCCAGCAGCCGGCGGGACGGGTTGAAATGCGCGACGATCGCGGTCCCCGTCGCGGGCGGGTCCATGTTCCCGACCAGCTCGTTCAGCCAGCCGACCAGCCGTCCCGCCGGCTCGCCCGTGCAGGCGAGGCCCAGCAGCCCGTTCCGGGTCCGCGCCATCGCGGCCGCCGCCGGCAGCCCGTGCCCGGCCGCGTCCCCGATGGCGAACATCGCCCGCCCGTCCGGCAGCACCCGGGTCGCGAACCAGTCCCCGCCGATGCGGGCGGTGCTCTCCGCCGCCAGGCTGCGGACCGCCATGGAGAGGCCGGGCAGCTGCTCCACCTGGTCCTCGTCCGGCAGGATCGCGCGGCGCAGCGTCACCGCCACCTTCCGCTCCTGCGCCGTCCGCGCCTGCTGCCTCAGCATCTGCCGCCGGGTCTCGGCGAGCGCCCGCTCCACGCCGCGCCGGCGGGTGATGTCCTGCGAGACGATGTTGATCGAGATCGGCAGCCCGGAGTCGCCCAGCACCGGCTCGGCGAACACCCACAGGTGCCGCGGCGTCCCGTCCTTGCCGATCACGCGGTGCTCGGCCTCCACCGGCTCCCGCCGCGAGAACATCGTCTGGACGGCCTCCTCCACGAGCGGAAGATCGTCCTCCGCCACGACCTTCGGCAGGTCGTGCGGCATCGGCGGCACCTCGTCGGAGGAAAGGCCGTAGTTGGCCAGCATCTGCGGCGTCCAGTCCGCCTCGCCGGTCGCGAGGTCCCACTCGCCGAAGCCGATCAGCGCGAGCCGCTCGACCCGCTCCAGCCGGCGTGCGACCCGGTCCTCGGCGAAGTGGTAGCGCCAGGTGACGCACACGCCGGTCGGCACCGGGACGCACCGCGCGCTCATCCGGGACGCACGGGACAGGCCGCGCTGCGCGGTGGAGTAGGGGAACGAGTCCCGCTCCAGCCGCGTCCCGGTCTCCAGCACCTCGACGTACTCGTCGAACAGGCCGCTGAGCACGGCGCCCGGGTCCGTGCGCAGCAACCGGAGACCGGTCAGCTCATCCCTGCCGCGCCCGAACATGTCCCGCGCGACGCCGTTGAGCTCCGCGAAAAGGAAGTCCGTCACATCCCCGTCGGGGTCCCGGACCGGCACCAGGTGGGCACACGAGTCGAGCGCCCCGTCCAGCACCGCACGCGCCACCGGATCGTCCGGCAACCCGGCGAGGGTCCCGGCGTCCGCCGAGGTGTCCTCGTCCGCCAGCCGGCGCAGAACGTCCTCGGCCTCCGACAGGACGGCCTTGCGCTCCGCCGTGACACCCTCCGCACGCGGCGCCCGCCGCCCGGCGACCACGGCTCCCACGGGCCCGCCGCCCCCGTCCTTGACCAGCACGGACGCCGCCTCGGCAAGGTCCATGTCGAGGTCGCGCGCGAGCCAGATCAGGTGCTGCAGGGCCTCACCGGGCGGGACGCCGAGCCGACGGGCCAGCACGACCCGCGCCTCAGCCAGCACCGCACGGTCGTGCGCGGCGTCCCGAAGGTCCGCAACGTCCATCCCGGGCTGGGTGCCCTCCGCTTCCGCCAACCCTGTCCCCCGTTCGGCGTCACCTGACCCTGGGAGAAAAAAGCTACATACGTCAGCGACGGACTATTCGCCCATAACCTGGCAAACAACCCAAATCTTTGCCCGAGTTTTCCGTTCACACCCGAACTCGACCACTTCCGCTGACCCTCTCCGGAGAGAACCCTTCCCAACCATGTGACCCCGGTCACAAAGCTCACCGCCCCTCCGCGGCCACCTCATGACCGGCACCGCCACCCGCGCCCTCCGGCCCGCCCACCAGAGATCATCGGGCCGCAATCCGGTACGCACGACCCCCGGGACTGCGCTACAGTAATCAAGCCCGCTCCAACGGGCACCGGGACGTGGCGCAGTTTGGTAGCGCACTTGACTGGGGGTCAAGGGGTCGTGGGTTCAAATCCCGCCGTCCCGACCAGAAGAACGACATCTGAACCCCTCCGCCACCCGGCGGAGGGGTTCTTCGTGTCTACGGGCAACACGCCCCGTGGCCGCTCTACCTGGAGGTACGGCCATGTCCCCTCCAAGCCACCCAGCAGGGCGGCTAGATCTCGCGCGCGGCGGTAGTAGACCTTCGCCCCCTCTCCGGCCACAGGGCCATCCTCGGTCGGCTGCGGGTTGCTCTGATCCTGGAGGGCCAGCCGGGCCTCCACCGTCAGTACCTCGGCCAGCGGTTGTGCCAGTTCCGCCCCGGCCACCTCGCTGTCCAAGATCCAGATCTTCTCGAACACCGTCTGCGCCAGCATCAGGTTGATGCCCTCCGGCGCTTCCTCGTACAGCCTGACGGGGTCGGCTACCAGGCTGAGCACCTCATCGAGGCACCGGATGATCTGATCAAGCTCCACCGTCCACCGCTCGATGATCCTCTCCGCCGCCTTGGTCTCGTACCCGATGCGCTCCTGCTCGATCTTGAACTCGTCCAGGCTGAGTACATCGGCGTAGTACGCCTCGCGTGCTTTGTCGCGCTGCCGCTTGAGCGAAGCAATGCGTTCCTGTTGTCGCTGCACTTCCTCTTGCCCTTCGGCGTGCCGCCCTGCAAAGTCGCTGAGGATTGTCTCGCGTACGGCCTGGATGCGTTCGGCAGGCAGCTTGACCTTGCGCCAGTAGTCGCGCACCGCCCCCTCGATCGTGGCGACCGGTACATACCCCTGCGCGCAGTTGTTCTTGTCGGTCTGCCGTCCCAGGCAGTAGAAGTAGGCGTAGGTCTTGCCGTGCCGGTTAGTCGGCGCGGTGATTCCGAGCCGCCTACCGCAACGGGCACAATGCAGGGTGCCCTTCAAATGGTGGGGACGGAGCTTGTTCTTGTCTTTGTTCAGGTTGCGGGCTTCGAGAATCGCCTGCACGGTGTCAAAGGTCTGCTCATCCACCAGCGGCTCATGTTCGCCCTGGTACTCAACCCCGTGGAAGGTGACTACCCCTTGGTAATACTGGTTCCGCAGGATGCGGTGCATTTGCTGGGGGCGCAGGGGGCGTTCGGGCAGGCGCTTGTCCTCCGGCAGCCGCAGGCCCATGTGGTTGGCCTCATCCACCACGTCTTTCGCGGTGTAGAGGCCGGTGGCGTACAGCTCGAAGCAGTGCCGGATGATCGGCCCCTTTACCGGGTCAACCACCACGATGCCGATGTCTTTCCCGCCGCGCTTGTCGCGCTGGTTGAGGTAGCCGAGCGGTGCACGACCGGGCGTACCACCGATCTCCACCTTTTTACGAATCCCTTTGCGGGCCTCCTCGCTGAGGTTGCCCGAGTACCACTCGGCAATCGTGGCCATGATGCCATGCACCAGTTTGCCGGATGGGGTTTCATCGATGTTCTCGGTCGCCGATACCAGCTTGACGCCGTGCTTGGCGAAGTAGAGGCCGAGCTGCACGTCGTCTTCACGGTTGCGGGCCAGCCGGTCGAGCTTGTGCACGATGACATACTTGACGTTCGGGTCGTCGGCAATGCGCCCCAGCAGCTTTTTCAGCTCCGGCCGGTTGGCGGTGCGGGCGCTCTTGCCCTTGTCGACGTAATCGTTTTCTTTCCGGATGGTCGTACCCAGGTCGCGCGCCTTCCGTTTACAGTATTCCCGCTGCGCTTGGATCGAGAAGCCCTCGTCGTCGTAACTGGTGTTGGCTTGCTCGCTCGTGGATACACGGTAGTAAGCGAGGGCATAGCCCTCGTCACCGTGTTCGCTGTGTTCGTGTTCGTTGCTTACCCGGTAAGCCATGATGGTTCTCCTTTCGCTACTTACTGACGGTGAACGTGACGCCGTTGACGACGCGCTGGCCAGCGGACAGTGCATGCCCATCCGCTATGACCAGCTCCGCCCCCGACGTCTCCAGTTCAAGCTGCAAGGCAGCCGTGTCTGCGCTGCTATGTACCAGTCGGTCGAGGCTGGCCGTAATCATGTAATCCACGTCACGCAAAGCCAGCAGTTCGTCAAGCATCTGCCGCAGCACGGGCCGCCGTTCAATCGCCCCCGTACCGCCGTACTCGGCGTAATCGCGTACTACGGTGGCCGACAGTTGCTCGGCTACCTGCTCGCAGGCTTGGCGCTGCATGGCGATCTGCTGCTCTTCCAGGGCTCGGTCACGCTCGGATTCGCCGAGCCAACGGGCGCGCATGAATATCACGGCTCGTTTTGGTTGTTGGTCTTGCATGGTTCCTCTTTTCATTGTCCTGCCTCCCTTCGTTGTCTCGTCAGAACGTCACTGCTCCGTGGGCATCGAAGCGTAGCTTCGTACGGCGAAAATAGATCTCCGTAGGACGCACCTTGCCAATAAATCCCAAGGCTTCCAGTCGGATACGCATGGCCGCCCCGGACACTTCAAACAGTCCGGCAAGGGCGTAGGCATCCTGAATGCCGCTCGTCCAAGCGCGCTTCACGAGCGCGGCCGGCATGAGCAGATATGCGGCGAAGTAGTTGGCAATGCTCTCTATTTGGGCGTCATGCCGTTCAGCATCCCCGTGGCCTAAGCGGGCATAGATCAGGGAAACATACGGATAGGTAATAACGTGATACAGCTCATGGGCGAGGGTGAAGCGACGGTGGCCGTAGCTGTTATTGCGATTGACTAGGACGAGGTAGCGCCCGTTCTTGCGGGCGGTCATGCCGCTCATGCCCTCTTCAAACGCGTGCGCGGGTACGGTCCGGACTTCAACATCGTGCAGTCCGCCAACCAGCCAGCGCAGCGGCATCGCCGCTGTTGTCACCGCCAGCAACTTCCGCAAGCGGGCGGCTTGCACTCGCGTGACACTGAGCGATTCGGCATATGTGAGCGGCCGCTTCGGTATCAGCCGCCGCAGTTGCTCCAGCAAGTCAGGCGGTATGCTGTTGTTATTATTCTTGGTCATATTCATCTCCTCTTATTCGTGGCCCACCGCCTTATTTCGCTTCTTTCGTTTCAAGCATAGCTCGCTCGGACGGAATAAATCCCGTGAAATATACAACAATTCCAGCTCAATTCATTGCCGCAGTACGTCCCGTAGGTAACGGGCCGACTCCTTAGCGTATTCAACCGCGAACAACTCCCCAGCCGGAGGCGGCAACTGCCGCACTTCCAGCCGGATGTCATCCCGCCGTTTTTCGGTAATCGCCGAAATCAGGACCCGGGGCATAACCCCGCCCGGCCCGATCTGCCCTCGCCGCAAGAAGTCCAGATACACCAGCAGCTTCCGCTGAATGGTCGGCAGGCCTTCACTGGCGTTGTCCACCTCGGCCCACCAATGGTCACGGACGGCACCGGTCGTCAGACACAGATAGGCGTCGGGCTTCACGTAGCCGCCCAAGCCGCTCGGCCACCAACAGGCGGGCTCGGTCAGGTAGTCAGCTACCGCGAAACCCTCGGCGCGCCCCAGCGCAACCAGATCGACAAACAACTGGGCTACCGCCGTCATGTGCCGCACCGTGCGTTCGCCGGGCGTACCAGGCCGCCGCACGCGCACCGCGTTGCCAGCCGCCGCCTGTCGCTGCGCCAGAACGCGCTGTCCGGCAGTGTCCAGGGCGTAGAGCTGGACAGTGGAACCGCCCCGCCCTGTGCCGCCCACGCGCCGCTCCAGCGGCA
>NZ_BCQQ01000053.1 GCF_001552155.1 Actinomadura formosensis NBRC 14204 | reverse complement strand
AGGGCCCGACGCCGAGGGCGACGCAATCAATACAGCCGAGGGCTACGCCGTTCCGTACGCCGTCGCGTCGAGGATTTCCACGGTCATGGCGCGGCCGTTGGGGAGGTTGTAGGTGGCCTTCTCGCCGACCTTCTTGCCGTTGATGGCGGCGCCGAGGGGCGACTTGGGCGAGTAGACGTCGATGGGGGCGCCGACCTCCTCGCGGGAGGCGAGCAGGAAGGTGACCTCCTCGTCGTCGCCCTCGAAGGAGATCGTGACGGTCATACCGGGGCCGACGACGCCATCGGTGCGCGGAGCTTCCCCGACGCGCGCGTTCTCCAGGATGCTCTGGAGTTGGAGGATCCGGCCCTCGATCTTGCCCTGTTCTTCCTTGGCCGCGTGGTAGCCGCCGTTCTCGCGCAGGTCGCCCTCCTCCCGCGCCGCCTCGATCTTCTGAGCGATCTCGATGCGGCCCGGGCCCGACAGGTGCTCCAGCTCAGCCTTGAGCCGGTCGTACGCCTCCTGCGTCAGCCAGGTGACGTTGTCAGCGCGGGTCTCGGTCACGGGTACTCCTCATCCACATGGTGCGATCCTCACCCGCCCACGCGGGTGGGTGTCACATCGACATGAAGTGCGGCCGGGTGAAACCTCTAGCCTATCCGGTGTGTGCGGGTAAAGGTTCCCTGAACTCGGCGTCCGCAATCCGCCAAACGTGGCTCGTCGTTCCCCCGGCGCATGGGCGGTTTCGGGTGGTCCAGCCCGGTCATGCCTTGCTCATGCCTTGCGGCAGTCATGGATCCGGGCGCCGGTGGCACGCCGCGGTGTCGTCAGCGTCTCTGTCTCCTTGACGCTGGACTTCCCTGCCGGGACGGAGACCTCCTTCTTCGCGAGGATCGCGAAGTCGGTGTCGTAGGCGTCCACCGTGCAGCGCACGTCGTCGCCCTTGGCCTTGGCCACCGTGAAGGTGATCTTCACCGAGGTGTCGGTGATGTCGTAGGCGATCGTCTGCGGGACGATCCCGGGGGTCTGTCCCGTGTGCGCGGCGAGGATCCCCATCCCGACCGCCATCAGCGCCGACAGCAGCCCGACGACCACCAGCCCGAACCGGCCGCCCCGCCGGGTCCCGGCGGGCGCCGCTGTTTTCGACACGCTCGTCGTCATGGCGGGGAATCTCCGTGCGGTGGGCGGACGTTGTCAGGGACAATTCTCGTCTGTGCCGGCGCGTGCCTCGAACCGGGGGCCGCAAAGTAAGTCCCGAGAGGAAGAACCGTGTCCGAGGTCATCGACGGTACGACGCTCGACCGGCAGTGCGGTGGCGATGGGCCGCTGCGGCTCATGGCGGTGCACGCCCATCCCGACGACGAGTCCAGCAAGGGCGCCGCCACGATGGCCAGGTACGTCGCGGAAGGCGTCGAGGTCCTCGTCGTCACCTGCACGGGCGGGGAGCGCGGCGACATCCTGAACCCGGCGATGGACCGCCCGGAGATCAAGGCGGACATCGGCAAGGTCCGCGAGGCGGAGATGGCGCGGGCCCGCGAGATCCTCGGCGTCGAGCAGCGCTGGCTCGGCTTCGTCGACTCCGGCTTCCCGGAGGGCGACCCGCCGCCGCCGCTGCCGGAGGGCTGCTTCGCGCTGGAGCCGCGGGAGACCGCGGCCGAGCCGCTGGTGCGCGCCGTCCGCGACTTCCGTCCGCATGTGATGCTCACCTACGACGAGAACGGCGGGTACCCCCACCCCGACCACGTGAAGTGCCACGAGGTGTCGGTCGAGGCGTTCGAGGCCGCGGGCGACCCGGAGCGCTACCCGGGCACGGGCGAGCCCTGGCAGCCGCTCAAGCTCTACTACCACATGACCTTCAACAAGGGACGCATCCTTGCCCTGCACGCCGCCATGGAGAAGGCCGGCCTGGAGTCGCCCTACGCCGACTGGCTGAAGCGCTTGGAGGAGGAAAAGCGCCCCAAGTGGGAGGTGACCACACGCGTCCCGTGCGCCGACCACTTCGAGACCAGGGACCGCGCCCTGCTCGCCCATGCCACCCAGATCGATCCCGACGGCTTCTGGTTCGTCGTCCCGATGGACGTCCAGCGCGAGGCATGGCCGACCGAGGACTACCATTTGGCCAGGTCCCTCGTCGATACCGAGGTGCCGGAGGACGACTTGTTCGCCGGTATCCGGGAGAAGGTGTGTCTGTGATGTCTCCGCTCATCGCCTTGCCGCTGAACGATGACACGGTCAGTCCCGGCTTCCTCGGTTTCGGGGTCTTCCTCGCCCTGCTGGCCGCGACGGTCTTCCTGATCCGCTCGATGAGCAAGCAGATGAAGAAGATCCAGGCGCCTCGCGAGGAGGACCTCAGGCAGCAGGAATGGGAACGCGCCCAGGCGAAGAAGAGCGGCGCGGCCACCGGGCCCGACGGCGACGACGCCTGACCGCCGGCCGGGCGCGGGCCCCGTGCCCGGCCGGTTCGATCCGGCCGCGTCCGGGGAGGACCCCGACGTGCGCGCGAACTTCGAGGACGCCTACCGGGAGCTCGACCCGGCGGCGGCCCGGCTGCTCCGGCTGCTGAGCCTGCCGCCCGGTGACGAGTTCGGGCCCGCGGCGGCCGGCGCCCTCGCGGGCGTCCCCGGGACCGAGGCCCGCGAACTGCTGGAGACGCTGACGGCACGCGGGCTCGTCACGGCGTCCGGCGACCGGTTCCGGCTCCCCGAAGCGGTGCGCGGCCACGCGCGGCGGCAGGCCGACCGTGCGGAGACCGAGGCGGAGCGGAACGCCGCGCTGCACCGCCTCCTCGACCACGCCCTCGCCTCCGCGACCGCGGGCGGCGAACCCCGGGGCCTGGCTCTGCTGGACCGCGAACGCTGGTCGGAGGCGGCCGAGGTGCTGGAGGAACGCCTCCGCGACACCGAAGCCGGCGGTGACCCGTACGAGATCCTGCCGGCCCGCCACGATCTCGCCCGCGCCCTGGTCAAGACGGACGAACTGGAGCGCGCCATCGAACTCCTCGGCCCGCTCCCGGGTGAGTTCGCCGCCCTCCCCGAACCGGACCAGCACAACCGCGCCCGCGCCCTGACCACCCTGGGCGAGGCGTACCTGCGCGCACACCGCCCCGTCGCGGCCGTCAACTTCTTCGGGCAGGCCCTGGAGATCCACCGGAAACGGGGCGCCGCCGGCGACCAGGCCGCCATGTTCGTCCGCATGGCCGACGCCGCCCGGCAGCGCGCCGACCGCGCCGCCGAATACGCCGCCCTGCTCCGCGCGATGGACCTGTGCGGCCCACCGCCCCCCGGCACGTGACCACTACACCTTGCGGTGGTCCCAGCTGACGATGCGGTCGGGTTCCATGACGATGAGGACGCGCTTGGCGAGAGCCTGCTCGATGCCCTCGGCGATGACCGGGTCGACGGGTTCGCCGATCTCGGGGACGGGGAGGCCCGCCATGCGGGAGCCGACGACCATGCCGACCTTGCTGCGGGGGCCGGGGTCCTCGACGATGAGGCCGCGGCCGTAGAGGGCGACGCCGCGCAGTTCGTTGTACTCGACGCCGTCCTCCACCAGGCAGGTCATGGTGGGGTTGCGGCGCAGGTTCACCACCTTCTGCGACGACTTGTAGGTGGTGAAGGCGATCTTGCCGTCGAGCAGCGCGTAGAACATCGCGACGAGGTGCGGTTCGCCGTCCTTGCCGATGGTGGCGACCTGGACCTTGAAGTTGTCGGCGAGATAGGACGCCACCTCGTCCGGCGTCATCTTGATCTTGTCGCGCTTGCTCCCGGCCAACGGGCTCTCCCTTGTTCGCCTGTATCGCGCACAGAATAACCAAGCGCTTGCCCGCCGCCTCACCCGACACCATGGAGGGATGTCGGTTCGCGAACTCGTTGTCCTCGGCTCCGCCAGCGCGGTGCCCACCAAGGCCCGCAACCACAACGGGTACCTGCTGCGCTGGGACGGCCACGGGGTGCTGTTCGACCCCGGCGAGGGGACGCAGCGGCAGATGGCGCACGCGGGGGTGTCGGCGAACGACGTGACGTGGATCTGCGTGACGCACTTCCACGGCGACCACTGCCTCGGCGTGCCCGGCATCGTCCAGCGCATCGCGCGTGACGGCGTCGAGCATCCGGTGGACGCGGCGTTCCCGGCGAGCGGCCGGCGGTACTGGGAGCGGCTGCGGCACGCGGCCGTCTTCCGGGACACCGGCGTGATCCGCGAGCGGCCCGTGTCCGGCGAGCGGATGCCGCTCGACACCGGCGACGCCCCGTTCCGGCTGGTCGCGCGGAGGCTGTCGCATCCGGTCGAGGCGTACGGGTACCGGCTGGAGGAGCCCGGCGGCCGGACGATGCTGCCCGCCGAACTCGCCGCCCGGGGCGTCCGGGGGCCGATGGTCCGGCGCCTCCAGGAGGAGGGCCGGGTGACCGCGCGGAACGGCCGCACGGTCACGCTTGAGGAGTGCAGCGTCCCCCGGCCCGGGCAGAAGGTCGCGTTCGTCATGGACACCCGGCTCTGCGACGGCGTCCGCGAACTGGCCGACGGGGTGGACATGCTCGTCATCGAGTCGACGTTCCTGCACGAGGACGCCGCGCTGGCCACCGAGTACGGCCATCTCACGGCGGCGCAGGCGGGCGCGGTCGCGGCTGAGGCGGGCGTCCGGCACCTGGTCCTCACGCACTTTTCCGAGCGGTACCGCGCCGAGGACGAGCACCGCTTCCTGGACGAGGCGTCCGCCGTGTTCAGGGGCCGCCTGTCCCTGGTCCACGACCTTGATCGGATTCCGCTGCCGCCGCGCCGCGCCGGCCGGGGAAGTGCAGCGGCGGCCCGATCGGGCAGGATCGGGACATGAACCGGCTCAAGGACGCGACCAGCCCGTACCTGCTCCAGCACGCCGGCAACCCGGTGGACTGGTGGGAGTGGAGTGACGAGGCGTTCGCCGAGGCCCGGCGGAGGGACGTCCCCGTCCTCCTTTCTGTTGGATATGCCGCTTGCCACTGGTGCCACGTGATGGCTCATCAGTGCTTCGAGGACGATGAGACCGCGCACGTCATGAACGAGCGGTTCGTGAACATCAAGGTGGACAGGGAAGAGCGGCCGGACATCGACGCCGTCTACATGGAGGCGACCCAGGCCATGACGGGCCAGGGCGGGTGGCCGATGACGGTGTTCATGACGCCGGAGGGGCTCCCGTTCTACTGCGGGACGTACTTCCCGCGAGCGCAGTTCCGGGCGCTGCTGCAGGCCGTGCACAAGGCGTGGACGGAGCAGCGCGACGAGGTGGTGGGGCAGGGGCGGCAGGTCGTCGCGGCGCTCACCTCGCGCGGGTCCGGCCTGGTCGGGACGCAGGTGCCCGGGGAGGAGGCGCTCGCGCACGCGGTGAAGGTGCTCGCCGGGTCCTACGACGCGGTGCGCGGCGGGTTCGGGGGCGCGCCCAAGTTCCCGCCGTCGATGGTGCTGGAGTTCCTGCTGCGGCACCACGCGCGGACGGGGAGCGAGGAGTCGCTCGCGATGGCGTCCCACACCCTGGAGGCGATGGCCAGGGGCGGGATGTACGACCAGATCGGCGGCGGGTTCGCGCGGTACTCGGTGGACGCGCAGTGGGTCGTCCCCCACTTCGAGAAGATGCTCTACGACAATGCGCTTCTGGCGCGGGTCTACGCGCACTGGTGGCGGCTCACCGGGACGCCGTTCGCCCGGCGCGTCGCACTGGAGACGTGCGACTGGATGCTGCGCGACCTGCGGACGGACGAGGGCGGTCTCGCCTCGGCCCTGGACGCCGACAGCGAGGGCGTCGAGGGCAAGTACTACGTGTGGACGCCGGAGCAACTGCGCGAGGTGCTCGGCGAGGAGGACGGCGCGTTCGCGGAGGGCCTCTTCGAGGTGACGGGGACGTTCGAGCACGGGACGTCCGTCCTGCAACTCCTGGGCGACCCGGCGGACACCGAACGGTACGAGCGCGTGCGGACGGCCCTGCTGTCGGCGCGTGCGCACAGGGTTCCGCCCGCGCGGGACGACAAGGTGGTGGCGGCGTGGAACGGGCTCGCCATCGCCGCGCTGGCCGAGTGCGGCGCCCTGTTCGACCGGCCCGACCTCGTCCGGGCGGCCGAGGAGGTGGCGCGGCTGCTGCTGGACGTGCACGAGCGTGACGGGCGGCTGACGCGGACGTCCAGGAACGGGACGGCGGGCGAGAACGCGGGCGTCCTGGAGGACTACGCCGACGTGGCCGAGGGCCTGATCGCCCTGCACGGGGTCACCGGCGACCCGCATCATGTGCGGATGGCCGGCGCGCTGCTGAACACCGTCCTCGAACGGTTCGCCGACGGCGGCGGCGGGTTCTACGACACGGCCGACGATGCGGAGCGGCTGTTCCGGCGCCCGCAGGACCCGACCGACAACGCGACGCCGTCCGGGCAGTTCGCGGCGGCGGGGGCGCTGCTGTCGTTCGCCGCCCTCACCGGCTCGGACTGGCATCGGCTGGCGGCCGAGGGGGCGCTCGCCCTGGCCGGGACGCTCGCCGACAGGCACGCGCGGTTCGCGGGCTGGGGGCTGGCGGTGGCGGAGGCGCACGCGGCGGGCCCGGTGGAGGTCGCGGTGATCGGTGATCCCGGCGACGAGCGCACCGGGGCGCTGCACCGGACGGCCCTCATGGCGGTCGTGCCGGGCGCGGTGGTGAGCGTCGGCGGCCCGGACGCGGAGGGCGTCCCGCTGCTGGAGGGACGCGGCCTGGTGAACGGCGCCCCCGCCGCGTACGTGTGCCGGGGGTTCGTGTGCCGGCTGCCGGTGACGACCCCTGCCGAACTGGCCCGCGAACTGCGGCGGCAATTGGACTGATGGTCCACTTTGTGACAACGTGACCTTGATCTCGTTCCCGTCTGGTGTTACCAATGAGTAGACGAGGCGGAACTGACCCGATGGGGTGCGGCGGACGAGGGTGCCGGATGGCGTGCCGGGTATCTGGACGGTGGCCGGCCATCTGAGTCATAGTCGAGTCCGGGGCACGGTCGGGAACCCGTGCAGGGCGACCTTTCGAGGAGTGTGGCAGTGGGAAAGCCGAACCGCCGGGTCCTACCGACGATCATCGGCGTTTCAGTGCTCACCACCCTCGCCGCCAACGGCGCCGTCCTCCTCGCGCATGGCGGCACCCCGGCGGACGGCCGGCCGGACGAGAAGCGCGCCCAGTACGTGGCCGCGTCCGGCAGCACCGGCCTGTCGCCGTCGGCGGTCGCGCCGCTCGGCAAGCGCCTCTCCCCGCACGTGCTGGTGGCGGCGCCGTCCACGCTGCCGGCGGACGTCGTCCAGAAGGTCCGCGGCGCCAGGGGCGTGCAGGGCGTCGAGATCGTGGACGCCGTGCAGGGCATGGTCGCGGGCAAGCGGGTCGGGTTGATGGGCGTGAACCCGTCCACGTTCCGCAACTACACCCCGAAGCCGACCGCCAAGTCGGACGCGCTCTGGCGCAACATCGCGTCCGGTGACGTCGCGATCTCCTTCACGATGGGCAGCGACGGCGGCGTCGCGCTCGGCAGCCAGGTGCCGGCCGGCGGCCGGCGGCACCAGTCGCAGCTGCGCGTCGGCGCGTACGCGACGATGGGCATCGGCGACGTCGACGCGGTGATCTCGCACGCCACCGCGCAGGCCCTCGGGATGCCGAGCGGCAACGCGATGCTGATCAGCGTCCCGAAGACGAAGCCGAAGGCGTTCATCAAGAGGCTGCGCAAGGTGCTGCCGAAGAACGTCAAGGCCGTCGCGGTGAACCCGGAGATCGACTTCCCGAAGACCGGGGACGTGCCGGCCGCCGGCGGCCGGGTGATGACGGCCAGGCAGGTGCGGACGGTGATCCGCGCGGCCTACACGCGGCTCGGCTGGCCGTACGTGTGGGGCGGCGAGTCCGAGGCCGAGGGCGGCTACGACTGCTCCGGCCTGATGCAGTACGCGTTCGGCAGGGCGGGCATCCGGCTGCCGCGCGTCGCCGCCGACCAGGCCCGCGCCGGCTGGGTCATTCCCTACAGCAAGGCCGAGCCGGGCGACATGCTCATCTGGGCCAACGACCCGACCGCCCCCGGCTACATCTCGCACATCGCCCTCTACCTGGGCGGCGGCAAGATGATCGCCGCGCCGCGCCGGGGCACGGTGGTGCAGGTCCAGGACGTCTACACCCGCAACATGCGCGGCGCCGTCCGCGTCAGCCCGGGGACCGCCGCCCGGGTCGCCGCCGCCATCGGCGGCTGACCGGCGCAGGCGGGCTTCCAGGGGGCACCCCCGGAAGTTCAGAGCGGGCAGCCGCGGCTGAGGAACTCCAGGTTGTGGTCGAGGAGGTCCGGGAGCTCCTCGTAGGTGACCTTGCCTTCCATCACCCGGTACATCGTGGCCTGCATGACGCCGAGGACGGCCCAGCTGAACGCCTCGACGTCCGGGTCGTCGGGCGCGCGGCCCGTCCGGTGCCCGATGACGTCGCTCAGCATCGTGAACGTGCCCTCGCGCATCGCCTCGAACACGTGGGCGCGCACGGCGGGAATGTTCGCGATGAGCCGCATCCGGGCCTTGACGACCTCCAGGTCGGACTCGAACACCTGGGGGAGGAGCTCGCGGAGCATGGTGCGGATCGCCTCGATCGGCGGCAGCTCGCGCGGCAGGCCGCGGGCGATCTCCGCCATGATCGGATCGTACTCGTCGGTGACCACGACGTCTTCCTTGGTGGGGAAGTAGCGGAAGAACGTGCTCGGCGAGATCTCCGCCGCCGCCGCGATCTGCTCCACCGTCGTCTCGTCGTACCCCTGCTCGGCGAAGAGCCGGAGGGCGTGGTCCTGGATCGCCCTCCGGGTCCTCAGCTTCTTGCGCTCCCGCAGCGGCAGCCGGGAGAGCTGCTCCTCCAGCCGGTCGATCGCATGCTCAGGGGACGGCGTTCTCATGAGCCGATTCTCCGACATCGGCGGCGGGGACCGCATCCCCGCGCCCCTGGCCGGGCATGAACAGCCACAGCAGGACGGCCACGGCGAGGGTGGCGGCCCCGCACGCGGCGAACACCGCGTCCATGCCGTGGACGTAGGCGGTGCGCGCGGACGCGAGCAGCCCGTCGTCGTGCAGCCGCCCGGCGACCTGGGCCGCGCCGCCGATGGAGCCGCGGGCCACGTCGGCCGCCGCGGTGGGCAGGTGCCCGGTGGAGACGCGGTCGCGGTAGACGGCGGCGAGGAGGCTGCCGAGGCCCGCGACGCCGAGCGTGCCGCCGGTCTGGCGGAGGGTCTGGACGAGCCCGGAGCCGCGTCCGGCCTCCTCGGGCGGGAGGGCGGCGAGCACGGCGTCCATCGCGGGGATGAGGGTGAGGCCGGCGCCGATCCCGATGACGACCAGCCATGGGGCGGTGGCGCCGTAGCCGTCGCCGGTGCCGGTGGACGCGGCCCAGCCGAGGCCGGCGGCGAGGACCAGCAGGCCCACCACGATGATCGGCTTGTGCCCGGCGCGGGCCGCGACCCGGTCGGTGGCGATCGCGCCCGCCAGCAGGCCGGCCAGCATGGGGGTGATCCTCAGCCCGGTGCCGAGGACGTCGCTGCCCTGGACGGCCTCCAGGTACTGCGGCAGGACGAACAGGAGCCCGCCCAGCACGAGGTTGGCGGCGACGGCGGCGATGACCGCCCACACGAACCCGCGGTTCTGGAACAGCCGCATGTTCAGCATCGGTTCCCCGGTCCGCCGCTCCGCGAGCACGAACCCGGTGAGCAGGAGCACGGCGAGGGCGAACGAGCCGAGTACGAGGGGGTCGGTCCAGCCGCGCACGGGTGCCTCGATCACCCCGTAGACGAGCGCGACGAGCCCGCCCATCGACAGAAGCGAGCCGGCCAGGTCGACGCGCGGGGCCGCGGGGTCCTTGGTCTCGGGCAGCAGGAGCGCGACCGCGCCGCCGCCGACCACCACGAACGGGACGTTGACCAGGAAGATCGAGCCCCACCAGAAGTGCTCCAGCAGCCAGCCGCCGAGCAGCGGGCCGAGCGGCAGCCCGAGCGCGGTGGCGGCCGACCAGATCGCCACGGCCCTGGTCCGCTCCTCCGGCGGGAAGATCGCCGGCAGCATCGACATGGACAGCGGCAGCACGATCGCCGCACCGAGCCCCATGAACGCGCGGGCGGCGATGACCTCGCCGGTGCCGCCCGCCAGCGCCCCGGCGAGCGAGGCGGCCCCGAAGATCCCGAGGCCGGCCAGCAGCAGCCGCTTGCGGCCGAGCCGGTCGCCGAGCAGCCCCGCGGGGAGCAGGACGGCCGCGAAGACGAGCAGGTAGGAGTCGACGATCCACTGCAGTTCGCTGGTGCCGGCGTGCAGGTCCTCCGACAGCGTGGTCAGCGCCACGTTGAGGATCGTCATGTCGAATCCGAGTGCCAGCATGCTGAGCGCCAGCGCGCCGAGCCCGAGCCAGCGGCGCGCGTGTCCCACCGACAAGGTATTCACCTCCAAATGAATCTGGCTATGAAATGAGAGTAACTCTCAAAAGGTTGTGAATGTCAATCCCGATGGGAGGGTGGCGCCACGACAGAGGAACGTTGTAATTTTGATTACATGAATACCGAAGCGGCGGAGGAGCTGCGCGGCTGGTTCGCCGGGCGGCTGCCCGGTGGGTGGTTCGAGGGCGCACCCGAGGTCGTCCTCGACCGCGAGGAGGTCAGCGTCATCGGCCGGCTGCCCGTGCCGCAGGCCGCCACGGGGGTGTCCGGTGCCGAACGGGCCGGGTTGATCGCCGGGCACGTCCAGCGCTTCCGCGAGGAGACCCGGGAGCGGCGCGTCGCCATCGCCCGCGAGGCCGAGCACCGCTTCGGGCACAAGGTCTCCTGGGGCGTCGAGTGCGGCGGCGAGCGGGAGATGTTCACCCAGCTGTCGGTGCCCGTCATGACCCGGCTGCGGCAGCCCGAGCGCCGCGTCCTGGACACGCTCGTGGACGCCGGCGTCGCGCGCAGCCGTAGCGACGCGCTCGCCTGGTGCGTCCGGCTGGTCGGCAAGAACACCGACGAGTGGCTGTCGGAACTGCGCACCGCCCTGCAGCATGTGGAACGCGCCCGCGCCGCCGGCCCCAGGGCCTGACCCCCCTTCACGACCAGGATCGACGCAGGCCTATGCGGGCCAAACGCCCCCTTTCGAACCGGCTCCCGCACTACCCTGGCTGCACCGCGACCGGCGGGAGAAGTGTCGCCGCCAGGCCATAATTGAGCGTCCTCCCGCCAGGGCCAGGTCGCTCGAAGGGAAGCCCATATGGGGGTTCGGCGTACGGGAAGGCCGCGTAGGGCGATGCCCCGCGGCGGGCGGAGCGAGGGCGCGCGCCGCCGTCCAGCCGAGGGCGGGCGGCTGGTGTCCGCCATCCGCCGCAGCGGTCCGTACGCGGCCGTACGCGACGTCGTCTACCGGCTGTACGAGCGCCGCGTCGAGGCCGACCTGCCGACCGACATCACCCCCCGGCATGTCGGCGTCATCCTGGACGGGAACCGGCGCTGGGCCAGGTCGATGGGGCTCGCCGACGTCAACTCCGGGCACCAGCGCGGCGCGGCGAAGATCTCCGAGCTGCTGCAGTGGAGCGCGGAGGCGGGCGTCGAGGTCGTCACGCTCTGGCTGCTGTCCACCGACAACCTGAACCGTCCCGCCGCCGAGCTGGATCCGCTGCTGGAGATCATCGAGAACACCGTCCGCAAGCTCGCCGCCGACGGCTGGCACGTCAAGCCCGTCGGCGCCCTCGACCTCCTGCCCGATAAGACCGCGCGCGTCCTGAAAGACGCGGCTGAGACCACATCCGGCGCTCCCGGCCTGATTGTGAACGTCGCGGTCGGGTATGGAGGTAGGCGTGAGATCGCTGATGCGGTGCGCTCACTGCTCATCGAGCAGGCGAGCCGTGGCACCAGCATCGAGGAACTCGCCGAGTCCCTCGACGTGGAGCACATCGCGGAGCATCTCTACACGCGCGGCCAGCCGGACCCGGACCTGGTCATCCGCACCTCGGGGGAGCAGCGTCTCTCCGGCTTCATGCTCTGGCAGAGCGCCCACTCGGAGTTCTACTTCTGCGAGGTCCACTGGCCGGACTTCCGCAAGGTGGACTTCCTCCGGGCCATGCGCTCCTACGCCGCGCGGCACCGGCGCTACGGCACCTGACCGTCCCCTGCGGACCACCGCCCCCTGGGCGGCTCTCTTCTGGGGGGACGATCCCCCAGGCTCCCCGCGGAAGGGCGTTCGGGACCTGGGCGCCACCGATAGGTTCCCCATAGTCAGGGAGATCGAGTGGCCACATCCTCCGCGCGCCGTCCCGGCACGTCCGGGAGCATGTCCGGGACGCCCGTTCCGGCCCGGCGCACGTACGTCCTCGACACCAGCGTCCTGCTCGCCGACCCGGGGGCGCTGACCCGGTTCGCCGAGCACGAGGTCGTACTCCCCATCGTCGTCATCTCCGAGCTGGAGGCCAAGCGGCACCACCCCGAGCTCGGGTACTTCGCCCGGCAGGCGCTGCGCACCCTGGACGACCTGCGGCTGCGGAACGGGCGGCTGGACGAGCCCGTGTCGGTCGAGGGGCCGAACGGGGACCAGGGCGGCACGCTCCGCGTCGAGCTGAACCACTCCGACCCGAGCGTCCTGCCGGCCGGGTTCCGGCTCGGTGACAACGACACCCGGATCCTGTCGGTGGCCGGCTGGCTGGCGCACGAGGGACGGGACGTCGTGCTCGTCTCCAAGGACCTGCCGATGCGGGTGAAGGCGTCCGCGGTGGGGCTCGCCGCCGAGGAGTACCGGGCGGAAATGGCCGTCGTGGAGTCCGGCTGGACCGGCATGCGCGAGCTGGAGGTGCCGGCCGGGGCCGTCGAGGAGCTGTACGAGTCGGGAAGCGCCGATCTGGAGGAGGCCAGGGACCTGCCCTGCCACACCGGGCTGCGGCTGCTGTCGGAGCGCGGCTCCGCGCTCGGCCGGACGCGGCCGGACAAGTCGGTGCGGCTGGTGCGCGGCGACCGCGAGGTGTTCGGGCTGCGCGGCCGGTCCGCGGAGCAGCGGATCGCGCTCGACCTGCTGATGGACGAGGACGTCGGCATCGTCTCGCTCGGCGGGCGGGCCGGCACGGGCAAGTCGGCGCTCGCGCTGTGCGCGGGGCTGGAGGCCGTCCTGGAGCGGCGCCGGCACCGCAAGGTCGTGGTGTTCCGCCCGCTGTACGCGGTCGGCGGCCAGGAGCTCGGCTACCTGCCCGGCTCGGAGAACGAGAAGATGTCGCCGTGGGCCCAGGCGGTCTACGACACGCTGTCGGCGGTGACGACGCCGGAGGTCATCGAGGAGGTCCTGGAACGCGGCATGCTGGAGGTCCTGCCGCTGACGCACATCCGGGGCCGGTCGCTGCACGACGCGTTCGTGATCGTGGACGAGGCGCAGTCGCTGGAGCGCGGCGTGCTGCTGACCGTCCTGTCGCGGATCGGCGCCGGGTCGCGGGTCGTGCTGACCCACGACGTGGCGCAGCGCGACAACCTGCGGGTGGGACGGCACGACGGCGTCGCGGCCGTGGTGGAACGGTTGAAAGGCCACCCGCTGTTCGCGCATGTGACGCTGACCAGGTCGGAACGCTCGCCGATCGCCGAACTGGTGACCGACATGCTCGGTGACGTGGGCGTGTAAGGCGACGGGCGGAGCATGCGAAACCCCGGCCGGGACCTGGCGGAACCGGCCGGGGTTTCGTGTCTCAGAACACGGGTGTTGTTCCCTACGGAATGTGATCATCAAACCTCGTAGCGTGGACTTGTGATTAAGGTCACATGAACGCGGCGAGTGGCGAAGAAGCCCAGCCTGGTCGGGGGTTTCGCCGGTCTTCCGGGGAGTTGACAACGGCCCCACCCGCCGCAATCATCCCGTTTCGGTTGCGAAGCAGCCCTCGGGCTCCGGCATTGTGTCTGCTCGTAAGCACCCCCGAGCGGTGCCAGGCCGGAGCGCGGCCCCCTGACGACGCGCGCCGGACACGGCGCCGGCCCGGGCCCGGAGCCGCCCGGCCTGCCGGCGGACCGCCGGGCCGGGGGTGGAAACAGCTCGTGCGCGTGTCCATGCGCGTGCGACCGTCGGAAGGACCGCCTTGTACGGAGACCGCCCCGGGTCCCCTAGGCGAGACGATCGACAGAACTTCGACCCCCCGGCCCCCGCCGTCGACGCGATGGCCGCCTTCGAGCCGCCGTCCCCGGCGCAGGCACCCGCGCCGCACGGGCAGGCCCCGCACGAGGACGACGTGCGGGTCGCCGGCACCGACCGCACCCAGGTGGGCGCCCCCGCCGGTGACACGCTCGGCTTCGGTGCCGTCCCGCCCGAGCCGCCGCACACCGGCGTCTCCGCCGGGGGGCCGCGCGATGAGATCGCGTCGGACCGGCGCGGGCCGCGCGCCCGCCAGGGCGGTTCCGGCAAGCGGGGCGGCACGCGGATCGCCGCGGTCGCCGCGGGCGCGGCCATCGTGCTCGGCGGCGGCGGCGCCGTCGCCGGGTTCGTGCTGACCGGCGGGTCCGGCGACGAGGGAACGACCGTCAAGCCGACCAAGCAGCTGGCGGAGGCGGCCGTGCCGAAGGCCGACCCCAGGGTTCTGGAGCAGCAGCGGCGCGAGCTGGCCCTCAAGCGCGCCTCCCGCGCGACCCGCGAGGACGACGGCAAGGGCCCGTCCCTGCGTCCCAAGGGCGCGCCGATCCCGACCAAGAAGCCGGAAAAGAAGAAGACCCCCACCGGCGGCGGTGGCGGCGGCGGCACGGTCAGCGACCCCGTCCCGGCGGGCGAGGCGCAGAAGATCGCGAAGGAGCTGATGCCGAGCTACGGGTTCACCGGCGACGGCCAGTTCGGCTGCCTGGTGAAGCTCTGGAACAAGGAGAGCGGCTGGAACACCCACGCCGCCAACCCGTCGTCCGGCGCGTACGGCATCCCGCAGGCCCTGCCCGGCTCCAAGATGTCGACGGCCGGCCCCGACTGGCAGAACAACGCCACCACGCAGATCAAGTGGGGCCTCGGCTACATCAAGAGCCGCTACGGCACGCCCTGCGGCGCCTGGTCGCACTCCGAGTCGGTGGGCTGGTACTGAGCCCGGCGCGTCCCGGCGTCCGGAGCGGGCGCCGGGACGCGCGCGGCCGTCAGCCGCGGGACGAACCGGTCATCCCCAGCACGTCGAGCGCCGCGTCGAGCTGCTCGACGGTCAGCCTCCCGTCGTCCACGTAACCGCGTTCGAGCACGACCTCGCGGATCGTCCTGCGTTCCCTGAGCGCCTGCTTGGCGACCTTCGCCGCCTCCTCATAGCCGATGTAGCGGTTCAGCGGCGTGACGATCGACGGCGAGGACTCGGCGTACTCGCGCATTCTGTCCACGTCGGCCTCGATGCCGTCCACGCAGCGGTCCGCGAGCAGCCGTGACACGTGCGCCAGCAGGGAGATCGACTCCAGTACGTTGCGGGCCAGCATCGGCAGCATCACGTTCAGCTCGAAACTGCCGGACGCGCCGCCGAACGCGACCGCCGCGTCGTTCCCGATGACCTGCGCGGCGACCTGCGTGACCGCCTCGGGGATCACCGGGTTCACCTTCCCCGGCATGATCGACGAGCCGGGCTGCAGGTCGGGCAGCCGGATCTCGGCGAGCCCGGCACGCGGGCCGGACCCCATCCAGCGCAGATCATTCGCGATCTTGTAGAGGCTCACCGCGATGGTGCGGAGCGCGCCGGACGCCTCGACCAGGCCGTCCCTCGCCCCCTGCGCCTCGAAGTGGTCGCGGGCCTCGGTCAGCGGCAGCCCGGTGACCCGTGCGATCTCCGCGATGACGCGGGCGGCGAAACCCTCCGGGGTGTTGATCCCGGTGCCGACCGCCGTCCCGCCGAGCGGCAGTTCCGCGAGCCGCGGCAGCACGGCCTCCAGCCGCTCCACGCCGTGCCCGACCTGCGCCGCGTACCCGCCGAACTCCTGGCCGAGCGTCACCGGCGTCGCGTCCATCAGGTGGGTGCGGCCCGCCTTCACCACGGCCGCGAACTCGGCGGCCTTGCGCGCGAGCGCCGCCTCCAGATGCCGCAGCGCGGGGATCAGCTCGTTCAGGACGGCCCCGGTCGCCGCGATATGGATGGAGGACGGGAACACGTCGTTGGACGACTGAGAGGCGTTCACGTGGTCGTTCGGGTGGACCGGACGGCCGAGCCGCTCCTGCGCCAGCGTCGCCACGACCTCGTTGGCGTTCATGTTGGACGACGTCCCGGACCCGGTCTGGAACACGTCGATGGGGAACTCGGCGTCCCACCGCCCGTCCGCGACCTCCCGGGCCGCCTCGGTGATCGCGGCGGCGAGGTCGGAGCCGAGCACGCCGAGTTCGGCGTTGACGACCGCCGCCGCGGCCTTGATCTGGCCGAGCGCGGCGATGTGCGCGGCCTCCAGCGTCCGTCCCGAGATCGGGAAGTTCTCCACCGCCCGCTGCGTCTGCGCGCGCCACTTGGCCGCCACCGGCACCCGGACCTCGCCCATGGAGTCGCGCTCGACCCGGAACTCCTGCTCGGACATGGAAGCCTCCCGCCTGGATCTTCGGCCGTCCTTCATGGCAGCCCGTCGGGCGGCTCCCGCATTCCCCGGGGTGGGCACTCTCACTCCTTGCCGGGGCTCATCCCTTGTTCAGCGTGTAGGTCTGCCGCTCGCCCGGCCTGCCGGGCGGTTTCTGCTGCCCGTTCACCCACACGTCGCAGGCGGACGTGTCGTAGATCACCGCGTTGAGGCGGGGCTGGTCGTACTGCCGCGCGTCGCCCATGTGCAGCGTCTCGTCGCTGAGCACGGTCATCGCGTCGCCCGGCACCGACACGAAGATCTTGCACGTGTCGGTGCGGGCCCGGACGACCAGGGTGCTGGTCGCGACGCCGGGCGGGGTGGCGGCCTGGGCGGAGCCCGGCGGGCTGGACGCCGTGGCCGTGGGGGACGGGCCGGGCTTCTCCCGCATCATGCCGACGATGAGCGCGGTGGCGCCGATCCCGCAGGACGCGGCGGTCGCGGCGACCAGCCCGATCACGATCATCAGCCGGTAGCGGGGGGTCGGCGGGCGGCGGCCGGACCGCGGCCCGGTGAGCGCCCGTTCGAGCCGGTCGACCGCACGGGCGTGGCTGAGCCGCCGGGTCGGGTTCTTCTCCAGCAGCCCGGTGATCACGGGCGCGAGCGCGCCCGCGTTCTGCGGGGGCGGGATCGACTCGTTCGCCAGCGCGGACAGCGTCGCCATCACGTTCTCGCGCTCGAACGGAGGACGTCCCTCCAGCGCGGCGTACAGCGTCGCGCCGAGCGACCACAGGTCGGACCGGGGGGTGGCCTTCTCGCCGGCGGCGACCTCGGGCGCCACGTACGCGGGCGAGCCCATGAAGTGGCCCGTCTTGGTCAGGCTCGCCGAACCCGAGGAGAACGCGAGGCCGAAGTCGGTGAGCACGACCCGGTCGCCGTCCAGCAGCACGTTGCTGGGCTTGAGGTCGCGGTGGACGATCCCGGCCTTGTGCGCGGTGTTGAGGGCGTCCAGCAGCGCGCGGCCGATGTGGGCGACGCGTTCGGGCGGCAGCGGACCCGAACGTTCGATGAGCTGTTCGAGGCTGGGCGCCTCGATCATTTCCATCACGATCCAGGGGCGGCCCTGCTCGATGACCACGTCGTACACCTCGACGATGGAGTGCGTGCGCAGCTGTGCGGGCGCGCGCGCCTCCCGCAGGGTACGGCGGTAGAAGACCACCCGGTCGTCCTCGGCGAGGTTCTCGGGGAGCCGCAGCTCCTTGATCGCCACGGCGCGATCGAGGAGCTCGTCATGCCCTCTCCAGACGGTACCGTTGGCACCCTGACCTATTTCCGAGACCAGCCGGTAGCGCGTCGCGAGAACGAGGCGCTCTGACTGAGACATGGCGGAAAAGATACCGGAGTGGCCGGGCGGTCATTGGGGAGACCTCAGCAGGAACCGAGTTTTCGGCTCAATACTGTGACCTACCGATGAGAAACCGCAGGGAGCGGGCGGCCGACGCCCCCTGCGCCAGGGCCGCCGGACGCCTGCTCCCGCCGAGGGTCAGCGCCTGCCGATGGACAGGACGGGGCCGGTGGTGTCGGCGAAGAAGTCCCCGCCCTTGTCGTCCACCACGATGAACGCGGGAAAGTCCTCGACCTCGATCTTCCAGACGGCCTCCATCCCCAGTTCGGGATATTCCAGGACCTCCACCTTCTTGATGCAGTCCTGGGCGAGGCGGGCGGCGGGGCCGCCGATCGAGCCGAGGTAGAACCCGCCGTGCTCCTTGCAGGCGTCGGTGACCTGCTTCGAGCGGTTGCCCTTCGCCAGCATGACGAGCGAGCCGCCGGCGGCCTGGAACTGCTCGACGTAGGAGTCCATCCGCCCGGCCGTGGTCGGGCCGAACGAGCCGGACGCGTACCCCTCCGGGGTCTTCGCCGGGCCCGCGTAGTAGACGGCGTGGTCGCGCATGTACCGGGGCATCGGCTCGCCCGCGTCCAGCCGCTCCTTGATCTTGGCGTGCGCGATGTCGCGGGCCACGACGAGCGGGCCGGTCAGCGACAGCCGCGTCTTCACCGGGTACTTGGTCAGCTCGGCGCGGATCTCGTCCATCGGGCGGTTGAGGTCGACCCGGACGACCTCGTCGTTCAGGTGCTCGTCGGTCGTGTCGGGCAGGTACCGCGCCGGGTCGGTCTCCAGCCGCTCCAGGAACACGCCCTCCGCGGTGATCTTGGCGAGGGCCTGCCGGTCGGCGCTGCACGACACCGCGATCGCCACCGGGCAGGACGCGCCGTGCCGCGGCAGCCGGATCACCCGCACGTCGTGGCAGAAGTACTTGCCGCCGAACTGCGCGCCGATGCCGAGCTTCTGCGTCAGCTCGAACACCTGGCGCTCCAGCTCCAGGTCGCGGAAGCCGTGCCCGAGCGGCGAACCCTCGGTCGGCATCGTGTCGAGGTAGTGGGCGGAGGCGTACTTGGCGGTCTTCAGCGCGTACTCGGCCGACGTCCCGCCCACCACGATCGCCAGGTGGTAGGGCGGGCACGCGGCGGTGCCGAGCGAGCGGATCTTCTCCTCCAGGAAGGACATCATCCGCTTCGGGTTCAGGACGGCCTTGGTCTCCTGGTACAGGAACGACTTGTTCGCGCTGCCGCCGCCCTTGGCCATGAACAGGAACTTGTAGGCGTCCCCTGGCGCGGCGTACAGCTCGATCTGCGCGGGCAGGTTGTTGCCGGTGTTCTTCTCGTCCCACATGGTGACCGGGGCCATCTGCGAGTAGCGCAGGTTCAGCTTCGTGTACGCGTCGTACACGCCGCGCGAGATGTGCTCCTCGTCCCTGCCGTCGGTGAGGACGTGCTGGCCGCGCTTGCCCATCACGATCGCGGTGCCGGTGTCCTGGCACATCGGCAGGACGCCGCCGGACGCGATGCCCGCGTTCTTCAGCAGGTCCAGGGCCACGAAGCGGTCGTTCGGGGATGCTTCGGGGTCGTCCAGGATGCGGCGGAGCTGAGCCAGGTGCGCGGGACGCAGCAGGTGCGCGACGTCGTGCATCGCGGTCTCGGTGAGCAGCCGCAGGGCCTCCGGCTCGACCCGCAGGAACGTCCGCCCGCCCGCTTCGAACGTGGACACGCCGTCGGAGGTCAGCAGCCGGTAGTCGGTCTCGTCCGGGCCGAGCGGGAGCAGGTCGGTGTAGGAGAATTCAGGCATCTCAGGCAGATCCTCGCGCGATTCCGATGGGGGCCGCCTCACAGGGTACGGGCTCGCCGTCCGGCCGCTCACCGGGTGGTGCGGCGGGCGTCCGGAGCCCGGCGACGACGCCCGCCGCGACCAGCGCCGCGCCCGCGAGATCGGCCGGTCCGGGGCGGTCGACGCCGAGCACGACCGTCGCGATCACCGCGCTGACCGGGATCAGGCCCGCGAACAGTCCCGCGCGGTCGGCGCCGAGCCGCCCGATGGCGTCGTACCAGAGCAGGAACGCGATCGTGGTGACGACCACCGACAGGTAGGCGAAACCCGCCAGTTCGGCGGCGGTCGGGGTGCGGAGCACCCCCGTGCCGTCCACGGCGACGCCGGCGGCCAGCAGCATGGGGGCGGCCAGCGCGGCGGAGTACGCGGAGACCCGCAGCGGGCCCAGCCCGGGCAGCAGCGGGACGGCCAGCAGTGAGAAGCACACCTCCCCGGCGAGCGCGCCGAGCGAGAACAGCAGACCGCGCACGCCGCCGTCGCCGAGCCCGTTGGCCAGCGCCGCGCCGGCCGCGACCACGCACGCGGACAGCACCGTCGCCGGGGCCGGGCGGCGTCCCTCCAGCAGCGGACCGGCCAGCGCGAGGACGATCGGGGCCGTCGCGATCACCGTGCCGATCGTGGCGGGGCTCGTGTCCCGGGTCGCCTCGACGACGCAGATGTTGAACGCGACCAGGCCCGTCGCCGCCAGCGCCGCCAGCAGGAGCCAGTCCCGGAGCGAGGCGTGCCGCGCCGGCCCGCCGCGCAGGCGGACCGCGGCCAGCAGGATGACCGCGGCGACCGCGTACCGGACCGCCTGGCCGCCGAGGACGGGATAGCCGGAGATGGCCGCCGACACGGCGGCCAGCGAGCCGACCAGGAACATCGCGGACCCGGCACCGGCCGTCCCGCGCCTGTGGGAAGCGTTCATGGACGGAACGCTAGGAGCCCATTGGTTTGCTCAACAGGGCCAATCAGTGTGCCAGATCATGGACCAAAGCGGTTCCCGTGACGCTCGCGCCACCTCCTGACGCTGAGTGTCATGTGACCGACCTTCACCTTCCCCTCGACCGGTCCACCGGCCGGCTGGCGGCACAGATCGCCGCCGGTTTCCGCGCGGCCGTCCGCTCGGGCCGGCTGACCGCCGGGACCCGGCTGCCATCGAGCCGCGATCTGGCCCGCGATCTTGACGTCTCCCGCGGCGTCGTCGTCACCGCCTACGAGCAGCTCACCGCCGAGGGCTTCCTGGTCGCCCGGCGCGGCGACGGTACCCGCGTCGCGCCGCTGGCCCGTCCCGACGAGGGGGCCGCGCCGCGTCCCGACGCGCCGCCGCGGCCGAGGGACCCAGAACCCCCGCCGCCCTACGACCTGACACCCGGCCGGCCCGACCTGTCGGCCTTCCCCCGGGAACGCTGGATCACCGCCGCCCGCGCCGCGCTGCGCACACTCGCGCACGACGCGCTCACCTACCCCGACCCCGCCGGCGTCCCGGAGCTGCGCGCCGAACTGGCCGGCTACCTCGGCCGGGTCCGCGCCGCGCACGCCGACCCCGACCGGGTCGTGATCATGAACGGGGTGGCGCACGGGCTGTCCGCGCTGCTGGCGCTGCTGCGCGCCGGCCGGCACACGGCGCTCGCGGTCGAGGACCCCACCAGCGTCCGGCAGTTGCCGATGCTGGCGTCCGCGGGCGTGCGGATCGTCCGGGTCCCGGTGGACGGCGAGGGCCTGGACGTCGCGGCGCTCGCCCGGTCCGAGGCGTGCGCCGTGCTGGTCACGCCCGCGCACCAGTACCCGACCGGCGTCGTGCTGTCCCCGGCCCGCCGCGCCGCGCTGATCGCCTGGGCGCGGGAGGTGGACGGCCTGATCCTGGAGGACGACTACGACGCGGAGTTCCGCTACGACCGCGACCCCGTCGGCTGCCTGCAGGGCGTCGACCCGGACCGGGTCGTCCTGCTCGGCTCGGTGAGCAAGTCCCTCGCCCCCGCGCTCCGCCTCGGCTGGGCCGTCGCGCCGCCGTCCATCGCCCGGCGGCTGCGCGAGCACCGCGCCAACAGCGACCTGGGCGCGCCCGTCCTGGAGCAGTACGCGCTGACCGAGTTCCTCCGCGGCGGCGGGTACGACCGGCACCTGCGCACGATGCGGCGCCGGTACCGGGGCCGGCGGGACGCCCTCGCCGAGGCGCTGGAGGCCCACCTGCCCGACGCGACGGTTCGCGGCGTGTCGGCGGGCATCCACCTCTATGTGGAACTGCCGGCCGGATGTGACGAGGACGAGGTCGTGGCCCGTGCCGCGCAGGAGGGGGTCGCGGTCACCGGCGCCCGGACCATGTGGTCGGCCGAACGCGCCGGTGACGCCCCGCCCGCGCTCGTCCTCGGCTACGCCGGGTTGTCGGAGACCCGCCTGGTCAAGGCCGCGGAACTACTGGGCCGCGCGGTTACCCACGGTGCTGAGGGGTAAGACCGACATCCCCCGGTGTAGGAGGTATGTATGAGTCTGGATGAGGCCGCGCGGCAGCTGAAGATGGCCGGCCACGACGCGCAGGTGGCCTTCGACTGCATCGGCCTGGGCGACCTCGAAAGGGCACAGGAGCACGCGGTCACCCTGCGGGCGGCGGCCGACGCCGCCGAGGTCGCGCTCAGCCGCGCGTTGGAGGACCTGACGCCGGAGCAGGCCCAGGCCGAAGGCGAGAAGGCCATCCGTTCCCTCGAAGACGCCTGACCGGCTTCAGGGCGCCCCCGGACGCGCCGACGCGGCCGGGGGCCGGCACGGTCAGGCCATGGGGCGTTCCATGGCGGGGGCGTCCGGGCGGGCGCCCGCCACGGGGGCCGGGGCGAACCCCTTCGCGGTGATGAAGACGATCAGGATCAGGACCGTCGGGACGGTGAACGCGATGCGCAGGCCGTGGCCGGCGCTGAGCGGGGCGATGGCGCCGACGACGGCGGCGCCCAGGACGAACCCGACATAGTTGAAGATGTTCACGCGGGACACCGCCACGCCGAGGCCCGTGGGGTCGACGCGTCCGGCGGCGGAGAAGGACACCGGGGCGATCACGCTGAGACCGAGCCCGGCCAGCGCGAACGCGGCGATGGCGAAGGGCGCGGACGGCGCCGCGACGACTCCGACCATGCCGGCGATGCCGACCAGGCCGCCGAGCCGCACGACGCGCACGGCGCCGGAGCGCCGGACGGCGAAGTCCGCGACGCCCCGGCTGATCACCATCGTGATCTGGTAGGCGACGTAGCCGAGCGGCGCCACCCAGTCGCTCGCGGAGAGCTCGTCGTCCAGGTACTTGGCGCCGTAGCTGGAGATGGCCGCGTCGGCGAGGTAGGCGACGGCCATCGCGGTGCCGACGATGAGGATCGGACGCCACGGGACGCTGCGCCCGGCGGCCTTCAGCTCCTCGGCGGTCGGCCCGTCGCCCTCCTCCGCGCGGCGGTACAGGCGGGGGCCGGTGGTGAGGGACGCGGCGATCCCCACGGCCGCGGCGATCGCGAACCCGGTGAACAGCGACAGGTCGAGCCGGTTGGTCAGGGCCGCCCAGAGCCCGCCGAGGATGCCCGCGACGCTCCACACCGCGTAGAAGCCGGTGATCAGGCTGATCCCGTACCGGCGCTCGACGGCGACCGCCTGGGCGTTCATCGACGCGTCCACCGCGCCGACGAACAGGCCGAACAGCGCGACCGCCGTGTACAGCGCGACGTCTTCCGCGATCGCCGGGGGCCTGGGGAGCGTCCCCCCGAACGACAGGTCGCCGGTGAGGCCGATCAGCGCGATCGTGACGGCCACCGCCGGCTGCGACACCCGCAGCACCGGACCGCTGCCGAGCCGCTGGAACAGGGCGCCGGACACGACGCTGCCCACCCCGGCGACCAGCGGCACCATCAGCAGCACCAGTGAGAGCGTCGCGTCGCTCAGATGATGCGCCTTCTGTATCTGCGGTACCTGTGTCACCAGCGAGGCGAAGCAGAGCCCCTGGACGGCGAACGCGGTGTACGCGGAGATCCGGGCCTGCCGGTCCCGTGCGGTGATGCCCTGGCTCATGGGCCCGACCCCTCTGCGCTACGCAATGTGAAGAAGATTCGCGTCAGCGTAGGGACAGGGGGACCGGTCGGTCAATCGTCCCGGGGCGGTCAGTCGATGAGACGCCTGCGCATACCGCGGACGGCGATGAGCCACATCAGCGCGGCGAACGCGACCAGGCCCGCCAGATGGCCGAGGTCGGCCAGCGGGCGCAGGCCGAACACCGCGTCCCGGACCAGCTCCACGCAGTGGTAGAGCGGGTTCAGGTACGAGACGTTCCGGGCCCAGTCCGGCAGCGCCCCGACCGGGAAGAACGTCCCGGCGATCAGGAACAGCGGCGTCACCACACCGGTGATCACATAGTCGAACGAGTTGATCGACGGCACCACCGAGGACGTCCACATCCCGAAGAGGCCGAAGCCGAGCGCGGTGAAGAACGTCACGAACGGCACCAGCAGCATCCCGAACGAGGGGTCGAGGCCGAAGAACAGCGCCACAACGATCGGCGTGCACGAGTACACCGCCGATTTGGCCGCGATCCACAGCGCCTCGGCCGTCACCAGTTCGTGGACGTCCACGGGCGCCGCCAGCATCCCGTCGTAGGTGTGCTGGAACACGCGCCTGATGTAGCCGTTGAACATGCCCGGGAACACCGAGGTGAACAGGGCCGCCGTCCCGACGACGCCGGTCGCGACGAAGTCCAGGTACCGGTAGTGGCCGATCATCGCGACCATCGAGCCGAACCCGTAGCCGAACGCGAGCAGGAAGAACGTCGGCTCCACGATCGAGGCGAACGACTGCGACTTCCAGTACCTCTTGTAGAGGGCCAGCTCGTGCCGCCAGACGCCGCGCACCGGCGCCATCTCGAAGCGGCGCAGGCGCGGCGCCCGCTCCGCAGGGACGGCCTCCGCCCGAACGGTCATTCCACACGCTCCCCGGTCAGCACCACGAACACGTCCTCCAGGCTGGCGGCGCGGCGCACGCCGCCGGGGCCCAGCTCGTCCTCCAGCGACGGGGGGATCGTCTCCGCCTTCAGCACCGACACCGACGGGCCGGTGCGGCGCGTCGGGAGCCCCGCCGCCTTCGCCAGCCGCTCCACCTCCGTCAGCCGGTCGGGCGGCCCGTGGTGCTCGACGACCCGGGCGCCCGCGTACTCGGCGACGAGGTCCGCCGGCGAGCCGCGGGCGATGACCCTGCCGTGCGACATGAGCGCGCACTCGTCCGCCAGCCGCTCGGCCTCCTCGATGTAGTGCGTGGACATCAGCACCGTCGTGCCCCCGGCCCGCAGCCCGTCGATCAGCCCCCACAACTCCGCCCGCACCTGCGGGTCGAGGCCCACGGTCGGCTCGTCCAGCAGGACGAGCGCGGGCCGGTGCACCAGCCCACGCGCGATCAGCAGCCGGCGCCGCATGCCGCCGGACAGGTCGTCCACCTTCGTCCGCTGCCGCTCGGTCAGGTGCGCGATCGCCAGCGCGTCGTCCACCGCCTTGCGCCGTGCCTTGCGCGGCACCCGGTACAGGTACGCGAACACCTCCAGGTTCTCGCGCGCGGTCAGCTCTTCGTCGAGGTTGTCCTGCTGCGGGACGACGCCCATCGCGGCTCGCGCGCGTTTGGACTCCCTCGGGACGCTGAAACCGAGGACGTGAATGCTGCCCTCGTCGGCGATCGCCTGCGCGGTCAGCATCTTCATCGTCGTCGACTTCCCGGCGCCGTTCGGGCCCAGCAGCCCCAGGCAGACCCCGGCCGGGACTTCGAGGTTCAGCCCGTCCACGGCGGTGAAGCCGCCGAACCGCTTCACCACGCCGCGAAGGCTGATCGCCGCCGCGCCCGCCGCGTCCTGGACATCGGTGATCCGGGCCCGTTGCAAGGTCATGACCTCACACTAGGAAACCCGGGGAGCGAATCCCCAACGGTTTTCCGGCGGGCCCGTCCTGACCTCGGGCTACTCTCTAGACGTGGACGTCCCCCATCGCCCCGCCGCCGAGAAGGTCACCCGCGTGCGCGACCTGCGCGCCTCCGACGCCGACCGGGAACGCGTCGTCGCCGTGCTCGGCGAGGCGCTCGCCGATGGGCGGCTCACCATGGAGGAGCACTCCGAGCGCACCGCCCGCGCCTACGCCGCCCGCACCCTGGGCGAGCTCACCGGCCTCACCGGCGACCTCAGCCCCGAGGAGGCGCAGCCCATCCTGGTGGACGACCGGCCGGTCTCGGTCTTCTTCGGCCGCACCCGCCGGGAGGGACGCTGGGTCGTCCCGGTGAAGCTGCAACTCCTCGCCCTGTTCGGAACGGTCGAACTGGACCTGCGCGAGGCCGTGCTGCAGCGTCGGCACATCGTGGTCGACTCGCTGGTGCTCGGCGGCCGGATCCGGCTCCTCGTCCCCGAGGGCGTCCGCGTGCACGTCACCGGCCGCACCATCCTCAGCACCCGCGACCTGCGGGCCCGTCCCGTCCAGGACGGGCCCACGGTCGAGGTCGGCGGCATGATGATCTTCGGCTCGGTGCGCGCCCGGGCGCCGAAGCGGTCGCTGCGCACCCGCGTCCGGAACCGGCTCGGCCGCGGCGGCTAGACCGCCGTGTCGAAGTTGATCGCGCTGTAGGCGCGGAGCTTGCTCAGCTGGTGCTCGCTGGAGATCGTCCGGATCGTCCCGCTGCGCGAGCGCATGACCAGCGAGTGCGTGACCGCGGTCCCCTTGCTGTAGCGGACGCCGTCCACCAGTTCCCCGTCGGTGATCCCGGTGGCGGCGAAGAACACGTCGTCGGACGTGACCAGGTCGTCGGTCGTCAGCACCCGGCCCAGATCGTGACCGGCGTCGAGCGCCTTGCGCTTCTCCTCGGCGTCCTGCGGCCACAGCCGGCCCTGGATCACCCCGCCCATCGCCTTGATCGCGCACGCCGCGATGATGCCCTCCGGGGTGCCGCCGATGCCGAGCAGCAGGTCGACGCCGGTGCCCGGCCGGGACGCCATGATCGCGCCGGCGACGTCGCCGTCCATGATGAACTTGATCCGCGCGCCCGCCTCCCGGACCTCCTTGACGATGCCCTCGTGCCGCGGACGGTCCAGGATGCACACGGTCACGTCGTGCGGCGAGGAGCCCTTCGCGCGGGCGATCGCGCGGATGTTGTCGGCGATCGGACGCTCGATGTCGACGGCGTCGGCCGCCTCCGGGCCGGTCACCAGCTTCTCCATGTAGAACACCGCGGACGGGTCGAACATCGACCCGCGCG
This sequence comes from Actinomadura formosensis NBRC 14204, assembly GCF_001552155.1. Taxonomy (GTDB): domain Bacteria; phylum Actinomycetota; class Actinomycetes; order Streptosporangiales; family Streptosporangiaceae; genus Spirillospora; species Spirillospora formosensis. The sequence continues at coordinate 15,286 of NZ_BCQQ01000053.1, read as the reverse complement.
GCGCCACCGACAGCACCGCGATCGCGTTGTTCATGCCGAGCGCGGTCAGCCGCGTCCCGTCCACCGGGTCGACCGCGACGTCGCACTCGGCCCCCGACCCGTCCCCGACCTCCTCGCCGTTGAACAGCATCGGCGCATGGTCCTTCTCGCCCTCGCCGATCACGACGACGCCCCGCATGGACACCGTGTTGATCAGCTGGCGCATGGCGTTCACGGCGGCCCCGTCGGCGCCGTTCTTGTCCCCCCGGCCGACCCAGCGGGCCGCGGCCATCGCGGCGGCCTCGGTCACCCGGACCAGCTCCATCGCGAGGTTGCGGTCCGGTGCGGCCGGCTCGGTGGTGAGCGGCGAGGAAACGGCGGTCTCATCGGACATGACGGGGCGGCCCCTTCGTTCGGTGGTGCCTAGAATTCTCCGTGGACCGGACTGCGGGCCACAAATTGGACCAGACCAGCCGCGGCACGGATCGTACCGGCACCCGTGGTACCAGTCCCGCGCGGCACCGGGATTTGACGGTCACGCGGACAAGGGATCGTTTCCCCATGGGAGAGGGCGTAATCTCAGGCGTCATGAGCAGCGACATCGACGTCTCCTCCGACGAGGTGGCACCGAACGGGGGCGCGCGGTCCGCCGAACCCCCCGCGCGGACCTCCGACCGCGGTGCCGCCACGCGCGGCGCCCTGCTGGCCGCCGCCCGGGACGTCTTCTGTGAGGCCGGGTTCGCCCAGGCCGCGGTGACCGACATCGTCGCCAAGGCGGGTGCCAGCGTCGGCAGCCTCTACCACCACTTCAACGGCAAGGCGGACCTGTACCTGACGCTGTTCGAGGACTTCCAGGGCCGGCAGCAGGAACGCACCCGGGAGGCGATCAACGCCGTCCGGGAGGCGGGCGAGACCGACCCCATGCGGCAGTTCATCGCCGGCGCGGGCGCCTACCTGAGCGGCTGCCTCGACGAGCGGGACGTGGCCCGGCTGTTCATCTCCGGCGACGGCCCGCCCGGGTTCGACCGCGTGATGCGGCAGCGGCTCAACAAGTGGGCGCGCCGCAACGCCGCCCTGTTCCACACCGCCGACGGCGGCGTGGACGAGGCCCTCGTCACCGTGCTGACCGGCGCGATGGCCGGTGCCGTGTCCGAGATCTCACTGCTGGACGACGAGGACGCCGCCCGCCGGCTCGCCGACGAGATCATGGCCATCGTCGGCACGATCCGCAACCCCCGTACGGAGCAGAGCTGACCGTGGGGGATGCTGGAGGGGTGACGGAGAAGACCCCTTCCGCCGAGGAGACCGCGTCCGCCGAGGAGACCGCGGATGGCCGGGACGCCCCGCGCGAGGACACGCCGGCGGAGCCGGACGCGCCGGCGGCGCGGCCGACGATCGAGGTCAGCCCCGCCGTGCACAAGCGGCTGACGACGGGGCTCGGCGGCTTCACCCTGGCGATGGCCGCGTGCCTGCTGCTGGTGCTCGCGATCTACCTCGTGTCGCCGCGCGGTGGCAAGGAGGTCCTGCGGACCATCGACTACAGCTCGCAGCTGCGGGCGATGCGCGGCGACGCGCCCTACACCGTGTACGCGCCCGAGGGGCTGCCCGGCACGTGGCGGCCGAACAGTTCCCGGGTGACCGGCCTGAACTCCGGCGGCAGGGAGCCCGTCGCCTGGCACCTCGGGTTCGTGACACCGGCCGACGAGTACGCGGCGCTGGAGCAGAGCGACGAGAAGGCGTCCGAGTACGTCCCGCGCATGACGAACAGCAGCAATCCGATCGGGACGCAGCAGGTGAACGGCGTCACCTGGACGAAGTACCACCGCAAGGACAAGAAGGCGAACTCCCTCGCCCGCACCCTGCCGGACGGCCTGAGCATCGTGGTGACCGGCACCGCGTCCTACGAGGAACTCGCGATCCTGGCGGCGTCGCTCAAGCCGCAGAGCAAGGGCGGCGCGACGCCGGCCACCTCGGCATCGCCCACGCCCGCCGCTTCCTGAGCCTCAGAACGGGGCGGCCTGAGCCTCAGAACGGGGCGCCGTCGCCGTCGCCGGGACGGTCGAGGGCGGCGGCCAGCCGCGCGCGGGCCCCCTCCAGCCACTCCTCGCAGATCTCGGCGAGCCTCTCGCCCCGCTCCCACAGGCCGAGGGACTCCTCCAGCGTCAGCCCGCCGGCCTCCAACCGCTTGACGACCTCGGTCAGCTCATCCCGCGCCTGCTCGTACGACGGCTTTTCCGCCGTCCCCTTCTCATCCGCCACCTGCCTACCCTCTCACTCCGGGGGACGCCCCCAGGCTCCCTGCGAAAACCAAGGCTCACTCCCGCTCGGTCACGGTCACGCCGAGCCGGCCGCCGGCCAGCCGGACGTGGAGGCGCTCCCCGTCCTCGACCGCCCCGGCTCCCCGCACCACCGTCCCGTCCGCCCGCTGGACGATCGCGTACCCACGTTCCAGCGTCGCCGCGGGGGACAGGGCCAGCAGCCGGGCACGGGTGTGCGACAGCTCGTCCCCGGCCCGGTCCAGCGCGCCGGACAGGCACCGCCGCGTCCGCTCCCGGAGCGCCGCGACCTGCTCGGACTGCCGCTCGATCTCCCGCACCGGGTCGGCCAGCGCGGGCCGCGACCGCACCGCCCGCAGCCACGCCAGCTCCCGCTCCAGGCCGCCCGCCAGGCAGCGCCGGCCCCGGTCGCGCAGCTGCCGGACGAGCTGCAACTGCTCCCGCACGTCCGGGACGGTCCTCTTCGCGGCGTCGGTCGGGGTGGACGCCCGCACGTCCGCGACCAGGTCGAGGAGCGGGCCGTCCTGCTCGTGCCCGATCGCGCTGACCACCGGGGTGCGGGCCGCGGCGACCGCGCGGACGAGCGCCTCGTCGCTGAACGGCAGCAGGTCTTCCATCGCGCCCCCGCCCCGCGCGATGATGATCACATCAATCTCGGGATCGGCGTCCAGCGTCCGCAACGCCTGCATGACCTCGCCGACCGCGTACGAGCCCTGCACCGCGGTGTTCTCCACCCGGAACGCGACCGCGGGCCAGCGCCGCCGGGCGTTCTGCAGGACGTCGTGCTCGGCGTCGGAGTCGCGCCCGCAGATCAGCCCGATCTTCCCCGGCAGGAACGGCAGCGGACGCTTGCGCTCGGGCCGGAACAGCCCCTCCGCCGCGAGCACCTGCTTCAGCCGCTCCAGCCGGGCCAGCAGCTCGCCGACGCCGACCGGCCGGATCTCCAGGACGCTCAGCGAGAACGTCCCGCGGTTGATCCAGAAGTCGGGCTTGGCGTGGACCACGACACGGGCACCGTCGATCACCGCCGGGCCGGCCGCCTCGAACACGGCGCGCGGCCCGACGACCCGCACCGACATGTTCGCCACCGGGTCACGGAGCGTCATGTAGACCGTCCCGCCACGCGCGTTCAGGTCGGTGATCTGGCCCTCCACCCAGATCCGGCCGAGCCTGCCGATCCAGCCGCTCACCGCCTGCAGGACCGTCCGCACCGGAACCGGGGATTCGGCCGTGGTCTCCATCGCCATGCAGGAACACTACTGACTACGACCCCGAGGAGAACGACCGTGACCGCATCCGAACGCGAGCTCGCCGAACAGCTCAACCTGCGCCTGCGTCACGTCGTGCTGATGCTGCGGCAGGTGAGCGCCGACCAGCCGATCACCAGCCGGCAGCTGTCGGTGCTCGGCTCGCTGGAGCACGGCCCGCGCCGGATGACCGAGCTGGCCGCCGAGCAGGGCGTCCGGCTGCCGACCATGACCGCGCAGATCAACCGGCTCGAACGGGACGGGCTCGTCGCGCGCGGCAGGGACGGCACCGACGCCCGCGTCGTCACCGCCCGGATCACCGGGCCCGGCCGCGACCGGCTGGCCGCCGGGCGGGAGCGCCGGCTCGCCTTCCTCGCCGAACGGCTCGCGGGCCTGACCGAGGAGGAGCGTGCGACGGTCGCCGCCGCGCTGCCCGCCCTCGACAAGCTGTGGGGTAGGCCCTGACATGGACGAGTTCCCCCGGAGATGGAAAAGGACATGGAAAAGCCCCCGGCTCCGGGCCGGGGGCTTTTCTTCGTGGTCGGCCGAGGTCAGCCGAGGCCGTTGAGCTTGGCGATGCGGCGCTCGTACATGCGGATGACGTCCTCACGGGCGGCGTGCTTGCGCTCGTACTCGCGCAGAAGCTTCACCTGTTCGACGGACAGGCCGCGCAGGCGCGCGCGCAGTTGCGGCATTGTGGCGGTGTCGTAGTTCGGCACCGGCAGGTCCTCCGCGATGTGCGCGGCCTCCGCCGGGGCGGCCGGCTTGGTCTCCGGCTTCGGCTCGAACGCCTTCTCGTCCTTGGCCACCGCTTCCCTGGTGATCTCGTCCGTGGCCTCCGTCAACTCGGGCTCGGCGGGCGTCTTGGGCTCCACCTCCGCGGGCTGCTCGGGCTCCGGCTCGGCGGCCTCGGGCTCGGCGGCCTCGGGCTCGGTGGGCTTCGCGGGCTCGGTGGGCTTCGCGGGCTCGGCCGGTTCCGGGGCGGGGGCGGGCTCGGCCTGCGGTGCGGGCTCCGGCCTCGGCTCCGTCGGCTCCGGCTTCGGGGCGGGCTCGGCGACCGGCCCGGCCTCGTCCTCCGGCCTGGCGTGCCGGCGGCCCAGCGCGCCCGGCTTCGCGGGCCTCGGCGGCGGCCCCGGACGGGCGTGCTTCGGCGTGTGCCGTGGTTCGGTGGCGGGCTTGCCGACCGAGATCTCCGAATCGGTGGCGCGCGTGGCGGCCGGCCGCGCGGGCCGGGTGCGGTGCACCGGCTCGGGCTCCTCGCCGTGGCCCCGCCCGGCCACCCGTCCGATGACCTTCCCGGCCGTGTGCTGGACGTCGGCGCGCAGCCGTTCGACCACCGGCTTCACGCCGCCGCCCTCGGTGATCTCCTTGTAGTCCCTGGTCACCCGGTCGCTGATCAGCAGCGCCCGGCCGACACCGAACATGGCCAACCGGACGGCGTGCAGCGGGAGATCGCGAATCTGCTCGCCCACCGTGTCCTTGACCTGCTCCTTGAGGCGGCGCGGCGATTTCGTCATCGGCTCTTCCTCTTCCTGCCTCGTCTCGTCGAACCTCACTCTGCCCCATGAGTGCGAGAATGGTCACCCCGAGTTAATGGATTTCTGTCCAAAGACACCGTGGAGTGAGTCACAGCCGGGTCACTCGTACGATAGGGCCATGACCGCCAACAGCCAGCGCCGTGTCCTGCTCGCCAAACCGCGTGGTTACTGCGCGGGCGTCGACCGGGCCGTGCAGACGGTCGAGATCGCCCTGGAGAAGTACGGGGCCCCGATCTACGTCCGCAAGCAGATCGTGCACAACGTCCACGTCGTCAAGACGCTGCAGGAACGCGGCGCGATCTTCGTGGACGAGACCGAGGAGGTCCCCGAGGGGGCGATCGTGGTGTTCTCCGCGCACGGTGTCGCGCCCGCCGTGCACGAGGAGGCCGACGGCCTGAACCTGCGCACCATCGACGCGACGTGCCCGCTGGTCACCAAGGTCCACAAGGAGGCCGTGCGGTTCGCCGCGCAGGACTACGACATCCTGCTCATCGGCCACGAGGGGCACGAGGAGGTCATCGGCACCACCGGCGAGGCCCCCGACCACATCCACCTCGTGGACGGCCCCGACGACGTCGCGGGCGTCCAGGTCCGCGACCCCGAGAAGGTCGCGTGGCTGTCCCAGACCACGCTGTCGGTCGACGAGACCATCGCCACCGTCGAGAAGCTCCGCGAGCGGTTCCCCCAGCTGATGGACCCGCCGTCCGACGACATCTGCTACGCCACCCAGAACCGGCAGACCGCCGTGAAGGAGATGGCGGCCCGGGCACAGCTCGTCATCGTCGTCGGGTCCACGAACTCGTCCAACTCCGTGCGGCTCGTCGAGGTCGCCAAGGACCACGGCGCCGACGACGCCTACCTCGTCGACTACGCCGAGCACATCGATCCGGCCTGGCTGGAGGGCGTCACCACGGTCGGCGTCACCAGCGGCGCGTCCGTCCCGGACGAACTGGTCCAGGAGGTGCTCGCCTGGCTGGCCGAGCGCGGCTTCGGCGAGGTGGAGGAGATCGAGTCCGTCCCCGAGCACATGCGCTTCGCCCTCCCGAAGGACCTCCGCAAGGACCTCCGCATCACGCCCGTCTAGGGCGCTTACCGGACGTGACGGCCGAGGTCGCCGAGGCTTTCGGCGATGATGCCGGTCAGCAGCCGGGCGTACCGGCCGTCGGGGTCGAGATCGGGATCGAAGATGCAGACCTCGGCCCCGGCCGCATCGGCCGCCAGCCCGCCGAGCAGCGCGGTGAGCTGCCGGGGATCGAGTCCGCCCGGGTCGGGACTGTCCACGGCGGGCATGAACGCCGGGTCGAGGACGTCCACGTCCACGTGGAGCCAGTAGCCGTCGAGGCCGTCGGCGGCGACGATCCCGCGGATGGCGTCGAGCGCGCCGGCGGGGTCGCCGATCCACCGGCTCGCCGGGACGACCATGGCCAGGACCCGTTCCGCCTCGGCGAGCGCCTCGTCGTCCTGCCGGCAGCCGACGTGCACGACATGCTCGGGGGCGAAGTAGGGAGCCAGTCCCTCGATGTCGGACAGCGCGGGCAGGTGCAGCCCGACGGCGGCGGCGAGGTCCTCCCCGGCGACGCTCGCGTACCGGCTGGAGTTGCCGGGGTGGCGGAAGTCCGTGTGACCGTCGATGTGGACGAGGCCGTACCGGCCCCTGCGGGCGAGCGCGAGTCCGGCGCCGAGCAGCACGCTGCAGTCGCCGCCGAGGACGAGCGGCGCGCGCCGCCGTTCGAGGAGCGCGCCGAGCCGGGCGGCCAGCCGCATCGTGTGGTCGATGAGGGCGTCCTGGTTGCGGACCCGCCCCGAGCCGGTGGCCAGGTCGTCGACGTATCTGCCCGCGAGGACGACGCCCTCGTCCCGGGCGCCCCGCGCGAGCAGCCGCGAATGCAGCCCTGCCTCGCGCAGCGCTTCGGGCGCCTTCGCGCACCCGGGGACGCTGGTCTCCTGCGGCGGCCGCAGGCCGAGATTCGTCGGGGCGGCGAGAACGGAGATCATCGCTGGGCCTCCAGGTGCGTGCGCGGGCGGGGTGCGGCGGATTCCGGTCTTCCGAGGTCGCGGAGGAAGCCGCGGAGCGCCTCGCCGATCTCGTCCGGGGAGTCCTCCTGCAGATAGTGGACGCCCTCGACGGTCACCTCGCGCTGGTTGGGGAAGGTGCGGGCGAACTCCGCGGCCCGGCCGACGAGCAGGGCACCGGGGTCGGCCGCGATGAACAGTTTGGGCACGGGCGCCGTGGAGAGCCAGCGGCCGTAGGACTCGACGATCTCGGCCACGTCCCGCGGCGTCCCGTCGATCGGGAGTTCGCGAGCGAAGGCCAGCGTGGGAAGGCGCGACCCGGGGGTGCGGAACGGGGCGCGGTAGGCGTCCATCTCCTCCTCGGTCAGGGAGCGCAGGACACTGCGGGGCAGGACCGTCTCGACGAAGAAGTTCTCCTCCAGCACCAGCTTCTCGCCCCGCTCCGAACGCATGGCGCGGAACAGGTCGTCCCGTCCGGGCGGGAAGTCCGTCCACAGGCGCGGCTGGACGATGGCCTCCATGTAAGCGATCGCCTTGACCCGGCCGGGGTTGCGCGCGGCCCAGTGGAAGCCGAGCGCCGATCCCCAGTCGTGCAGGACGAGGGTGACGTCCGAGGTCAGGCCCATGGCGTCGAACCAGGCGTCGAGATGGCGGGCGTGGTCGGCGAAGCGGTACGCCGGCGCCGGGCCCGAGCGCCCCATGCCGACGAGGTCGGGGGCGAGGCACCGGCCGAGGTCCGACACGTGGGGGATGACGTTCCGCCACAGGTAGGACGAGGTCGGGTTGCCGTGCAGGAAGACGATGGGATCGCCGGTGCCGGATTCGGAGTGGTGGATCGTGGTTCCGAGTACGGAGGTCAGGGGCATGGCTCTCCCGGTCATCGGAGGACCGTCGTGAAGACGACGTCCTTGAAGTGCTGAAGGGGTTCGGGGCTGCGTTCGACCTTCATGCGCAGGATCGCGCCCTGCCAGGAGGCCAGCAGGAAGTCGGCCAGTTCCTCGGGGGGAACGGTGAGGGTGATCCGTCCCTGCGCCGCGGCCTGTTCGAGGCAGCGGGCGAACGGCGGCCGCCACTCCGCGAAGATCCCGGCGAGCCGCGTCCGGATGGCCTCGCTGTGCTCGGCCGACTCCAGGCTCATGTTGCCGATCAGGCAGCCGTGCTGCCAGCCCCGGGCCTCCAGCCGGTCACTGATCGCGTCGAAGTAGCCGCGTAGCCGCTCGATCGGGTCGCCCCCGGTGTCGAGCGTCTCGGCGACGAGCGACCGCACGCTCCCGAAGTAGCGGTCGAGGATCTCCAACCCGAACGCCTCCTTGGAGGCGAAGTGGTTGGTGAACGATCCCTGGGGCACCGACGCCGCGGAGGTGATCTCTCGGACGCCGGCGGCCGAGAATCCGCGCCGCCGGACCACTTCGAGACCCTCCCGCAAGATCTGTTCCTTGTTCGATGGTCTGGGCACCGGTTCAATATGTACGAACGTATTAAGCCTGTCAAGCGGATGGACGGTTTTCGCGCGCCCTGCGCGGGGGTCCGGGTCAGTCCACCTCGCCGTGATGGAGCCGGTGGCGCTCCTGCGTCGTGCCGGGGGACTCGTCCCACCGGACGGGGTTCTCGTTCTCCTCCTTCTCGAAGAGACGCACCCCGACGAGCTTGTCCCGCAGGTCGCGGACGTTCTTCATGAGGCCCCGCGCCAGGCAGATCACCAGGACCAGCAGTGTCGCGAAGAACAGCCACGGCGCGGTGGCCGCCAGCGCGGTCAGGACGCCGACCGTGAGAGCGCGCACCAGCGAGCCGTGGCCGAGCGCGGTCGTGAACACGACCAGGACCGTGGCGACGAAGAACACCAGCGGCGGGCTGACGACGAGCGTGAGCAGGTCAGCGGGACGGGTGGCGAACGCGGCGAGCACGCAGCCGATCGCGAACCCGGCGCCCGCGAGCAGCGGCACCCCGAACCAGTGCGACAGCAGCCCGCACAGCAGCCCGGCGGCGAACATGACGACGATGCCGCCGCGCCCGGTCAGCGTGATCGGGCCCGCGCCGGCGGCCGAGCGCGATCGCGGAGCGGCGGCGCCGCGCTGACGTCCCACTGAACCCCCCGGAGCCGGCGGGGCGCCGCTGGACGCGCCGCGTGCCGTCGATGAAGTCATCGCCACCTCTTCCCTGTGGGGGGCCGGCCCCCCACACCCCCCGGTTCGCCTCGCTCGTGAGTGATGCGCCGGTCGGTCTGGTCGGGGATGGCCTGCGGGTCGAAACCTATCGCTTCCGAGGCCGCGTCGGGCTCCGCTGGCTCGTCGTCGGGGCGGTGGCCGTCCGCGGTCAGTTCGGCCGCAGAGAGCGCGCGGGGGCTTTCCTCCACCGGACGGGGGCCGTCCAAATCCTCATCGACCACGCCCAGGTCGTTCAGCTTGCGCGCGCTGACGAGCACGCGTGTTTCGAGCGATCCGACCGTCCGGTTGTAGGACTTGATGGCGCCGGTCAGCGCGCGCCCCAGCTCGTCGACGTGCTGACCCATCGTGCCGAGCCGCTCGTACAGTTCCTTGCCCAGCTCGAAGACCGCGCGGGCGTTCTGCGAGAGGGCGGCCTGCTGCCAGGCGTAGGACGCGGTCCGCAGCATCGTGATGAGGGTCGTCGGCGTGGCGATGTGCACCCGGCGCCGCATCGCGTACTCCAGCAGCCCTGGGTCGCGGTCAAGCGCGGGCGCGAGAAACGCCTCGCCGGGGATGAACAGGACAACGAACTCCGGTGCGGGGCTGAACGCCTGCCAGTACGACTTGGCCGCCAGACGTTCGACATGGTCGCGCAGATGACGGGCGTGCGCGTCCAGGCGCACCGGATCGCCGCTCTCAGCGGCCTGTAGGTACGCGGCAAGGGAGACCTTGGAATCGACCACGATGCTCTTGCCGCCGGCCAGCCGCACGACCATGTCGGGACGGACCGTGCCGTCCACCGTGACGGAGCTCGCCTGCTCGTCGAAATCGCAGTGATGCGTCATTCCGGCCAGCTCGACGACCCGGCGGAGCTGGAGCTCGCCCCACCGCCCCCTGGCCTCGGGCCGTTGCAGTGCCCGGACCAGCGACTGGGTCTCGCGGCGCAGCTGATCGGAGCTCTGCCGGACGAAGTCGACCTGCTTGGCCAGCATCGCGTGCGACTCCCGGCGGCCCGTCTCGACCTCGCGGAGCTGCTCCTCCACCTTGGCGAGCGTCTCCTTGAGCGGTGCGACCAGGTGCTCGACGGCCTGCTGGCGGCGCTGCAGCTCGCCCGCCGCCTGCACGCCCGCCGCCTTGAGGCGCGCGTCCGCCAGCTCCAGGAACCGCTGATTGCTGGCGTCCAGCGCCTTCGCGGACAGGTTCTCGAAGTGCTCGGCCATCCGCTCCTCGGCGTAGGCGAGCTTCTCCTCCGCCGCCCGCGCCCGCGCGATCAGCGCGCCCTGCCGGCCCGTCGCGAGCGCGTACCCGGCGACGGCGCCGAAGACGGCACCGACGAGCAGGCCGGCGAACAGCGCGAGGTCCATCCGTTCATCGTGGCAGCGCGGCGGCGAAGCGCGACCGCGACGCGCCGGTATGGCCCGGACGCCCCATTCCGGACATTCGGCGGTCCGACGGAGGTTCCAGACAGCCCGAGGGGTCCGCGGGCGCCCATAAACTTGACGGCCGTGAGCCTCTCCATCGGAATCGTCGGGCTGCCCAACGTCGGCAAGTCCACCCTGTTCAACGCGCTGACCAAGAACGACGCGCTGGCCGCCAACTACCCGTTCGCGACCATCGAGCCCAACGTCGGGGTGGTCGGGGTGCCCGACCGGCGCCTGCACACGCTCGCGGAGATCTTCGGCTCGCAGAAGATCCTCCCCGCGACGATGGAATTCCTCGACATCGCGGGCCTCGTCAAGGGCGCGTCCGAGGGGCAGGGGCTCGGCAACAAGTTCCTCGCCAACATCCGGGAGACCAACGCGATCTGCCAGGTGATCCGCGCGTTCGAGGACCCGGACGTCACGCACGTTGACGGCGATGTCGCCCCGGCGCGCGACATCGAGACGATCAACACCGAGCTGATCCTGGCCGACCTCCAGACGATCGAGAAGGCGCTGCCGCGTCTCGACAAGGAGGCCCGCACAAAGAAGGACAAGGACAAGCTCGCCGTCGTCGACGCCGTCAACGCCGCGCAGAAGCTCCTGAACGACGGCGTCACGCTCTTCGCGGGCGCGGACCAGGCCGGCATCGACCTGACGCTCCTGCGCGAGCTGCACCTGCTCACCGCCAAGCCGTTCCTCTACGTCTTCAACCTCGACGAGAGCGAGCTGACCAACGAGGCTCTGCGCGCGCGCCTGCGCGACCTGGTCGCTCCCGCCGAGGCGATCTTCCTGGACGCCAAGATCGAGGCGGAGCTGATCGAGCTGCCGGACGACGAGGCGCTCGAACTGCTGCAGAGCATGGGCCAGGAGGAGTCGGGCCTGTCGCAGCTCGTCCGGATCGGCTTCGACACCCTCGGCCTGCAGACGTACCTGACGGCCGGTCCCAAGGAGGCGCGGGCCTGGACGATCCGCAAGGGCGCCACCGCGCCGGAGGCCGCCGGCGTCATCCACACCGACTTCCAGCGCGGCTTCATCAAGGCCGAGATCGTCTCGTTCGACGATCTGGTGGAGGCCGGCTCCATGGCGGCCGCCCGGACCGCCGGCAAGGTCCGCATGGAGGGCAAGGAGTACGTGATGCAGGACGGCGACGTCGTGGAGTTCCGCTTCAACGTCTGACCCCCGGCGTGACCTGTGTGATTTTGGCAACAGCGGGTCTCTGTGCGGCGCGCGAGGCCGCTGAGCTGGGTGTTTTGTCGTGAGATGTCGCGAACACGACAGTTTGTCGGTTTCTTTCGGGAGCGGAGGGCGGCCGTCGCCGTCACCCGGTAACGAAGCAACCGCCGGGTCGCGTCGCTTGTCCGGATCCTGGACCTGCGCACTCTTCGGAGCCTTGGATAGGGGATCGTCACCGTTTGGCAATCTTTCCCGTTCCTGCCGAGGTGGATTGCATTATCCACAGCCGCGTGCCGGGGCTGTGATTCGCTGCGATGCGCTGGAACAATTGACGCCCGTGGTTACCCTGGGCCCGAGGTGGGTTCAGAAAACCACCGGAACATGACCAGGCACACAGGAGCGCGCCGACCGGGGGCGAGGCGCGAGCGGAGGCAGGATGGCTCGCAGGTCGGCCGTGGGACGCGGCCGTGACACCGCCGTAGTCGACGAGACGGCGGCGCCCGGCGGGGCGCTCGCGTCGTCCGTCGACCCGTCGTGGGACCTGCCCGAGCACGACGGGCGCCGCGGCCGGTCCGGCCGCGGCGGCTCGCGGAACGGCGGCTCGCGCGGCGGCGGTCGCTGGGGCGGATCCGGCGGACGCTGGTGGGTGTGGGTCGGGCGCGCCGTGCTGTGGGCGCTGATCATCGTCATCCTCGTCAACGGCGTCCGCGCCCCGTTCGAGCGCTTCACCGCCGACGACCCCTCCGGCGGCGCGGCGACCGCGTCCAGGCCGCCGAAGAACGCCGGATTCCCCAGCAGTGCCGCGGGCGCGTTCGCCCTCCAGTTCGCCAACGTCTATCTCAACTTCGACCAGAAGGCCGCCCCCGCCCGCGAGGCGCAATTGCGCACCTTCCTGCCCGACGGCGCCGACGCCCAATTCGGCTGGAACGGTGTCGGGAGGATGCAGGTGCAGTCCGTCCAGGTCGCCGGAGTGGACGCCCGCGACGCGAACAACGCGACCGTGACGCTGCTCGCCCGCACCGCCGACCGGTGGCTGCGGCTCGCCGTTCCCGTGTACGCCGACAAGAGCGGCTCCCTGGTCGTGTCAGCCCGTCCCGCCCTGCTTCCCCCGCCGGCCAAGGCGCAGCTTCCCCAGGACGGCGTCCAAGACCGCGACAGCGCGCTCGAAAACGAGCTCCAGCCCTTCCTCGGCACCTTCTTCCAGGAGTACGCGACCGGCAATCAGGCGGCCCTGTCCCGCTTCTCCGACGGGACGACCATCGCCGGTCTCGCCAATTCCGTCACGTTCGTGCAGGTCAAGGAGGTCATAGCGCCGAAGGGTCCCGAGGGCGGGCGCACCGTCACCGCGACGGTGGTGTGGCAGCCCGCCGGGGGCGGCGGCGGTGAGCTGGAGCAGACCTACCAGCTCGCGATGGTCAAGAAGGGCACGACCTGGCTCGTGCGCAGCATTCGCGGCACCACGGAACCGAACGCGTCATGAGAGGCCGCGAATTGAACAACCCAACCCCCGAATCAGCCGACCAAGGAAGGTAGTCAGTCGATGCTGCATCACCTCATGGCGTCGATTCCGCACGAAATCCTGGCGGCGCCCGACGACGAACTCAAGACCGACCAGCTCGCCGACTGGCTCCGCCAGATATTCGGTCCGCTGTTCCTCGTGATCGTCTCCATTGTGGCGATCTTCTTCCTGTTCACCCGCGAGATCACGCGTTTCGTCCAATTCATCGTGCTGGCGATCGGAATCGGAGTGGTCTTCTACGTGCCCAACATCATCGAGACCACGGCCAAGGCGATAGCCAAGGCCCTCGGCGTGGACGTCTCCTGACCCGAGGGAGGCACGGCGCTCGCAGTTAGGGGAGCAGGGGCGTGGATCTACCCACGTACACGAACATCTGGCGCATCGAGAAGCGGCTCTACAAGCTGTACGACCTGCGGCTGCCCATGCCGCTGCCGCTGGTCCAGATCGGCGTGTTCCTGGGCGTGTTCGTGCCCTGGATCCTGCTGCTCAGGCTCATCGGCGTCCCGTTCGAGTCGCCGTGGCACGTCCTGTACATCGTCCCGCCCGGCGTCCTGACCTGGCTGGCGACGCGCCCGGTGATCGAGGGCAAGCGCCTCACCGAACTGCTGCTCTCGCAGAGCCGCTACCTCGCCGAGCCGCGCACCTGGTGCCGCCTCACCCCGATCCGCGAACCCCGCGAAGTGGTGATCGTCGCCCGGGTCTGGCGCCGCGCCGAGGCCCCCGTCCCGGTCGCCGCGGGGGAGCGGGCCGCGATCAAGTCCCGGCGCAAGCGCGGGCAAGAGGCCGAACCGACCCCCCTTCCGGCCCGCATGCCCCGCCCCTCGGCCGCCGCGGCACCCCCGCACCTGGACGAGTACGCCGCGGCCGCCGACCCCACCGCGGCCGCCGACCCCGTCGCGGTGCCCGAACCCGTCGCGCCCCGCAAACCCTGGCGCCGTACCAGCCGCGACATCTCCCACGAGGACGATGTCCTCCCGATCCCGGCCGCCGACCTGGAACATCCCCCGGCGACCCCCTTGCTGGAGACACCGGCGCCCGGCTCCGGCAAGCGTGCCCTCGCCTCCGGCGTCCGCCGCCCCGGCGCCCCGGCCGAGATCTGGCGGGCCGCCCCGCCCACCCCTCCCGACATCCGCAGAACCGCGGAGGAAATAGCGAACGGCCCCCGGCCCGTCACCGACGCGGGCACACCGGCCGCCGCCCGTGAGACGGCGCCTTCGGCGCCGTCCACCGCGGCCGACCCCGGCGCCCCGGGGCGGGGGGGCGCACAGCGCCCGCAGACGCCCGGGGAGCAGCCCGGCACCCAGGTGGCCGGCCCCGCATCGGCCGGGGACACCGGGCGGGCGCGGCCGGGTGAGCCGCATCCGCCCGAGCCGCCGCACGCTGCGCCGCGGCCGCCGGGAGCCGCGGGCGATCCGGCCGATGCCCGCGTGGCCGGTCCTGCGGCTGCGGGCCCGGCGCCGCAGGGTGCGGAGTCCGAGCGTGCGCCTGCGGGTGAGGCCCGGCAGGACGTCGCGCAGCGGTGGCCCGGACCTCCGGGCGTGCCGTTCCAAGGCCGGATTCCCGGGCGCGCGCATCCGAGCGGGCAGCAGGGTGCTGCGTCGGAGCCGCGTACACCCGCTGACGCTCCGGTCGCCGGGCGTGAGGCCGCGACCGAAGTGCCCGGTGGGGCACGGCAGGACGTGCCGCGGCGGCAGACGGGGGCGCCCAGTGAGCCCGTCCAGGGGCGGGTGCCCGAGCGTGCGGCCGATGGCCGGGGTAACGGGGAGGCCGGAGACAAGAAGGTCGCCGGGGCGAGGACCCCGGCGCCGCCTCCGTGGGTGCGGCCGCCCGTGACGCGGCCCGATGTCCCCATGGTGCCCGGGGCCTTCGGGACCCAGCCGCCCCAGCCGCCCGCACCGCGGCGGGAGCCGCCCAAGCCCTGGTCGGAAGGGCTGGCCAGGCCGCGGCCCGCGGCCGACGAGCCCGTCCGGCCCGCC
>NZ_BCQQ01000052.1 GCF_001552155.1 Actinomadura formosensis NBRC 14204 | reverse complement strand
GGCCAGGCCGGAACGCGCGGTCCGCGGCGTCCAGCCGGCCAGCGCGGCGACCTCGCCCCGCCGGAACGCCGCCGCCGCGCGGTCCTCCAGTTCCGCCTCGCCCGCGAGCAGGTCCGTCCGTCCGGCGGCGGCCAGTTCGTCCAGGTCGGGGGCGGACGGCAGGAGCGCCGGTTCGGGACGTTCCCCGCCCTCGCGCTGCAGCAGCCGCGCCGCCTTCCCCTGCCCGCCCCCGTCCATCGGGGGCAGGTCGAACTCGACCACTCCGGCGTCCGCGACGCGGGCCAGCGCGTCCCGCAGCCCGTCCAGCGGCGCGACGATGGCGATCCGCGCCATCCGCACCGGCCGCAGCGTCTCAGGCCACCGCATCGTAGGCTCCCGCCGGTCCGCCGCCGCGCGCCGCGGTCTCCAGCGCGGCCCGGACCCGCCTGGCGTCCGCCGCCAGCACGGCGACGGCGCCGAGGACCGGTCCGGCGCCGAACTCCGAGCCGCGCAGCAGGGCCTCGCCGTCCCGCTCCATGCGGCTCCAGCAGCGCGCCTCCGCCCGCCACAGCTCCGCGGGGTCGTCGGCGCCGTCGAGGGCCCAGCCCGCGTCCCGGCCCAGCCGGGCGGCCATGACCGGGAGCGTGGAGGCGTCCATGGGCGCGGCGCCGAGCAGCCGCTCCGCCTGTGCGGACGCCGCCGCGGGAAGGTCGCGCCCGGCACCGAACCGCTCACCCGCCACCAGCGCCGCCGCCGCGCCCGCCGCCCAGCCGGCCGCGCGGCCGCCGAGCGCGGACACGTGCGACGCCCAGGACAGCCGCAGGAACAGCCGGATCGCGTAGGGGTCGGCCGCCCCCGGATCACCCCATGGCGTCGCGGCCAGGCGGTCGCGGAGGCCCGCCGCGTCCGGTGCGTCGCTCAGCCGTGCCCAGGACGCCTCCAGCGCTCCCAGCGCATAGGGCTCCTCCTGCGGGAGGCCCTCCATCCGCTGGAGCAGGCCGTCCACGTTCGCGAGCTCGAACCACCCGGCCGCCGCCCGCAGGACGGTCACGCCGTCACGCGGCAGCCAGCCCGCGAGCACGCGCAGATGCCACAGCAGCGTGGCGGCCACGGCGTGCTGCGCCTCGGCGAGCCCTTGGTCGCGCGTGACCGCATGCCCGTACGGGGTCGCCGCGAGGGAGGCGAGCGCGTCCGGCAGCGAGGCGGACCCGGCGAGCATCCGGGCGCGGCCGGGGCCGAGCCGGCGCCGCGCCAGCGCCTGGGCCCGGACCCGCCCGGCGACCCATTTGGCGCTCACGCCCGCTCCCCGGTCCGCCCGCCCGGGTCCACGGACCGCAGGGCCCGCGCGACCAGGCCAGGCAGCCGCTCCCCGGCGACGGCGTCGATGCGCCGTGCCTCCTCCTCGGCGGCGGCGACCAGGGCCTCCCGGTCCTCCTCCGCCGCCTTGCGCACGGCGGCCGCGGCCGCCGCCCGCTCCACGGCGGCGTCGGCGTGCGCCCGCTCGACCAGGGCCGTTGCCTCGTCCCCGGCGGCCCGGCGGATGCTCTGCGCCCGCGTCTCCGCCTCGTCCAGCAGGCGCCGGCACTCCTCCTCGGCATCGTCGAGCAGGGCGAACACCGGTTCGAGTTCGGCGGCCAGTGCGGTGCGCCGGTCGGCGGGCACGGCGGCGGCGGCCGCCCCCGGCGCCCCCGCCGGGCGGAACCGCTCCAGAAAAACACGTATGTCGGGCACGGCGCCTCCCAGGGATCGCGCTCACCCTCCATGCTCGGCGGCGCCCGCCGTCCGTCCCAAGAGCCGGACGACCGCCCCGAAGGGGACGAAAGTCCCGATGAGGCCACCGGCCTGCGCAGCCGCTTGGGCTCCTCCCGCTCAGCGCTGGTCAGCCGCTCGGGGCGCCGGCCGGCATCGGTCTGGGTTTCGTCGAACGCGGCCTGCCCGGTCATGGACCGAGCCTTTTCGGCGTGGTCGACGTCTCTGCGCTGTCCGGAACCGGACAGGACCGTTAGGAGATCGCTCCAGCCCGGCTGGTCCCGGGGCGCGGTGCCGTAGACGCGCTGCCATAGACGTGACGACCTGCAACGCCAGCAGGAATGGCGGCCAGGAACGTGGCGGCGGGGGTGTTGAAGTGCGCGGGGGAGCCGGGGGCGGCGCCGTCGGAGGGCTCCGGCGCGGAGGGAAGGCGCCGCATTCCGGTGGTAACCCGGGACTTACCCGTTGCCATCGTCAGGTTGATTTGACTACGATGATTACAGGCCATTATCGATCATGGAGGTTTCGTCAATTCCCAATCGCGCTTGCCGGTCACCGC
This sequence comes from Actinomadura formosensis NBRC 14204, assembly GCF_001552155.1. Classification (GTDB taxonomy): domain Bacteria; phylum Actinomycetota; class Actinomycetes; order Streptosporangiales; family Streptosporangiaceae; genus Spirillospora; species Spirillospora formosensis. The sequence goes on along the minus strand of NZ_BCQQ01000052.1, from coordinate 39,896 downwards.
AGTGTCCGTCATGGACTTGGCCACCGGAAGCCCGGTTGTGAGTGCTCGACCGCTGTCACCACCGCCGAGATCCTGATTCGGCCCGGTGAGCAGGGTCACGGGGATGAACGGGGCTCACGGGGTGGGGCGGCGGGATGACCGCCGGCCGCGGCTTGACGCCGGTCCGCATCGCGGCGGCCGGGCGATCCTTGCGGACACGGCGGCCTTCGTCACACTGTAATTTTGCGGTTGACTACTGGACGGCGGAGGGGCGCGGGTGAATATTCGTACAGATCACTGAGTTGAGAAAATGGTGAGCAGGGGGCCATGTCTGAATTCGTTTCGGAATATTCTTCTCTTGTGTCTGGTGACTCTTGCGGTCAGGTTCCTCATGGATGCCGAACATGCATTTGCTGTTCGCATGGATGTTGATTGGAACGGGCGGGCATGAGATTCCTCCTACTCGGCAGCCTTGAACTGCGCGGTCATGATGGAACATGGATCCGGCTCAACCGCACGAAACACCGCCAACTGCTGGCCCTGCTGCTCCTGCAGGCGAACAATGCGATCTCGATGGAACAGCTGGTCGACGGCATGTGGCCGGACAACCCGCCCTACTCCGCGAAGGCGAATATCAAGACCTATGTTTCCGCGATCCGGCCCCTTGTCGCCACCGCCGGCGGCCGTATCGAGACCGTCCCCCGCGGCTACCAGCTCCTGGTCGATCCCGACTCGGTGGACAAGCTGCTGTTCGACAAATACGTGCACCTGGGGACGCGGGCCGCGCGGGAGGGTGACGACGAACTCCAGGTCGAGTATCTCGAACGGGCGATCAGGCTCTGGCGCGGAGACGCGCTCCAAGACCTGCCGTCGGGCCGCGGGCCGCTCCTGGACGCCGCCACGCGGATGCACGAAAAGTTCGTCTCGGTGCTTCAGGACCTCACCGCGGGGCTGATGCGGCTCGACCGCAACGACGAGGCGATCGACTACCTGCGGATGGCGCTGAGCCGCGAACCGCTCCGCGAACGGTCATGGTCGCTGCTCATGATCGCCCTGCACCGCGACGGCCGCCAGGCGGATTCGCTGTCGGCCTATCTGAAGTACCGCACGATGCTGGTCGACACCATGGGACTCGAACCCGGACGCGCGCTCCGCGAACTGCACCAGAAGATCCTCACGGGAGAGGCGATCCCGCCCGATGGCCTCGCACGGTTCTCGCGGGGGCCGCGAGCGGGCCGAGCGTGACGCGGCTCCATGCGGCATATCGACATGCGGAATCTCGACCTGGGAGATGGTGCGGTGCCAGTGGAAATGCCGATCTCGCTGACGCAGCGGATGGTCACCGATCCGACGATCGTCACCGACGCCACGGTGATCTTCGATGGCCCGTACGACCTCGGCGTCCTCGAAGCGGCCGCACACGTCGTGTGCCGCCGGCACGACGCGACGCGTACCACGGTCGACCTCGATGAGAACCGGCAGACGGTCCACGGGTTCCGGGCCGACGCCGTGGGATTCCACGTCCACCGAGCGAGCACGGATGGGCTGATGCCGACCGTCGACCGGCTCGCCAGGACACCGCTGAACCCGGCCACACTGCCGGTCTTCCGGCTGCTGGCCGTCGTCGAATCGGCACGGCGGATGGCCCTGCATCTCTCGTTGCCGCATGCGGTGGCCGACATCTCCGCCATCGAGATCGTCATGCGTGAGCTGATGACGAGCTACGCGGCACTGCTCAAGGGCGAGGCTCCCGCCCTGCCGGTGACCCGGCAGCACGCCGACCACCTCCGGCGCCGCGACCTCGTCTGCGCGGATCCGGCGACCTGGCGCGAGGACGGGACCGGGAGTCGCGCGGCGGCCTTCTGGAGCGGCAAGCTCTCCGGCTCGCGGCCCCCGCCCTTCGACCGGCCGCCCCGAGGACGGCCCGAGGGCGACCGGACGGTGTTCCTGCGCGAGCGGATCGACGGCGACCTGAGGTCTCGGCTCCAGCAGGTGTGCGCGCAGGAACGTTGTTCGCTCTTCCACCTGACCCTGGCGGCGTTCGAGGAAGCGGTCGCCACGCAGACCGCTGAGCCCGACATCACCACCATGTGCATGGTCCACGGCCGCGGGGAAGGCGACCTCCAGAACACCGTCGGCATGCTCATCTGCGATATCGCGTTCCGAAGGCAGGTGCGCGCCCCCAGCCGCAGGCGGTACCTGGCTGCGGTCGCCACGGACGCCTGGATCACCCACATGCACCAGGGGATCAGGTTGTCGGAGTTGGCCGACCGGGTCCCTGAAGTCGGCCGGCTCTACCGGGATCTCCACTTCCGGAGCATGTTCCTGCAGTTCCGGCCGCAGCGGATCGGGGCCGGGCTGGAGCATGTGATCGACGGCGTCGAGTTGAGCTTCCCCCCGGGACCTCGCGCGATGCTGGGCTGCTCTTGGCCGGGGATGGCGTTGTTCAGCGTCGATGACGTGGGTGACGGCCTGGCCGTGGAGCTGATGTTCGACAGGCGGCGCTGGGCGGCGGCCCAGATGGAGCGGCTGCACGACGGGTTCATCCGCTGCCTGCGGGCGTACGCGTCCGACCTTGAGGAACCGGTCGAGCCGGCACGGGCCTGATCGGTGCCGGATCACCCCGCCGATCAGGCCCTTTCGCCCGCGACCCGGGTCCTTCGGCAGGTCAGACCCGCTCGAAGATGATCCGGGCCAGTCCCAGGTTGCGGCGCTCGAACTGGCGCACGCAGGCCGCGAGGTACTGCAGGTAGTCGTCGACGACCTCATCGCCCACCACCGTGCGCGCCTGCTCCCGCCGGGCCGAGAGGGTGTCGTACCACGTCTGGCAGGTCCGGGCGTAGTGGTCGGGGTCATTACGGACCGTTACCACGTCGAACTCCCGTTCGGCGCCCTGAATGATCTCGCTCAACGGCGGCATCACCGACTCCGGGAAGATCCGCTCGATGATGAAGAGCATCTCCTGAACCGTTCGCCGGTCCACCGCGCGAGCCCGGCCGGCGATGTTCGTCTGCAGCGCGAGCCGGCCGCCGGGCGGCAGCCAGTCGTGGCAACGCTTGAAGAATGTCCGGTAGGCCGCCAGCCGTTGCTCACGGTTCATACCGTGCTGAGCGAAATGCTCGAAAGCGCCCATGGAGACGATGGCGTCGTAGCGGCCGTCCCCGTGGTCCGCCCAGTTCTGCACGCGTACGTCGTAACGGTCGTCCGCCCAGGTCTGGATGCTCTCCACCTGAGCGGGACTGAGCGTGAGCCCGACCACCTGGCGGACCTTCTGCACCTCGACGAGATGCCGGAGCATGCTGCCCCAGCCACAGCCGATGTCCAGAACGCGCCCGGCGCCGGTGGCCCCGGCACCCGTCGCCATGTAGTTCAGCTTGCGCTGCTGCGCGCTGAAGAGGTCGTCGTCCGGACCTTCCCAGAGCGCGCAGGAGTACGTCCTGCTCGGATCCAGCCACAGCTCGTAGAACTCGTTGCCGAGGTCGTAGTGGTGCCGGATGGCGGTGTCGGACGCGCCTTGGTAGCGGTCCTGCTCGGCAGTCCGGGCGGACAGTGTCACGGGCTGTCTCCCTTGCGTTCGGTTCGGTTGGGATGAGCACGGAAGGACGGCCGGACGGCGGCGGAGCGACGCGTGGGATTCGTTCGGCGGCCGGTCACGACGCGCCGTCCACGCTGACGGTCGCGATCGTCGGCAGCCGATCGGCGAGCATCAGCTGCCGGGTCCGGTAACGCTGGATCTTGCCGCTGGGCGTCTTGGGCACCGAGCCGCGCTCCACGAAGACGCATTCGTCCAGGGCGATGCCCGCCTTCGCCATGGCGGCCCGGCCGGCTGCGCGCGCTATGGTCCCGAGGTCGGCGTTGTGCCTGCGCAGCTCGGTGACCAGCACCAGGCGCCCGGTGTTGACGATGACCGAGCACCCGGTCCGCACCGGTTCGAGGGCGTCGACCGCCAGCTCGATCTCGCGGGTGTTGACGTTGCGGCCGCCAACGGAGATCACATCGTCCAGGCGTCCCACCGGGAAGAGTTCCCCGTCGTGGACGAACCCCAGGTCGCCGGTGCGCAGCCCGTCCGGAGTGAAGTGGTTCCGCGTACGTTCCGGCTCGCCGAAATAGCCGGTGGCCAGGCTCGGCGACCGAACGACGAACTCGCCCACCACGTCCGGATCCGAGGAGGTCACCTCGACCCCACGGCACGGCTTCCCGCACCCGATGAGCCAGGTCGCCGCAGGGGAGTCCGGATCCGCCGGGACGGCACGACCGTCGGCGAGCGCGATCCCGTCCACCGCGAGGAAGCGCGGCTCCTCGTAGGGTGCGGCGGCGCTCACCGCCAGCGTCGCCTCCGCCATGCCGTACGCGGGCATCAGGTTCGCCGGGGACAGGCCGAAATCCCGGAACGCGTCCACCGCCGCGAGCATCGATCCGCGTTCGACCCGTTCGGCGCCGATGATCACGGTACGGAGGTTCAGGGGCTTGCCGAGCCGCCCGCGCTGAGCCCGCGCGGCGAGCCGCAGCGCCGTGTTGGTGCCCGCCGTCATGGTCGCGCCGAACGCGGAGAGGTCACCGAACCAGCTCCGTCCGCCGAAGGCGAACCGTTCCGGGGTGGACAGCACGAGGGACATGTCGAACGCCCACGGGAACAGCAGGCACCCGAACATCCCCATGTCGTGCGAGAGCGGCAGCCAGGAGCCGACCACCTCCGCGCCGGGGACCGCGTCGGTCATGTCGAGGATGATGTCCAGCTGCGCCGCGATGGCGCGGGGAGTGAGCACGCTGCCCTTCGGCATGCTCGTGCTCCCGGAGGAGAACTGGATGAACGCCGGCTCGTCGGGGCCGGGCGGTTCCTCCGCCCCCGGCGATCGGGCCGGAACCGACTCCCAGGCCGTGCCACGACTCCGCAGCCGCTCGGGCAGCGCCCGCAGTACCCGGGCATCGGTGAGCAGGATCGGTGTACCGGTCAGATCACACAGCCCGACGATCTGCTCGGCGTACTCGTCCGCGCCCATGCCCCGTGCGGGGACCGGCAGCGAGGCGACTGTGCCGCCGGCCAGCCAGATGGCGAGCGTCCCCCGAACGGCCAGTGGCGTGTTGGTGAGGATGGTGCCGACCCGCACGCCGGGGCGTACGCCCAGCGTCCGCAGCCCCGCCGCCGTCTCACGCGCGCCGGTGACCACCTCCGCCCAGCCGACCTCGGTGAAGCCGTCCCCCGTCCAGCAGCGGAACCGGCCGTTCCGGGCCGCTAGCAGCGCTTCCCAGAGTGTGCTCATGTGTCGCCCCCCATCTGCTCCTCCGCCCGCTCGACTCACCTACTCGATGTCACCGGCGTCGGCGACCTGCGCCGCTTTGCCCCTCCGGCTTTCGCCGAGCGGCGCCGGGGGCGCGTGCGGGACGCCGCGCCCGCCGCCGACCCGGGCGAGTCCCGCCGCCCGGGCGGCCTGCCGTTCCCGATCGATGTGGATCACGTCCCAGGCCAGTCCTGCGGCGGCCAGTGCGCGGACGAAGAGGGCGCTCAGGTCGATCTCGTACCAGCGCATCCCATGCGATGCCGACCGGGGGAAGGCGTGGTGGTTGTTGTGGAAGGAGTCGCCGAAGGTCGGCAGGGCCAGCCAGCCGAGGTTGCGCGACTCGTCGGCCGTGCTGAACCGGCGCCGGCCGTAGGCGTGCCCGATGGAGTTGACGGCATAGGTGGTGTGGTTGAGCAGGAAGATCCGCACCAGCCCTCCCCAGAGGAAACCCGTGGCCGCGGCCATCGGCCGGCCGCCGCTGAGCAGGTAGTCGAGCAGGGCGGGAGCGGCCAGCCCGGTGAGGACCAGCGCGACGAAATGCCCGCTGATCCAGCGCAGGTGGCGGTCTCGGACCAGGTCCGGGCAGTAGCGGATCGGCTCTGAGGTCAGCTTCTCGTCCAGCAGCCAGCCGAGGTGTGCGTGCCAGAGCCCTTGGAGGACCGCCAGCCGGGTCTGCCTTCCCCCGTGGTAGGGGCTGTGCGGGTCGCCGTCGCGGTCGGCGAACCGGTGGTGGCGGCGGTGATGGGCGGCCCAGATGATGGCGGGCCCCTGGGCCGCGATGCTGCCCGCGACGGCGAGCGCGTCGTAGATCGGCCGGTAGGTCCTGAACGACCGGTGCGCCAGCAGCCGGTGGAATCCGGTGCTGATGCCGAGTCCGGCGATCGTGTACATGACCACCAGGACGACAAGGTCGGTGACACCGAACGCCCGGTTCCACAGCATGGCCATCGCCGCGACCGTCCCGAGCAGCGGGACCACCGAGGCCGCCACGATGAACAGCCGGTGCTCCTTGCCATTCATGGCGAACCCTTCTGTCGTTCAGCCTTGGACGGTCTCGGTGGTGGAACTGCCGGCGGAGCCGCGGGCGGCGATCGCGACGCCCGCCGCCGCGGCGGCCAGGGCCGACACCCCGCAGAACAGGTAGACGTTCAGGTAGTCGCCGAGCACCGCCGGCGCGCTGACGGACATGATCGCGGCGAGGGCGGCGACGCCCAGGGCGCCACCGACCTGCCGGGCCGCGGTGTTGAGGCCGACCGCCCCCGCGAACTGCCGCGGGTGGACCGACATCGCGGCGGCGCTGGCCACCCCGTTGGCCAGCGCTCCCATCCCGACCCCCACGAGGAGACCGGTCGGCAGCCAGAACGCGAGGAACCGGGGGTGGACGGTCAGCCCGAGATGGATCCAGAGCACCACCACGGCCATGATGAGCGCGCCGGCGATGATCGCTGCCTGGGGACCGTATTTTCTGATGAGACGGGGCGCGAGCATGGCGCTGAGCGCCGCCGTGATCGCCCCCGGGCTCTGCGCCAGTCCTGCCTCGAACTCGTCGTAGTGCCACACCTGGGTGAGGTAGAGGATGCCGACCAGCAGCCAGGGGAACAGTGCGGCGCCGTAACAGAACGATGCGAGGTTGGCCAGCACGTACCGGTGGCTGCGCCACAGCGTGGTCTCGACGGCGGGAACCGGATGACGGACGGATCGGCGCAACGCCACCGTGAGCATCAGTCCACCGGCGGCGATCGACCCGATGGTGCGGGGGTCTGTCCAGTGCCAGGCCGGTCCCTCGCCCACACCCAGCACGATGGCGCCGATCCCCGCCGCGAGCAGGATGGTCCCGGGAAGGTCCGGCCACGCCCCGCCCGCGCCGCCCGTGCGGGGAATTGCCCGGATGCACCAGATCAGCGCCAGGCCGATCGGCAGATTGATCCAGAAAAGGGAGCGCCAGTGCAGGCTGTCGACCAGCAGGCCACCGGCGCTCGGGCCGATCGCGGCCGCCGCCGCGCTCGCCGCACCCCACATGCCGATGGCCTTCGCATGGTGCTCCGGCCTGCTGTTGCGCAACAGTATGGCCAGCGACGCGGGGACCATGGCGGCCGCCCCCACCGCCTGCAGCCCCCGGCCGGCGAACAGCACCGGCAGGTTCGGGGACACCGCGCACACCACCGAGGCGACCGTGAAGAGCCCGATCCCGCCCAGATAGGTGACGCGGCAGCCGAGGACGTCGCCGGCCCGGCCCGCCGGCGCCAGCAGCGCCGCGAAGATGATGGCGTAGATGGTGATCGTCCACGTCAGGGCGGCGACCGACGACGACGTGTAGTCCTCGCCCAGGGCGGGGATCGCGAGGTTGATCACGGTCGCGTCGAACATCGCGAGGAACGCCGCGCCCACGGCGACCAGCGACACGATGATCCCGGTGGTTTCTCGCTGCGCGGCACCGGTTCGCATGACGTCGCCCCTCCGGCCTTCTCCTGCGGACTCCTGTGTATCCATGATCACTTCGCTTCGGTCAGCACCGTGTCGAGCACTTCGATCGCGCGGGTGATCTCGTCGTCGGTCGCCACCATCGGCGGGAGCAGCCGGATGGTCGGCGGAGAACTGAGACAGGGCGACACCAGCAGCCCCGCCGCCGCGAGCTCGGCGATCACCCCGTGGGCACTCGGCAACCGGAGATCGACCCCCCAGAGCAGTCCGGTTCCGCGGACCTCCGCGACCAGGTCCTGATGCGTCTTGCTCAGCGTCCGCAGCCCGGCCTGAACACCGGCGCTCACCTCGCGGGCCCGCTCCTCGTGCTCGTCGATGGCGGCCAGCGCCGCGGTCGCCGCGGCACAGGCGAGCGGATGGCCGCCCGCTGTGGAGGTGTGCCAGCTCGGGTCCTGGGCCAGCGGCTGGAACAGCGCTGACGTCGCGACCATCGCCGAGATCGGCATGACGCCGCCGCCGAGCGCCTTCCCGAACAGCACGGCGTCCGGATTCCAGCCCCGCGCCACCGCGATCGAGAACTCGCCGCAGCGGCGCAGCCCCACCTGCACCTCGTCGCTGATCACAAAGGCATGTGCGGCCTGCGCGTCCGCCGCCCACCGGGCTGCGACATCGGGAGCCAGCGGGTGGACTCCGCCTTCACCGCGGATCGGTTCGAAGACGAGGGCGGCGATGTCGCCCTCGGCGACTTCCCGCGCGACCGCGTCCGGATCCTCCGGCGGGAGATGGGTGACGTGGCCGAGGAGGGGCTGGAGCCCCTCGTGGAACATCGGCGCGTGAGTGAGCGCCAGCGCCCCGAGCGTCTTTCCGTGGAAGGCGCCCCGCACGGCCAGCAGGCGCGTGCGGCCCGTCACCCGGATCGCCAGCTTCGTGGCGACCTCGACGGCGTCGGCGCCGTCGCTGCCCAGCCACACCCGGTTCAGATCGGGGCCGCATCGCCGGGTGAGTTCGCGGACGAATTCGGTCACCGCGGGGTTGGCGAGCGCCCGGGTCGCCGTCGGCATCGTGCGCAGCTGGGCCGCCACGGCCTCGACGACGCGAGGGCAGCGATGGCCGAGCTGCGCCATGCCGTACGAACCGAAGTCGACCACCTCGCGGCCGTCGGCCAGCCGTACGGTCGCGCCGGCGGCCTCGGATTCGTGGGAACCACGGCCCGCCGCCCGGTACACGGTGGCGACCCCCGGGGACATGTGCCGCCGGATCGTCTTGAACGGCGTGGCGGGATTCACCGGGACCAACGCTCGCCCCTGTCGAGAGCAGGGCGATAACGCTGTGCCACCGCATTGCGATTGATCTTCAGTGTGGTGGTCATGAGCCCGTTCTCCCTGGTGAAGGCTTCCCTCGTGAACAGAACCCGCAGAATGCGCGACGCCTCGGGAAGCCCGGCGTTGATCTGTTCGATGTGCTTGTCGATCCGGTCCGCGGCGTCCTCGTCCGCGTGTGCCCGCAGCGCGATGACCACCCCGACGTAGTCCAGGTCGCCGCCGCCGATGAGCACGGCCTGGTCGGCGGCCGTGTCGGTGAGGATCCGCTGTTCGATCGGCGATGGGGCGATCTTGTAGCCGGCGCGGGTGATGATGACGTCCTTCTTGCGGCCGATCAGGTACAGGAAGCCGTCGTCGTCGAACCGGCCGAGGTCGCCGGTGGCGATCGAGCCGTCACCGCGGTAGGTCGCCCGCTCGACCTCGGGCGGCTCGCCCAGGTAGCCGGGGCTCTGCGGGCGCGGCCAGCGAACGAGGACCTCGCCGTCCCCGGCGATGGTGACGGAGCCCTTGAAGACCGGCCGGCCCACAGACCCGATCCGGTTGGCCCCGGGCCGGTTCCAGGCGATGAAGCCCGACTCGGTCAGGCCGTAGAGCTGGAACAGCGGCAGCCCCACCATGGCGAAGACGTCGGCGGTGGATCTGCGCAGCGGCGCCGAGCCACTGAGCATGAGGCGCATCCGCCCGCCGTAGGCCTCATGGGCTTGGCGGAACACCAAGCGCAGCGCGCGCTGCGCGAGGCCGGCGGGCAGTACGGAGCGGATCACCCGTGACAGCAGCCGAAGCAGCGCCTTCTTCGGGGCGGAGAGGCTGCCGAAGCGGTTCTCGAGCAGCTCGTAGAAGGCGGGCGGACCCCCCATGATGGTGGGCCTCGCCTGCCTCATGACCACCAGCATCAGCGGGGACGGATCCACCACGACCGCGTCGAACCCGTACCAGATCGCGCAGTACAGCATGATGCGCTGCTGGAAGGTGGACAACGGCAGTGCGACCAGAATCCTGTCGTCGGCGCTGAACCGGTAATGATCGGCGAACTCCGCCAGGCAGTCCTCGGTGGCCGCTCTGCTGATCTGGATGGCCTTGACCGCACCGGTCGTGCCCGAGGAGAACACGATCGAGAACACGTCGGGGTCGAGCCCGGCCGGACGGGGCCGCAGCCGGATCTCACGATCGCCGGGCCAGTCCAAGGCGAGCGGAACCAGCCAGTCCGCCGGCTCGGCGCACCGGTCCGGGTCGGCCAGCAGCAGTTCGAGCCGGTACCTGTCGGCCAGCTCCGCCGCGGAGCCGCCGGCGAACTCCGCCAGCGGCAGGGTGACCGTGACGCAGCCGAGGTCCAGCAGCGCCAGCTCGTAGACCACCCATTCGTACGAGTTGCCGCCCCAGATGCCGACCCTGGTCCCGGGCTCGACCTGCGCGTCCGTCAGCCTCTTTTGGGCCCGGCGCACATCGGCGCCGAGTTCGGGGAACGGTGTGCGCACCAGCTCGGTCCCGGCGAGATGCAGGATGGCGGCATCGGGCAGTTCCGCCAGCCTCGGCACCAGGTCCGCCAGCCGCCGGCAACCGGTGTCAGGCGCCATTGGTCAGCTCCTCCACGACCTTGACCAGATCGTCGATCGTCTGGATCTGCTGGCGCCGCTCGGCGAGCGCCATCAGGTCGACCTTCAGTTCCTCGTGCAGCCGTACCGCCAGCGCGGCCATGGCGAGCGAGTCCAGGCCGAGCTCCTGCTCCAGCCGCAGGCCCCCGTGGATCGGCATGGCGGCGACGTCGGGCCGTATCTGGGCGAGCAGCTTCGTCACCCGCCGGCGGGTTCCACGTTCACGAAAGAGGTTCACGCGACAGCTCCGAGGTGGGAATCAGCAGCTTCCGGAACGACCCGAACGCGGTCCGCATCGCTTCGACGGTGGCGGGCCCGAGGATCGGCAGTTCGAAGGAGCCGTGCACGAGACCGCCGAAGCGGTGCGCCGCGACCGGCACGCCCGCCGCCGCCAATGCGGCGGCGTAGGACTCGCCCTCATCACGGAGCGGGTCGTACTGCATCGTCACGACGACCGCCGGCGGCAGGCCGGTCAGCGTTCCCCGCAGCGGGGAGGCCAGCGGTGACCGTTCGTCCGGCCGATAGCAGGACACGAACCAGCGCATGGTGTCGGCGGTGAGCAGATAGCCCTCGCCGTACTCCAGCCGGGACGGATAGGGGTGTGCGCTCAGATCTACCACCGGATACACCAGCAGCTGGGCGCACAGCGGCGGGCCGCCCTCGTCCCGGCACACCTGCGCCGCCACGGCCGCGAGATTGCCGCCCGCGCTGTCACCGGCGACCGCCAGCCGCTCCGGCAGGCCGCCGAGCCCGGCGATCTCGCCGGCGGCCCACCGGATCGCGGTGAGGCAGTCGTGCACGGCGGCGGGGAAGGGCGCTTCGGGCGCCAGCCGGTAACCGACGCTGACCACCACCGCCCCGGTCTCCCGGCACAGCCATCGGCAGTGGTTGTCGTGGGTGTCCAGATCCCCTGTCACGAAGCCGCCGCCGTGGAAGAACACGACCGTCGGCGCGGGCCCGGCGGCCGCCGGCCGATAGACCCGGGCGGGTAACCCCGCCGCGCGGACCTCCTCGACGGCACCCACCGGGGCCACCGAGCCGGCCGACCGCGCGGTGACCGTCAACGCGTGGAAGGCGGCGCGGGCCTGCTCCGGGGTGAACCCGTCCTCGTCGGCGGAACCGGTCCTGCCCGGCCCCGGCGGTGCGGGCGACCGGCCGGCCAGCATCAAGATCGCCTTCACGACGGGATCGAGCGGCCGTTCCCGCTCGATCACGTCCCCGGCCCCGCTCATGCCCCGGCCCCGCTCATGCCCCGGCGTTGCTCAGCCGGAGGCAGACCCGCGGCCGGTGATCGTCCGCCGGGCAGAACCCGAACAGGTATCCGTCTGCGTCTTGGCAGACCTTCACCGCGGCCCGGTCACCGGTCAGGAAGTCGAGGCGGTACCACCCCTGCCACCGCGGGAGCTCGGGCATCGGGAGACCGGCGTCGAACAGCGCGTTCTCCGCCCGCTCGGCATAGCTCGGAAACGATACGTGGCTGTTGGTGACCTCCGCCTCCCGCGCGGTCCAGGTGAACTCCGCGACCGCCGCCGGCTCACCGAGCCGCGGGAACGGTTCGAGCGGTGGCAGTTCCTCCAGCGGGCAGGCCAGGCCGTCGGGCGGCGCGGCCGCCACCTTGCGGCCACCGCCGCGGAAGTCGACCCACACGGTGTGCGTGGCCAGGTCGGCGAGGACGGCCCCGTCGGAGTCCCTGCGGACCGAGAGCACGTCCAGGAACCCGTACTCGGCGTCGCCGCGGCCACGCCGTTCCCGCCGGCCATGCGTGATCGCGTGCTCGACGCTCACCGGGTCGCTCGGGCGGCAGCCGCCCGCCAGTATCCGGACGACCGTGCTGCGGGCCACCAGCGCGTGCTGCCGGGACCGCCAGAACTCCTCGCGAGTCATTCCGGACATCGGCAGCCACCATTGAGGGCCGGTGTGCTCCATGAAACGGTAGAGCTCCTTGGCTTGGAGCGTGCCGCGTCCGGTAATCCCGAAATAGGTCAGCTCGTCCGCCGATCGCAGTACCGGGGATTCAACCTGCGGGTCGGTCATCCTGCACCCCTGTCCGGCCGGATCGGCCGATTTCGATGGCCGCCTCGATCTGCTGCCGTCGCATGGCGAGCTCGATCTCGTCGGCGGCCCGGCTGTCAGCCTCCATAATCGCGTTGATGTCCATCGCCGCGAAACGCAGCAGGCCGAGCTTCTCCAGCCCGTCCCGCATCCGGGGACCGAACAGGTGGATGCTCTTCAGCGCGGGCACTATCCGGGAGAACAGCCGATACCGGAAGACCCGCAGCGACGCGGAGCGCTTGGTCAGCTCGATGCACTCCTCCGCGCCATAGTCCAGATTGCGCCAAAGCTCCTCGCCGTTGTAACGCGCGTGCAGAACCCAGCACGCCTCAAGCGCGAACTCCTCCCGCTCGCGCCGTTCTGCGTCGGTGAGGTCGCGGTAGTGGTCGCGCAGCGCGATCTGGCCGAACGCGACATGCCTGGCCTCGTCCTTCAGCACATAGGCGTTGAACGCTTTCGCCAGGGGATCTTTCATCAGATCCCGCTGAATGCCGAACGAGGCCAGCGCCAGCCCTTCGATCAGCACCTGCATGCCGAGATAGGTGATGTCCCAGCGGCTGTCGCGCACGATCGAGTCGAGCAGACCCTGCAGTGAGGCCGTGATGTCGTACCGGACACCGATCTTCTCCCGCAGGTAGCGGTCGTAGGCCTCGACGTGCCGTGCCTCGTCCATCACCTGCGTGGAGGCGAAGAACTTGGCGTCTATTCCCGGCACCGTCTGCACCACCCGCGCAGCGCATATCAGGGCGCCTTGTTCTCCGTGCAGGAACTGCGAATACATCCAGGCCGCCGTATGGCGTCGGACCACGGCCCGTTCGGACTCGGGCAACCGGTCCCACAGCTCGGAGTCCGCGATCCAGATCAGCTCGTCCGGCATTCCCAGCGGGTCTCCTGGATCGACCGGCCGGCTCCAGTCGAGTGCCGTGGCGGCATCCCACTGCAGGCGCTTGCCCTTGTCGTACAGGCGCAGCAGCCGGTCGGAGTCCGAGTCATAATCCCACGTGAACAGGGAGTCGCCGGTCACCGGGATGGCCCAGTGGCCGGCGAGGCGTGCCGGCTCCTCAGGCTTCTTCCCGTCTGGTCGCTCCGTTTTGCCCGTGGAGTGCTCCGTGCCGCCCGTGGAGTCCGCCATGTTATTTCTGGAATTCGGAAAGCGTATCGTTGATCACATCGACGATGTCCTTGACCGTGACGACGTCGAACGCCCGCTCAAGATCGAACTCGAAATCGTACCTGTCCTCGATCGTGAACACGATGTCGGCGATCTGCAGGCTGGACAGGCCGAGGCGATCGACTTCCGTGTCACCGTCCAATACGAGGCTGGCCGGCAGCTTGTTGCGCATCTTCTTCCGGATCATTTCCAGCACTTCGTCGACCGTGATCACATCAACCGCCTGTTCGGAGCCCGCGCTGTCTGCAGCGAGTATGTGGGAGCCCGCCCGAGGCGGACAAGGCTGTCCGGATCGGCGTGTACCGGCGGTATATCGAGGCTGGATCACCCTAGGACCGGCTGCGGACCGCGATGCCGAAAACTGGAAGCGCCGGGTGTGGCGTACGGATCGGTCCATTGAGAAGGCGGGGACTGCGGAACGACATGGAGCTGCTTGGATTTGACTTGCGGGGCGATCGGCTGACCGTCCGGGACATGATCGAGGAGGACATCGAGACCTTCGTGTCCTACTGGCACGACGGCATCGCCGACCTCGACTTCCTCGGCATCGACCGGGCCAAGCTGGGAAGCCGGGATGACACGCGTGCGCGATTCCGCCAGTTCTGCCGGCGGCACGGGCCACGCGATGTCGCGGTGGGCTTCACGTTCTGCCGCAACGGCGCGATCATCGGCTTCACCAATATCAACATTTTGGGCCGGCCGGATGGTTACGTGCACGTCCATCTGACCGATCCGTCGGCGAGGAAGCAGGGGATTCTCAGCGCCGTTCTCTGGAACAGCCTGCCGGTGATCGCCGGCCACGTGCTGGCCGAATACCCGATCAACGGACTGGTCCTTGAGACCCGTACGCGCAACATCGGGATCAACAAGGTCGTGCGCAGCAGCGGCCTGCAGCCCAGGTTCACCGGATATCTGGAGAATCCGGACGGCCTGGCCGGTGCCGGTGAGTTCTCGGTGTTCTACCTCGACACCGTCATCATCAAGACGCTGATTGCGGAGGCGAGCGGTGATCAAGACTGAACTGCCCTTGGCCGGCGTGGACACGGATGTGGCGTACCGCCTCCGGTTGATCCGTGGCGACGCCCTGCACGACGACCTGGCGGTGGCCCTGGGCCTGCTGGCCGCCGGCCTGTGCGACCTCCCGGAGCGGGCGGGACCCGAACTGGACCGTGCGGTCATCGATCGGGTGCTCGATGCGGCCGGTGAGCACCGCGCGGTCATGTACGACGCGTGGTACCGCCTGAAGATTCCGTTCGGTGACGCGGATCTGGGGTCCTGGTACATCCTGGCGCTTGCGTTCGGCCGTACCTCCGGCGACCTGTCCGCGGCGGTGGACCTGCACGCCGACCTGCTTCAACGGCTGGAAACCGAGGACCCCGAGAACGTCTTCACCGAACTCGGGCTCAGCGGGCCGATCCGCGACGGCAATGAGCGGGTGTTCATGACGGCGGTGCTGGAGAAGGCGCCGTTCTGGTGCGCCGAACCGCGACCCTGGCGGGCGAACCTGCGGCGGCGGGCGCTCGCGGTGTGGAGCGGCATGCGCGAAGAAGAGCGCCCTACGCTGCTGCTGGAGTTCAAGGAGCGGATGGAAGCTCTCGAACAGGTCAGGTTCTTCGTCGGCGGCGAGTTGGTGAGCAACCGCCAGGTCGGAGCCGTCCTGCTCGGGTGTGCACGCAGCGATCCGGGCACCTGGAGCGACTCCGCGCTCGGTGTCGTCACGGCGGTGCTGCTGTGGCGGGAGGCCGGGTTCTGCATCCAGGAACTGAACCAGTCGATCATTTCGCTGCCGCTGGTGGTCGACTTCGTGGTCCGCCGCCTTCGCTCGTATGAGGAATTGCTCGGCGAGGCCCCGGCCTCCCTGCCGGACAGGCCGGCCGAACTCGGGCGGCTCTACGCCCGGTTGCGGTGCGCGGTCGAACTCGGCCATCTGCGTTGCCTGCAGTTCGACGGGAGCAACTGGGAACGCCGCGAGTTCCTGGTCCCGAGGCCGGCGTGCACCGAACTGGTGCCCCTGCCCGCGGGCCTGCGGCGCGAACTGGAGGTGGCCTTCGACGCCCCGATCGTCGGCGAGGGGCCGAAGGCGTGGGCGAGGGCCGTGGACAACGCCGTGGCGGCCGGCCGGACCCCGACCGACGTCATCAAGACGCTGGGCCGCTGGGCGGCCGAGGACAGTGCGCTGCCGGTCGACTATGCCATCTTCACCGCGCCCATGTCGGCGGCCAAACTGGACGCGCCCTGGACCCTGAACTACGAGGATGTCTTCTGCTACACCGCCTTCAGTGACCAGTTCGACTGGAGAGCGGAGGGCGTGCCGTTCGACTTTGTCAGGATCGCCAATGCGATCGGCCAGCGGCTCCGCTACAACGTGGTGAAGAAGGCGCAGAACTACACGCTGGTGCGCCGTTTCAAGGCGCAGTCGTTCAACCTGCCCGACATCGCGGTGGCCGAGGACGCCAACCATGAAGGCCACCGCGCCGCCGGTATCCGGATGAGCTGCCGGGTCCCCACGTACGTCCACCACGAGGGAATCACCTGGAAGGGCCTCGCGGACATCCGGCTGAACCGCACGTTCTACCGGGAGCACCAGGAGTTCCGGCCGTCCGATGTGCCGCTGGCCAACCGGCTCGCCGAATGGCTCGGATGGATCGCCGACGCCGTGTACGAACGGAACCTGCAATTCGATGCGAAGTATGGCAAGAAGCTGACCGAACTGGAGGAGCACCGTTGAGTTCGCCGCAGCGCCTGCCCGACGGCCGCCTCATCGTCCGGCATGAGGGACGCGACTACCAGATCCCCAAAGCGTGCCCGCACCGTGGCGCGCCGCTTGCCGACGGATATGTGAACGGACCGTTCCTGCGGTGTCCCTGGCACGGGGCGACGTTCGACGTTCGCACGGGCGAGCGGCTGCGCGGACCCGCCTGCCCGAATCTCCCTCAGCCGGATCTCTTCCAAGCCGATCTCAGCCAATCGGGGTCGAGTGGCGAATCTGAAAGGTAACAGCTGATGGCGTTGGTCATTACCCAGCCCTGCGAGGGAGTGAAGGACGGGGCGTGCGTGGATGTCTGCCCCGCCGATTGCATCGAGACCGACGATGCCGCGAACCAGTACTTCATAGACCCGGAGCGGTGCATCGACTGTGACGTCTGCGTCACGGTCTGCCCGGTCGATGCGATCTATCCCGAGTCCGAGGTGCCCGAGGAGTGGCGGCCCTACGTCACCAAGAACGCGGACTTCTTTCTCCCCGAGGGGGCCGAATGACGACGGCGAATACTGACCGGCCCGAACTCGCCATTTTGTCCTGGGCGGACGGTGACATCGGCGCGGACCTCACCCGCCTGTCGATCCCGCACGACGAGCGGGCCGTCAAGATGGTCGGCGCGGTCAATGCCACCGGGCAGGCCCTGGTGTCCAACGGGACCATCGGTGCCGACGTGATCAGGCTGGCGGCCGGAGCCGGATTCGCGCCGCACACCCACCCCGGCCACCATGTGCTCGCCGTCATCGGAGGTGTCGGCACCATCACCTATGGTGGCCGGGTCTACCGCACCGAGGCGGGCCAGATCTTCCTCATCGAGGGCTCGGTCCCGCACGCGGTGGGCGCGATCAGTGACCATCTGATCCTGGCCGTCGGCGCCCCGCACAAGAGGGTCGACTCGGCCGAGCGAATGGATCTGGTTCCCTACACCGAGGTCCTGGCGCCCGAGGGCGATCTGGACTGCACGATCTGCGGTGTGTCGGCCAGGCTCCCGGAGCGGCTGCACACTCTGCGCTGCGTGCACTGCCCATGCGCAGCCTGCGTGGGGGTGACGTGACGACGTTCGACCTCGTCGATCCATGCACCGGCTCGGTACGCGGCACCTGCCCCGACGGGGACGCGAGTGCCGTCGCGGAGGCGGTCATGGCCGCCCGCCGGGCGGCCACCACATGGTCGGCGCTGACCACACGGGAACGGGCGGAGCGGCTGGCCAGGCTGGCGGCACGTGTGGCGGAGCGGGCCGCCGCCTACGGCGATGCGGAGCGGGCCGGCACCGGCAAGCCCGGCGGTGAGGCGCTGCCTGAGATCAGTCAGGCGGCCGACCTGTTCCGTTTCTACGGGGGCGCGATCCGCGGTGATCTCGCTCCTGCCGGTGGCCAGCTCATAGCGGGCCATGAGAGCTGGGTTCGCTGGGAGCCGTGCGGGGTGGTCGCCGCGATCGTTCCGTGGAACTACCCGCTGCTGATGGCCGCATGGCGGTGCGCTCCGGCGCTTGCCGCCGGGAACACGGTCGTGTTGAAACCCGCCGAGACCACCCCGGACTCCGCCCTGCTGCTGGCCGAGGACGCGGCCGAGTGCCTCGGGCCAGGCGTACTGCGGACGGTGACCGGCGGACGGGAGTGCGGCCGGCTCCTTGTCGAGGCGGACGTGGACGCGATCGCCTTCACCGGCAGTGTGCGGGGAGGCACGGACGTCGCGCGGCGGGCGGGCCTGCGCAGGATCAGCCTCGAACTCGGCGGCAACTGCCCCGTGATCGTCTTCCCCGACGCCCCCTACCGGACATGGGATGCGCTCGCCGACGCGGTCACCTACAACGCCGGCCAGAGCTGCGCCGCCCCGGCCCGGGTCATCGCGATCGGCTCCGCCTACGACGGCGTCGTCGAGCAGCTCTCAGCGGCGTTGGCCGAGCGGACCGCGGGTCGCGACTTCGGACCGCTGAACAACCCCGACCAGGCGGACCGTTACGACCGGCTCGTCGGTGGCGCGAAGGCGGGGATCCGGAAGGCCGGCACCGTCGCCGGACCGGGCGGCGGGTTCTGGCGACCGGCATGTGTGCTGGCCGATCTGCCGGCGGACGACCCGGCGATCACGGAGGAGGTGTTCGCGCCGGTGCTGACCGTGCAGCGCGCCTCGAACGCCGCCGAGGCGCTCGAACTGGCCAACGGCATGCCCCAGGCGCTGGCCGCCAGTGTCTGGTCCGCGGACATCTCCTCGGCGCTGCTCACCGCACGTGGCCTGCGGGCCGGGGAGGTATGGGTCAACTGCCACCTGGTGCAGAGTGCCGAACTCCCCCACGGCGGGCGTGGCGCTTCAGGCAACGGCACGGATCTGAGCGTGCTCGCCCTGGCGGAATATCAGCGGCCCAAGACGGTCACCGTCGATTTGTCGGTGACGTCACCTCTTCCGTGAAGAACGCCTCGTTCGGAACTCGGACGGGACTCGTCCGGGAAAGTCGCCCCCACCCTTCACTCGGCGGACCGATCGTGATGACCGCTACTGTGGTGACCGCGCCAGTCAGGTTGAGAGGGGACGCTCATGACCATATCCGGACAATTGCCGGAGTCACTCGCCTTCCGCAGCGGGCTAGAGGTGATCAAGCGAATCGAACCTCGTATCGCCGCTGCCATCGAGAGTGAACTCCATGGTCAGCGCAATTCGCTGAAGTTGATCGCGAGCGAGAACTACGCATCGCCCGCCGTGCTGCTGGCCATGGGCAACTGGCTCAGTGACAAGTACGCGGAGGGCACGGTGGGCCGGCGGTTCTACGCGGGCTGCCGCAACGTCGACGCGGTGGAGACGATCGCCGCCGAGCACGCCCGCGAACTGTTCGGTGCCGGACATGCCTATGTGCAACCACATTCCGGTATCGATGCCAATCTCGTTGCGTATTGGGCAATTCTCGCGCAGCGGGTGGAACGGCCGGCGTTGATCCGGTCCGGTGTCCGCAACGTGAACGACCTCAGTGAGTCGGACTGGGCCGCGTTGCGCGCCTCCCTCGGCGATCAGCGACTGCTGGGCATGTCGCTGGACGCCGGCGGTCACCTCACCCACGGCTACCGGCCGAACATCTCCGGCAAGATGTTCCACCAGCGTAATTACGGGACCGACCCGAAGACGGGACTGCTCGACTACGACCAGGTGCGTGAGATCGCCCGCGAATTCCGGCCGCTCATCCTCGTCGCCGGATATTCGGCCTTCCCCAGACTGGTGAACTTCCGGGTGATGCGCGAGATAGCCGACGAGGTCGGCGCGACCCTCATGGTGGACATGGCGCATTTCGCCGGGCTGGTGGCCGGTAAGGTCATGGAAGGCGACTTCGACCCCGTGCGGCACGCCAACATCGTCACCACGACGACGCACAAGTCCCTGCGCGGCCCGCGCGGCGGCATGGTGCTGTGCGACGACGACCTCGCCCCGTTCGTCGACCGAGGCTGCCCGCTGGTCCTCGGCGGGCCGCTGCCGCACGTCATGGCGTCCAAGGCCGTCGCGCTGGCGGAGGCGCGGCAGCCGCAGTTCCGCGCCTACGCCCGTCAGGTCGTGGACAACGCCGTCGCCCTCGCCGAAGGGCTGCTCGGCCACGGTGCCAGGCCCGTCACCGGTGGAACGGACAACCACCTTGTCCTGCTCGACGTCACCCCCTACGGGCTTACCGGCCGGCAGGCGGAGGCGGCGCTGCTGGACGCGGGCATCGTCACCAACCGCAACACGGTCCCGCAGGATCCCAACGGCGCCTGGTACACCTCAGGTGTGCGCCTGGGAACCCCGGCGCTGACCACCCGCGGCTTCGGCACGGCGGAGATGGCCGAGATCGCGGACCTCATCGACACCGTCCTGCGGCAGACCGCCCCGGGGACCGACGCGGACGGAACACCCTCCAAGGTGCGCTACGTGATGCAGGAGGGCGTCGCGGCCGAGGCCGGCGGCCGTGTCACCGAGTTGCTCGCCGGCTTCCCGCTCTACCCGGAGGTCGATCTGGGCGGCCGGTAGACCATCAACGCGAGCCCGGAGCCCGGCCGGGCTCCGGGCGCACCACGCGCTGCATGAGCCTGCGGGGTGCGGAGTTCGGGTGCGGTGACCGAGCGAGGGAACCGGAGACCGCGGTGCTGCGCCGTCAGATCGACCGGCCTGATCCGGACGACGGGGACCGGATGCTGCCGGCTGTGCTGCCCCGGTCATCATGGCCGGGGGAGCGGCCGAAAGGCGTGATCCCTCGGTAGAAGTGGACTGAATGCTTCAGATGAAATTTATCGGCATACGGTCGACGAAGTGACTAGTGCATGCTGGTAAGTGTCCGAATGTTGTTTGGCTGCAACTAGTCTGGCCGCCTGGCCGGCGAAGCTATTGGCGGGTGCACCCAATCGTCAACGACACCCGTGGAAACTCTCCGTGATCTGCGCAGCTCGTCGGCCTTTGCGTGCCTAAGTGGCCGATTCCGGACACGGGCACATCTTGTCTACAAGATATTGACTACTAGTCTCGTTCTGTGTCATTGGCGGCCAGCGACGGAAGTATCGCGATGCCGAACTGGATGTCGGCCCCGGCGACGGGGACATCGTGCCCGGGTATGCGTTCCAGCGCTCGGACGCGGCGATGGCAAGATGTGCCCCCATCGTTTCATCGACATGAGCAGCTCCCTTCCCATGAATAGGGCAGCCTCCTCCTGGCCAATGCGCGAGCTGAACCCGACCCGGAAGGAAATGAAATGCGATACGCCGTGACCGGCGGTGACGGATTCATTGGCCGTTACGCCGTTCAATATCTCCGAGACCGCGGCCATGAAGCCTTCTCGATCGACCGTGCCTCCGGTGTCGACATTCTGGAGGACAAGCTGGGCCCCGCGGTGCGTGGGACGGACGGAGTGATCCACCTGGCCGGAATCCTGGGCACCGAAGAGCTGTTCGGATCGACCGAGGCGGCCGTCGACGTCAACGTCAAGGGCACGTACCGGGTTCTTGAAGCATGCCGTGACAACGGCGCCAGGTTCGTCGGCATCACCATGCCGCAGGTGTGGAACAACGTGTACCAGGCGACCAAACGGTGCGGGCAGGACCTTGCCTATGCGTGGAATGTCAATTTCGGGGTGCCGGTGAGTCATGTCCGGGCGTTCAACGCGTTCGGCCCGGGCCAGAAGCACTACGGCGTCCAGAAGATCGTCCCGACGTTCGCAGTCCGCGCCTGGAGCGGACGGCCCATCCCGATCTGGGGCGACGGCACCCAGACCATCGACCTGGTTCACTCGGCGGATCTCGGCCGCATGCTCGTCGATGCCCTGGGCTTCGGTGACCGGCAGGTCTTCGACGGCGGCACGGGACGGGCCTTCACGGTGAACCAGGTCGCGGAGTGGGTCCTTGAGGTGACAGGGTCCAGGGCGGGAGTCGAGTACCTTCCCATGCGCAAGGGGGAGACCGCGTCATCGGATCTCGTGGCAGAGGGCGAAGGATGGGACGCCCTGGGCTGGCATCCGGAGTTCCGCGCGGAGGAGTTAGAACGCACCATCGTGCACTACCGGCAGTTCTCAGAAGCCTGACACATTGTTCACGGTAGGTGTGGTCGTCGAGCGCGACGGCGGTCCGTCTCGCGCTTGCACCCTGGTCGTCGACGGCGCCTGCTCGGCGCACTGGCGGACGGACCATCCGGCGTCGGCGGACGTGCGGATCATCGTTCCCGAGCCGGTCCCCGGTCTGGTGCGCGCGGGCAAGGCCACCGGGACCTCGGTCGTGATGTCCGGCTGTGTCGCCATCGAGGGCGACCGGCGAGGTCTCGCGGCGCTCACCCGGGCGGTGGGCGGCCCCGGCTTCCGGCCGTGCCTGGCCCGTACCATGTCGCCTCCCGCGGCGGAGGGGGCCGTCGCCGCGGGGCGGATCCCGGCGGTGGTCGTCGTGCTGGCGGCTCCGAACGACGACCGGGGCGGCCTCAGCGTCATGGCGAAGGACCGGACACGAACGGCCGTCGACGTCGCACGCCGGACATCGGGGGCCCGGATCGTCCTGACGGGGGGATTCGGCCGGCAGTTCAATACGACCCGCGAACCACACTGGAAACACTGCCTGCGGTGGCTGGAACCGCAGGGTGTCCTCCTGAGTGACATCCTCGCCTGCCTGGAGACACGCCACACCTACGACGACCTTCTTTTCCTGCGGGAATTGCGTGACTATCACGATTTCGCGGACGCCTACCTGATCACCTCCGCCTACCACGCGGACCGAGTGCGTTACATCGCCAAGCTGGTCCTTCCGGAATGCCGAGTGGTGGCAGTCCAGCATTCAGAGCTGCCCGCAGAACGGCAGAAGACCTTCTCCGATCACGAGTCCGAGGCGCTGGCCCGAACTGTGGCGGCCACCCTGCTTTTCGGTCCCGACTTCCTGCCGACCCCACTCGAAAGGCGCCCCGGTCATGCAAACGACCCGGATGTACTGCGCCCACCCCCTCTTTGACCTCGGCGGTGTGCTCGCCGACTCGCTGCCGCCCATCGAGTGCAACCGGCGGACGTGGGCTGCAGAACGGCCCGCCGACACCGACCTTCCCTTCGCCGGTTTGCGCGGGCGCCGCGACATCGATGCCGTCCCGCTGGTGGCGCCGCGCCTGGATGCCGAGGGCGAGGAACACGACTTCGCCGGGCTGCGTCCGACCCCGGGCGCCGCCGCTCTCCGCGACGCCGTGCCACCCGGACGGTAGGCCCGTGGTGCCCGCCAAGGTGCGCGCCGCCGTCACGGGAGGGCTGGGCGCGGTGTCCCCGCCCATGCCCAACTGCCTGGTGATTGCCGAGGACATCTCCGCCGGAGAGCTGGTCACGGGGTGACCATGGGCGAACCAGCGGCCATGGCGCGCCCGGCGGAGGGCGGCCGGCGGTCCGGCGGCCGGCCCGGGTTCGCACCGGCTCTGATGATCTTGTTCCTCATCGGCGTCTCGCAGGCGAGTTTCGGCCCGCTGTTGCCGCTGTACAACGACAGGTTCGGCGTGGACACCCCGCGGTCCTCGCTGCTCATCACCGGGTACTTCACCGGGTCACTGCTGGTCATGCTGATGGCGTCGCTGATCCGGTTGCCGGGACGCCGGTTCTTCCCGTTCTCCCTGACGCTCTACGCGGCCGGAAACGCGGGACTGTTCCTCTCGCCATGGCTGGAGCCCGCGGTGGCATCCGCCTCGGTGACCGGCTTCGCGTCGGGCGGTCTGGCCTTGTACACCAACACCGCCTTCGCCCGGCAGGAGCGGGGCGTGTCGTTGATCAACCTGCTCAACGGGATGTTCGCCGCGGGGACGATCGTCGGCCCGCTGGCGGCGGGCTGGTCGATCGGCACGGGAAGACCGTACGGGTTCCTGGCGGTGACGCTCGGTGTGATTTTCTGCTACCGGATCTCGCGCCTGCATAGCTGGCCTGCGGGCGGGGAATCGCGGCCGCCCGGTGCCTCGTCCGGCACCTCCATCTCGCGGTTCATCGCGCCGTTCCTGCTGCTCTACCTCTGCTACGGAGTTCTGGAAACGGGCGTCGGGGGATGGGCCGCCACCCATCTCCAGAGCCAGGGATTCTCCGCGGCGAACGCCGCCCGGATCCTGGCCGCCTTCTGGGCGGGAACCGCCGTCGCCAAGTTCGCGGTTCCCTGCTACGCGGCCAGGACCCCGGAGAGAAAGATCATCCTCCTCGGGCTGGCCGGCACGGCGATGGCCCTGGCTCTGGCCGCGGTGCCACACGCATCCGTCATCGCCTACGCCGCCACGGGCCTCGCACTCGGCCCGGTCTTTCCGACGGGCCTCGCCTGGCTGGTCCGGCTCGGCGGAGACCGGCGTGCCGTCGGCATGGCGTCAGCGTCGTCGATGGTCGGAAGTACCCTGCTACCGATCCTGATCAACTGGCCCGTCACTCATGCGCCCGCGACCATTCCCCTGGTCCTTTCCGCGGTCGGCGTCCTCTCCATAGCCGCAGCCTCCTGGGCATGGCGGTCGGCGCCGTCGACTCGCCGGTGACCACGCCACCTCACCCGGGGACACCCCACACCGACGAGGGCGCCGACGAACGGCGGATCCGTTTCGGGGACGCGGGGTGCCCGCCGCCCGGAGGCAGGCCCGCGGGCGGCGGGCACACGTCCGCTGTTACTTGCGGCGCGCCACGTCGTACGCGGCGCAGCCGATCAGTTCGAGGGACACCTGGAGCCGTTCCAGGCTGACGTTCTGGGCGATCGTGTCCTCGGGGGTGTGGTAGAGCGGTTCGAGCTGGCTGGGCGCCTCATTGCCGCGCCAGCTGAAGTTGCCCGCCGGAATGCCGCGCTCGTGGAAGGCCTCGTGGTCGCTGGAGCCGCGGGCGGTGGGGCCCTCGGTCTGGTCGACGTAGCCGAGCCGGCGCGCGGCGGCGTTCACCGCGGCCGTGGTGGTGTTGTCCGCGCCGTCCACGGACAGCAGCCAGTACGTTTCCGCAGGCGGATGGCTGGTGGCGACCATGTCGTTCTGGAAGCAGCCGGTGATCTGCTTGACGCCCGCCTCGTCGAGCTGCTTCACGTAGTGCCGGGCGCCGATCAGGCCGTACTCCTCCGAGGCCCACAGGCAGATGCGGATCGCCTGCTGGGTGGGGAGCCGCTTCAGAACGCGCGCCAACTCCAGGCACAGTGCGGTTCCGCTGCCGTCGTCGTTGCCGCCGGGCGAGCCGGGGACGCTGTCGTAGTGTGCGCTGACGATGACGGCCTTGCCCTCGGGGTTGGGCAGCGACGATTTCCGCTCGGCCAGGACGTTGTACGAGGTCAGCCCGGAGTGATGGGTGACCTCGAAGGACAGCTGCCGGGCGCCCGCGCGGATCCGTTCGCCGTGGTATTCGGCCAGGCCCAGCACCGGGATCGCGACCGGCGCCTTCAGGTTCGGGGTGAAAGAGCCGGGCTTGCGCTCGGGATAGGTGACCGAGCGTGCGTTGATGATGAGCGCCGCGCTGGCGCCCGCGTCCGCGGCGGCCTTGGCCTGTTCGGTCTCCATGCCGACCACGCGGTCGAACAGCACCGGCCTGCCGCGCACATCGCCGGTGACCTCGGTGACCCGGTCCACGTCCACGACCTCGCCGTGCACAGAGGCGACGGCGCCCTGCGGGGAGGCGCTGCACTGCCAGGGCCGCTCGCCTCGGGCGTGGATCTCCGCCAGGTACTTGTCGGCGACGGGGAAGGGCTGTAGTTCGACCTTGTAGCCGAGGTCGCGCAGATACTCGGCGATGTAGCGGGCGGCGCGGTGCTCGGCCGGGGTGCCGGCGACGCGCCAGCCGATCTCGTTGCTGAGCACCTCCAGGTGCCGCAGCGCCCGGCGGGCGTCGACGCGGGCGACCACGGCCTTGTCGCCGGCGGTGAGGGAGGGCGGCAGGGTGGCACCGGGGCGCTGCCGGGTCGCGGCGGCGGCGGTACCGGGGAGCAGGCCGACGGTCGCGAACCCGGCGAAGGCCGCGACTCCGGCCAGCAGGTCACGGCGTTTGACCTCGGACATGGCGTCTCCTCAGGGAGATAGAGGCCGTGCCCGCCGAGCTCGGATCGCGAGCCGGTGGCGAACGACGGCGCGGCAAGGAACTATGCCCCCGTTCGCGCGAATCTACGAAATCACCTCAACACCGACAATAATGGCCCGACATTCCGCAACCGAATCGTGATAAATGTTGATCATGTTGATCGAGAGCGAGTGGACCGGCGTCACATTGTGCGCCCCTTCCCTGGACGGTGCGATGATCAAGCACGTCAGGGAGGTGACAGCACGTCTCCGCTCGTCCCGGCTCTCGACGGCGTCGACCGCGCATGTGCGCGACCACCGCTATGCGGCTGCGGTACAGCGTGTAATGGAATTGGATTTGAGTTTTTAGTCTTGAACCGACCTCAGAACAAACCATTGGCACATGTGAAGCCGGGACTGCCTGGCCTCCACTGGTTGTCTCTGCGGGTAGTACGTCACCTTCAGTCCGAGCTTCGCGTGTGGGTCCACTTCGGTCACCGCGATGGTGGAGACGCGGGCGCCGGTTGCGGATGATCCTTGGGGACGTTCCCGGCCAGGGGCACTCTGACCAATGGTCCGCGTCCCGTCATGACCACAGTTGGCCGGGTCCGGTGCCCCCGTTCCGCTCTCTACTGCCCTCAGCGGCTCCTACGGTGTAAACCGATATATTCCTCTCATATCGAGGCCCTGATGAACAAACCGAGCATCAACCCGGATGTCCCGCACTCCGCGCGCGTGTGGAACTACATCCTCGGTGGCAAGGACAACTACCCGGCCGACCAGGAGGCCGGTGATCAGGCCATGCAGATGCTGCCGGAGGTGGCCCGGCTGGCCCGCGAGTCCCGCCAGTACCTCAACCGGGCGGTGTCCTACCTGGTCGAAGAGGCCGGGGTCCGGCAGTTCCTGGATGTCGGAACGGGTCTGCCCACGGTCGACAACACCCACGAGGTCGCGCAACGGTCCGCGCCCGAGACGCGAATCGTCTATGTCGACCACGACCCCCTGGTGCTGGCGCACGCCCGGGCATTGCTGACCAGCCATCCCGCGGGCGCCTGCGACTACATCCACGCCGACCTGCGCGACCCCGACACGATCTTGAAACAGGCCGGCCGGACGCTGGACTTCACCGAGCCGATCGCGCTGATGCTCATGGGCGTCACCGAGTTCATCCCCGACGACCAGCAGGCCTTCGGCATCGTCGACCGTCTGGTGGCAGCGCTGCCGTCGGGGTCGTATCTGGCGCTGTACGCCACGACCAACGTGGTGCACGGCGAGCGCACCGACCGGGCGATCGAGATGTGGAACCAGGCCGAGAGCACCGCCCCCATGACGGCCCGCTCGGTGGAGCAGATCGCCATGTTCTTCCGCGGGCTGGAGCCGGTGGATCCGGGCCTGGTCGAGATCACCCAGTGGAGGCCCGTCCACCCGGCCCTGACCGGCGACCCGGTCGACGGGTACGCCGGTATCGGGCGCAAGCCGTGACCACCCTCGCTTCCCCGGCGAACCCGGTGGTGCCGGCCAACTCCTTTCCGCACTGATGGAGAAAGGCGGGTGTCCCGGCGGCGCCCGCGTCCGGAAGAAGGTCTGCGACTCCCGCGTCAGCGGCGGCCGTTCTGGGCGACGCATCGGGCGACGGCCTTCGCGAGGAAGGGCTCCAGGGGCTGGCCGACGGCGGTGTCGGCCGAAAGCAGCAGCGGAGTGCCGTCCTCGCCCTTGCCGAAGCAGGCGATGCGACCGGTTTCGACGCCCATGACCGGGTCGAGGATGTACGGATCCTTGTTCGCCCACATCACCTGCTGGTCGGCCGCCAGGCCCGTCCGGAGCCGCGCCTTGCGCAGCTTCTTGTTGCGCGGAGGGCTCTGCGAGAGCGGGTAGGCGGGCACCAGCGGCTCCGTACGGGCCATCGGGTAGGCGTGGCCCTCGGGGTCCAGGGCGAAAGCCCCGAGCGGCCAGCGGCGGCCGACGATCATGACGCGGCCGGCGAGCACGAACCCCCAGAGCTCCAACCGCTCGTTGGGCTTGCGCGCCTCCAGCACGGGGACGGACGGGACGGCGGCGTCCCGAAGGTGGCGCGCCGAGGCCGACAGCAGATCCTGGACGCGGGCCACGACCTGTTGCCACTCGGGCAGTTCGCCGTGCCGCCGGGCGTTCTCGCTCGCGGCGCGCGCCGCCGCCTGCTCGTCGAGCCTGCGCCGCTCGGCCGACACCAGATCATCGAAGTCGGACACGTCACCGTCCTGCCTTGCCGCGGGCCTGGGAGCACCGCGTGCACGGCGGCCGCCCCTAGACGATCGCACACGCGATCAAGGCGGGACAATCCCGGGAAATGCCGGGTGGTGCGGACGGAACGGGGTCGGGGATCATGCGGGCATGAAGCTGATCGGCGGGCTGCGGCGGCCCGCGCTGCCGACGACTCCGGCGGGGGTGGAGTTGTGCGCGGTGGCGGTGTTCGCAGGCGTGCGCGCGGTGAACCTGGCGCAGTTCGCCGTCGCGTCGCCGGTCGCCCTGCGGCACGCGACCTCGCCGGTCCTGCTGCTGGTGGTCCTCGGCGGCTACCTGGCCGAGTCGGTGGCGGTCGGCGCGGTCGTGGTCGGCGCCCGCGCCTACCGTGACCGCCGCTGGGGCTGGGCCGACACGGTGACCGCGGGTGCGGTGCTGCTGGCCCAGCCGCTGTTCACCGCCGCGTCCGACCGTACGGGGAGCTGGACGGCGTGGGGGTTCGCCTGCACGTTGAGCTCCGCCGTGGGAGCGGCGGTCGTGTTCACGCGGCGGCGGCACATTGCGGCCGCGGTCGCCGTCCTCGCCGGGTGCTACCTGGCCGCGACCCTGCCGGGGGCAGCGGACGGCGCGGCGGCGACCGCGCTGGGCAACGCGTTCGCCTATGCCGGGTTCGCGGTGCTGGCCCGGCTGCTGATCGGTTACCTGCGGCGGCTGGCCGGCGACGTCGAGCGCGCGCGGGAGGAGGCGGCGCGGGCGGCGGCCGAGGCGGCGCGGCTGCGGGAGCGGGAACGGCAGCGGCTGCTGCTGCACGACAACATCAGCGTGCTGCGGCTGTTCGCCGGAGGCGGCGTCCCCGAGGAGCTGGACGGGCCGCTGCGTGCGCAGGCGATGGCGCTGGCCAACCGGGTCCGCGCGTTCCTGGACGACCCGGCGGCCGACCCGCCGGTGGACGCGGACGCGGGCGACCCGCCACTGGTCTCGGTGCTGCGGGCGGCCGTCGGCGACTACCGCGACCTGCCCGTGGAGGCCAGCGTGGACCTGGCCGGCGGTGTCCGCCTGCCGGAACCCGCCGCCGGGGCCGTCCGCGCGGCCGTGGGCACCCTGCTGGCGAACGTGCGGGTGCATGCGGACGCTTCGAACGTCGTCGTGCACGCCGACGCCGATCCCGCCGAAGGCGAATGGGAGGTGACCGTCGCCGACGACGGCCGCGGGTTCGACCCGGCCGCCACGCCGCGCGGGTTCGGGCTGCGCGTCCAGGTCGAGCAGGCTCTGGCCGCCCACGGGATCGCCGTGCACGTGCACTCGGTCCCCGGCGACGGTACGCGGGTCACGCTGCGCGGACCCCTGCCCGGCGGACCCGCCTTGCGGGGGGCCGTCGAGCCGGAGGTCGCGTCGTGACGGGCGAACCCCGCGTGCGGGTGGCGGCGATCGACGACGACACCCTCATCCGGGACGGCCTCCGGGTCCTGGTGCCGGGCCTGGACGTCGTGGCCGCGTGCCAGGACGTGGCGGAGTTCCTGGCCGTCCGCCCACACGCGGAGGTCGTCCTGCTCGACCTCACGCTGACCGGCACCGGAACCGATCCCGTCCTCCAGGGGCCCGACGCGGTGGCGGCGCTCGCCGCGGACGGGTGGCGCGTCCTCGTCTACACCAACGAGCGGCGCCGCGCCGTCCTGGTCGCATGCTTGAACGCGGGGGCGCGCGGCATCGTGCACAAGGCCGAGCCGCTGCCCGTGCTCGCCGATGCCGCCGCCGATGTCGCGGCCGGCCGGATCGTCATCACCCAAGCCCTGACCGGGCTGGCGGAGCTGGCCGGACGGCGCGGCCGGCTGCCCGGCCTGTCACCCCGGGAACGGGACGTGCTGGCGGGACGAGCCCGCGGCGAATCGTTCCGCAGCATCGCGCGACGCCTGTTCATCACCGAGAAGACCGCGTCCGGATACATGGACCAGGTCAAGCATAAATTCGCCGCCTACCTGCGCGAGCACTCGCCCGCGGATCTGGAGCGCGCGCTCGGGCTGGAACCCGCCGGGCTCACTGACCGGTATCCGCGCGACCCGCCTCCCTGACCCACCGCAGCGCCCCGACCGCTTCGTCCACCGGCTCCCACCCGTTCGCCACCGCCACCGCCACCGCCGCCGACTCGTCTGCGCGGACCGTGATCGCACAAGGAGCCGCATGCCGTTCTCAGCCCCTCCCTGTTCACAGCCCGGCACCACCCGCTTCCGCGGTCTTCTCGCCTTAGCGACGCTCGTGGTCGCGTTCCTGTGCGTCCTCGCACCGGGCGCACGTGCCGACGCCCCGTCGCTGCACGCCACCCCCTCACACCCGACCAACCGCGAACCCGTGACGATCAGCGGCAGGTTCCAGGGCGCCGCCTCGGGCCTGGACGTCCTGCTGCAACGGGAGGGCGGCATGTTCGGCGGTGAATGGGAGCCTGCCGCGTCGGCCACGACGCGAAAGGGCGGTTCGTTCGCCTTCCACCTCGACCGCGTTGACGGTGACGAGACGTACCGGGCGGTACTGTCGGGCGATGGGCGCCGGAGGCTCTCCAAGGAGTTCAAGCTCGGCGTCCGGTACGAGTCGGTCGACCGGCGCTGGGTCCGCGGTGACGCCACCGGCAACCGCAGGACGTTCTTCACCTGCTTCGACTCCACCGGCGACCAGTGCGCGAGCAACGACGACGCCCACACCTCGCCCACCTGGCTCGCCGCCGTCCTGGTGCTGTGCTTCCTCGGCGGCGCCGCACTGCTGGTGTGGGGCGCGGCGGCGCTGCCCAAGAAGGTGCGCGTCGCGGCGGCCGTCATCGGCCTGGTCGCCTGGGTCCCGCTGTTCGCCGACCTGGCCTTCGGCTATGCGATCCCCCGTGTCGGGATGGAGCACAACGCCATCCTCGTCACGTTCCTGTACCCGCTGTACCTGCTCGTCCTGCTGCTCGGCATCGCCTTGATGATCGGCTACCCATTCCTCATGACCAGGCTGATGCGGGCGGACGTCATGCCGCACGGCCGTCCAGGCCGGGCCGGGCTGTTCGGCGCCGTGCTCGCCGTCCTGGTGATCTGGGGAGAGATCTACAAGCACGCGCCCGCCGTGGCGGCCGGGCCGTTCGCGGTGAAAACGCACTGGCTCAACGACGCGGTGCACACCTGGTCGCTGCAGTGGCCGGTGTCCGTGCTGTGGACGGTCCTGGAGTTCTTCGCCACGCAGGCGGGCCTGGTCTCGTTCGGCGCGCTCGCCCTCGTGTCCGTGCTGCTGCCCGCGCCCCGGGGCATGCCGGGCACGTCCGCGCTGACGCTGGCGCACGGCACCGCCGCCAACGTGTCGGCCTTCATCGTGGGGAGCGCCGCCGTCGCCGTCATCTCGATCGTCGTGTTCGCGGTCCTCGTCCTGGCGGCGGTCGCGCTGATGGCCTACGTCATGTTCTACATCCTGGTCGCCTTCACGACCGCCGCCATGCTGGCCTACCTCCTCAAACGCTGAGCCGCCGGCCGAAACCCGCATGTGTCAGGGGGATCGCCCTGGGGCGAACGGTGGTGCGCCGTTCGCGATAGCCGGTGCCGGCGAGTGGATTGATCACGTAGACCTTCCGGCCGGTACTTCGCAGGCAGGCGTCAGCAGTTCGCGGTGAGTCGTGTCCTCGATGAGGCGTCGCCGCGCACGGTGAGCGGTGGACCCCGCCGCCACCCCGATCGCGCATCGTCCGCAGGGGCTTACCGAAGCCTCAGGCGGCATCAGGCATGCCCTCCGTCGTCCCAACGCCCTGACGCCTGGAATCGAAATCATGCACTTATGCGACCTTGAAGTGTTGACATTCGATCCACAGAACCCCACTATGGGTCGAAATCAAGCAGAGGAGTGGTTTGTGTCACAGCTGGAAGTCCTCCGAGACCGGTTGATCGAGCAGGGCGTCAAGTACGTGTTCGGCTTCTATGTGGACATCCATGGGGTGCCGAAGAGCAAGTGCGTCCCGGTGGAGTCGCTGCCCTCCATGGCGAAGGGCTCGGAGCTGTACACCGTGGGGGCGCTGGAGGGCATGGGCGACCTCGGCCCGCATGAGGACGAGTGCGCGGGCATCCCCGACCTGGACCGGCTGGTAATCCTGCCCTGGAAGCCGGAGTTCGCGGTGGTGCCGACCAGCCTGCACCTCGACGGCGGGCTCTACCCGCAGGAGGCGCGCAACTTCCTGCTCCGCCAGGTCAACGAGGCCGCGGAGATGGGCTTCGTCGCCAACGTGGGGATCGAGCCGGAGTTCTACGTCGTGCGCGAGACCGGCCAGGGGTGGGAGCCGCTGGTGCCGCAGGACCGGTTGGACGCGCCGACGCGGGGCTACGACCTGGAGACCACGGTGCTGGCCGAGCCCTTCCTGGGGCCGATGGTCGAGTACATGAACCAGCTCGGCTACGGCGTCTACTCCTTCGACCACGAGGGCGGCGACGGGCAGTACGAGTTCAACTTCGACTACACCGACGCGCTCACCATGGCCGACCGCATGGTGATCTTCCGGCTGATGGCCAAGCACGTCGCTCGCGAACTCGGCTGCATCGCCACGTTCATGGCCAAGCCGTTCCAGGACGACTTCGGCTCCGCGTCGCACGTGAACATCAGCCTGGCCGACAAGGAGACCGGCCGGAACGTCTTCGAGGCCGGGTCCGGCGGCGGTTACAGCGACACCGCCCGCCACTTCGTGGCCGGCGTGCTGGCCCACGCGGGCGCCATTTGCGCGGTGACGTCGCCGACGGTCAACTCCTACAAGCGGTTCACCAGCAAGGGGTTCATGGACGAGATCTCCTGGGCCCCGGTCTACCGGGGCTGGGGCGAGAACAACCGGACCCTGATGTGCCGGATGCCGGTGAACCGGTACTGCCTTGAGGTGCGCACCGTGGACGCCTCGGTCAACTACCACCTCGGCATCGGGCTGATCCTCGCCGCCGGGCTGGACGGCGTCGCCAACAAGCTCGACCCGGGCGAGCCGCTCAACCGCGACACCTATCGGATGAGCGCGGAGGAACTCGCCGGATACGGCGACCTCGCGCTGCCGCGCTCGCTGGAGCAGGCGCTGGACCTGTTCGAGGCCGACGGCCTCGCCGAGCGGGTCATGGGCAAGGAGTTCCACCGCACCTTCCTGGACTACAAGCGGGCGGAGTGCCGCGAGTACGGATCGGTGGTCACCGACTGGGAGACCCGGAACTACCTGCAGAGGCTTTGAGATGCCCACCGTGAACGAGACCTCGGCCGAAGCGCGCCGCCTGCGGGCCAACACGGAGGCATCGGCGAGAATGGTCGGCGCCGAGCCCATGCTGGTGGGCGTGGCCGCGGCGGGTGACGTCGTACCCAGGATGACGCCCACCACCATCCTGACCTCCGGGGCACCGCTGGAATGGCCCGAGTACACGGGCGGCCAGCGTCGCGCCATCCTCTACGGCGCGGTCTACGAGGGCTTGGCGGGGAGCGCCGAGGACGCCGAGGCCAAGCTCGATCGCGGCGAGATCCAGGTGCGCTCCACCCAGCAGCACGACTGCATAGGCTCGGTCGCCGGCATCTACACCGCCTCGATGCCGGTGTTCATCGTCCGCGACGACGTCCACGGCAACCTCGCCTTCTGCAACTTCTACGAAGGCAAGAGCCGCTACCGGCTCAACTACGGGTCCTACGACCAAGAAGTCGCCGACGGGCTGCGGTGGCTGGAGTCGACCATGGCGCCGGTGCTGGCCGAGTGCCTCGCCGGCGACCCGATCCCGCTCAAGCCGATGATGGCCCGGGCGTTGCGGCTGGGCGACGAGCTGCACAGCCGCAACACGGCGGCCACCCTGCTGCTGCAGCGGGAGCTGACCCCGCGGCTGTTCGCACTGGCCACGGCGGCGGAGTGGCGGACGCGGGTGGAGGAGGTCATGGACTTCTTCCTGGCGAACGACTACACCTTCCTGAGACTCGGCATGGCCGCGGCCAAGGCCACCGCGGACGCCGCCCACGGCGTCGAGCACAGCAGCCTGGTCACGGGAATGGCGATCAACTGCCGCGAGTTCGCGCTCCGCGTCAGCGGTCTGGGCCAGGAGTGGTTCCGCGGCGGCCACCCCGAGCTTCAAGGACGGTTCTTCGACGGTTTCACCGCGGCCGACGCCGAATGGATCGGCGGAGAGAGCTGCGTCACCGAGACCGTCGGCCTCGGCGGGATGGCACAGGCGTGCGCCCCGTCGCTGATGGACTACCAGGGCGGCAGTTTCCAGGCGATGATGGCCAACAACGAGGCGATGTACGCCATCACCTCGGCCGAGCATCCCACCTACCGGATCCCGGCGTTCGACTTCCGCGGAACGCCGGTGGGCATCGACCTGCACGCCGTCGTCGCCACCGGCGTCACTCCGCTGATCGACGGCGGCCTGGCCGGACGGTCCGGAGGCCAGATCGGCGCCGGCGTCCTGCGGCCCCGCATCGAGGCGTTCACCGCCGCGGCCGCCGCCTACGCGGAGCGCTACCCGACCTCGATCGCTTCCTGACCACGATGCACCCCTGGAGACAGCCATGACGAACCCGGAGCAGGCGAACACCGTCGGCGGCAGAGCGGCGAACGCGTCCGCGCCCCTGATCCAGGGCCGAATGGGCCCCTTCGAGCTGGCCTTCTTCGTCGTGGCCGCGGCCGGGCCACTCCTGGTGGTCGCGGGTTTCGCCCCGCTGGCCTTCATGATCGGCGGGATCGGAGCCCCCGGCGCCCAGCTCGTCGCGGGCATCGTGCTCCTGCTGTTCGCGGTCGGCCTGACCCGGATGGCGCTGCGCATCAAGAACGCCGGCGCCTTCTACTCCTACATCGGGCAGGGCCTCGGCCGGCCGGTCGGCGGCGGGGCGGCCACGCTGGCGATGGCGGCGTACTCGGTGATCGCCATCGGCCAGCTCGGGGCGGTCGGGGCCTTCGCCGCGGTGCCGGTCCGGGACGCCCTCGGGATCGACGTGCCGTGGCCGGTGTTCTCGTTCACCGCGCTGGCCATCGTGGTCTACCTGGGCCACCGGCAGATCTCGCTCAGCGCGAAGGTGCTCGGCGTCGCCCTGCTGTCGGAGGCCGCGATCCTGCTGGTCCTCGCCGCGCCGGTGCTCTGGCAGGGCGGCGCGGACGGTCTCGACCTGCACTCCTTCTCCCCATCGGCGATCTTCGCGGGCGGCGGCACGGGCGCGATGTTCGCCATCGTGTTCGGCGCGTTCATCGGGTTCGAGTCGACCGCGATCTACTCGGAAGAGGCCCGCGACCCCGAGCGGACCGTCCCCCGGGCCGTCTACCTGGCCGTGGGATTCCTGGCCCTCTTCTACACGTTCATGGCATGGATCGTCTACGTCGCCTACGGCAAGGCGTCGATCGTGGACGCCGCCACCGCCGACCCGGTCGGGCTGGTGTTCGCCGCGACGGAGAAGTACGTCGGGCACGGTGCGGTGGTCGTGATGGAGATCCTGCTGGTGACCAGTGCGTTCGCGTCCACGCTGGCCTTCCACAACACCGCGTCGCGGTACCTGTTCACACTCGGACGCGAAAAGATGCTGCCCGGCAAGCTCGCCCGTGTCCACCCCGACCACCATTCGCCGTACGTGGCCAGCGCCGTCCAGGGGGCCATCGGCCTGGTGGCGGTCACCGCGTTCGTGCTCGCGGGAGCCGACCCCTACCTTCAGGTGTTCCTGCTGCTGGTGGCGCCGGGCGTGCTGGCCGTGATCGTCCTGCAGGCATTGTGCTCCCTCGCGATCGCGGTCTACTTCAACCGGGTGAACACCACGCATGGGCTGAGCGTGTGGAGCACAACGGTGGCGCCACTTCTCAGTCTCGCCGGACTGGGCGTCGCGTCGTGGCTGGTGGCGCGCAACTTCGAGCTGCTGTCGGGCCGCACCGACTGGGTGAACTTCCTCCTTCTCAGCTTCATTCCGCTGGCGTTCCTCGCCGGAACCGTGCGGTCGCTGCAGCTCAAACAGGGCCACCCGGATGTCTACGCCCGGCTGACCAAGACCGAGGTCTTCTGAGCGTTCCGCCGGTACGGAACGCCAACCGCGAGGTAGTCGTGACGGGCAAGCCTCTGATCGGCATCAGCGCCGACCTGGCTGAATCCGCATGGGATGTCCGGCGGCGGCGAGCGGTCGTGCTTCCGGTGGCCTACCACGAGCAGGTCCTGGCCGCCGGCGGCCTCGCCGCCGTCCTCCCTCCCCAGTTGGGGGCGGCATCCGACGTGGTCGAGAAGCTCGACGGCCTGGTGCTGGCCGGGGGAGGGGACATCGACCCCCGGCGGTACGGGGCGCGACCGCATCCGTCCGTGCGCGCGGCGGACGCGCTGCGGGACGAGTGGGAGATCCGGCTCACCGGCTTCGCCCTGGCCGCCGACCTGCCCATCCTCGGCATCTGCCGGGGCATGCAATTGCTCAACGTCGTACGCGGCGGCACCCTGATCCAGCATCTTCCCGATGTCGTCCATACCGACACGCATCTGCCGGTCCGTTCAGGGTTCGGAAAGCACCCGATCACCACCCGGCCCGGCAGCAGGTTGCACGCCGCGCTCGGGGAACGCGCCGACATCGCCACCCACCACCATCAGGCGGTCGGTGACCTCGGCCGGGGAGTGGTGGAGTCGGCGTGGGCCGAGGACGGGATCATCGAGGGTATCGAGGTTCGTGACCGGACCTTCGCCTGCGGGGTGCAGGGCCACGCGGAGGAGAGCGGAATGACCGGGCTGTTCGAGCAGTTCGTCGGTGTGGCGGCCGTGCGCCGGACCGCTCAGCCGAGTTCCCACTCGTAGGAGAACTTCTCGATCTTGAGGATGAGCGAGGTCTCCACGGCGGTGATTCCCGGCAGCGCTCCGAGTACCTCGGTGGTGAATCGGAGCAGGTGCTCCTTGTCGTAGAAGAAAGCCTCGATCATCACGTCGAAACGCCCCGTGGACAGACCGCAATAGCGGACCTCCGGCGCTTCGACCAGTTTCTGGCTCACTTCGCGAAGGTGAGTGAGGCTCACCGAGAGCCCGATGATCGCCGAGATGTTGTACCCGGCCAGCCGGGGAGTGGGCACCGCGACGATTTCGATGAGGTCCCGGTCGCGCATCGCCGCGATGCGCTTACGCACGGTCGTCTCGGTGATCCCCAGCCGCCTCGCGATCGCGGAGTTCGACGTGCGCCCGTCTTTCTGGAGGATCCGAAGGATCTCACGATCGGTGCTGTCCAGCACTGACAGTGAAGGGGCGATATGTCCCGGCCTCATGCCGCCCTGAGAATCCTCCTTGCCACCCACTCGCCCAGGGTATCGCCAACAACGACCTTGACCACTATTGGGCCTTCCACGTGCGCCGCGAGCATGAACGCACCCACCGCCAAGACGAGTACGCACTCACCGTCTGATCACCGTGCTCACTTCATGGAACTGCACCCAAACAGATTCGGCTGCGAAGCGTCCGACGCCGGTCCCCCCCCCGCGATCCGCCCTCGGTCTGACCAACTGCAGTGGCCTGCCCAGTTAAAGGCACCTCTCTGCGTCAAGCGGCGGCGAGCGGAGAGGCATCCAACTTGTTGGATCGGTGGCGTTGATCGCGGTCTGCAGCCAAGATCAACAAGGCTGTGGCCGGGGTCGCTCCAGTTGCACCTGCCGCCCTCCGGCTGGCTCATTCACCGGCGTGCGTGCCGACCGCAGTCGCCGGCGAGAGTGGGCTCAAGAGAGATCTGCACCGCCGGCACCGCGCGGCCGAGTTGTCCAAGCCCTCGAAGCCGGCGTCCGCGCCTGGGCCCAGCAGAGGAACACCAACCCCAAACCGTTCGCGTGGGGCTCAAGCCCACGGCCTACGGATTGAAAGCGAGATCGGCGGGCCGGCGGGGTTCGGTCAAGCTTCGCCCTGCTTCCCCGCGACGCCACCGCGCGGCGAGAGTCGGGCGCGGTGGTGGCCGCCACGCCTCCCAGGTGCGCGGCCGTCAGCTGGACGAGCTCGGGGAGCCGCCCGTCGGCGGAGCCGTCCGCGAGCTCCGCCGAGTGCCAGCAGGCGAACAGGAACGGCACCAGGACCGCGATGGCGCCCGCGGTGTGCCGGGCTTGGGCGATGGTGAGCTCGCGCTGAAAGTGCGGTGCGAGCTCGGCGACCGTGCCGAACTGGCCGATGGCCTGGCGGGCGGCGCGCTCGCCGGAGGGCTGTCGGGGGGTCAAGTCGGCGGCGGCGTCCCGCGCCGGTGAGCTCGTAGCAGCGGAGGCTGCTCGCCCAGATCGAGGCCCACCGAGCGGCTGACGGAGTTGCCGGCGAGACGGCGCGTGCGGCAGCGACGCGACTGACCATGCTGACGGGAATCTTCAACCTGCTCTGGGCGGTCGTGGTGGTGCTGATGATCGTGCGGCCCGGCTCCACCACCGGGGCGTGAGGACGAAGTGGGTCACAGCGGGCGGGGAACCATGCGGTGAGGCGAGGACCGAGGTCAGCTGCCGGGGAGGGGAGAGGAGTTGGGTGGTGCTGATGTCGGTGGCTTTGTGGCGGCGAGGGGGACGGGGAGGACTCCGGCGTTGCTGAGGTCGCTGTTGCTGATCAGCGGACCTGCACAGATCTCGTCTAGCTGTCGTTCCTGTTCCGGGTGCAGGAGTACGCATCCTGTCAAGACGGAGAGAAGTGCCAGGAACTCGAACGTGAGGGTACGGCTCCAGGCGGTCTGCGTGATGTCGTCGAGCTCTGACGACCTGCGCTTGTTCCGGGGGCGGGTGGTCCGGTCGTTCAACCAACGCCACACCACACGCCGACCGGAGGCCGTGTAGTCGATGACTTCCTGCCGCACGGGTGCGAAGGCTCCGCTGCCGACGTAAAGCGTTTGTGCATCCGGATCGTAGGCGAGGTGCTCGGGAAGCCGCTCGGGGAGTGATCTCACGGGAGCCAGGCACTTGATGCCGAAGCGCTCGACGACGGCACGCTCGGAGCGTTTAAGCGTCATGGCGGGATCACTGAGGCGGCTGCCGTACGTGTGGAGCCAGAGGACCTCGTGGCCGATGGTCAGCGCGTCGCCCCACAACGCCGGGTCCGCGGTGATCGGGACTCGTACGCCTGGCTGTCGTAGCTGTTGTTTGAACCGGTGGGTGTACCCGGGGTGGGCGGTCACAGCCGCGATGTAGGCCAGCACATCCGGCGCGGAGACGGAGAGCCCCAATACGCCGCTGAGATGGTTGAGCAACTTGCCGGTCATGTTGGGAACGTTGCCTGTGGGATCGCGCCAGAGCGGGCGCACCCCTCCGCCACCCCAGCCACAGTAGTGGTGGAGGTCCGGTACGAGTCCGGTGAAGGTCAATGCCGGGCCGTCCTCGATCTGGTGGGCGTCCTGCTCGGAGACATAGATCTGCTGCTCGGATCGGACCTGCCAGAGCGGGGGGCGGGCCATGACCAGGAGCCGGTTGTCGGGGATGAGCCACTGCCGGTCGAATGAGCGGTAGGCCACTTGGACCGGTTCGGGACAGGAACCGAACTCTTCTGCCAGCGGTCGAAGGGGGCGCGGGAAGCCGGGCAGCGGCTTGACCTTGCTGTGCAAGGTTCGGTCCCGGCCTTCCCGGAAGAGTTCACGGCGCTCCCCGGCCGGAGCGGCCAGAAACGCGCGCCAGCGGTCTCGTAGCAGGTCGGCTGTGGGTGCGTAGACCCAGGTCCGTCCTGGGGTGACGCCTCGGGAGCGCCAAGGCATGAGATCACT
>NZ_BCQQ01000051.1 GCF_001552155.1 Actinomadura formosensis NBRC 14204 | reverse complement strand
AGGACGGGACGCGGCGCCGGGCCTCCGCCCGCGCCGAGCGCAAGGCCGCCGCGCGCACGCTGTCCCAGGTCCGCCGCCGGACCACGTCCCGTATGCGGGCCCGCGCCCTGGAAAGGCGGGGCCGCCGCTCCCGCCGGGGCGGGGAGTTCCCGCCCGGTGTCCGGCCCGGCGGGCGGCTCCCGCCGACGCCACCGGAACCCGCCGAGCCCGTTCAGCCCGCCGAGCCGGCTCGGCTCGGCGAGCCGGCCGCCGGCAAGGGCGACGACCCGCAGCCCTAGTCGATGACCGGGGCGACGGCGCGGACGGTGCCGATCGTGTCGGCCTCCGCGGCGGACTTGTCGGGCCGGTACCGCAGGACGCGTGCGAACCGCAGCGCGATGCCGCCGGGATAGCGGGGACTGCGCTGGACGCCGTCGAACGCGATCTCGACGACAAGTTCGGGACGGACGTGCACCGTCCGGCCGTCCTCCCGCACGGCCAGTTCGCGGAACTTCTTCGTCTGCCAGGCGAGCAGCTCGTCGGTGAGCCCCTTGAACGTCTTCCCGAGCATGACGAACCCGCCCGTCTCGGGGTCGCGGGCGCCGAGATGGAGGTTGGACAGCAGCCCCTGGCGGCGCCCGTGCCCCCACTCCGCGGCGAGAACGACCAGGTCGAGGGTGTGCCGCGGCTTGACCTTGAGCCACCCGGCGCCGCGCCGCCCGGCCGTGTAGGGCGTGTCGAGCGACTTGACCAGGACGCCCTCGTGCCCCCGCGCGACGGCCTCGTCGAACATCGCCTTGGCCCGCGCCGGATCCCCGGTGACGATCCGGGGCATCCGCAGCTCCGCCGGCACGACCCGCGCGAGCGCCGCGTTCCGCTCGGCCCCCGGCGCGTCGAGCAGGTCGTTCCCGTCGAGATGAAGGACGTCGAAGAGGAAGACGCTCAGCGGTACCGGATCGGCCGTCTTCGCCGTGCGGGTCGCGGTGCGGGCGGCGGTGACCTGGAAGGGGTGGGGGTGGCCGCCCGGGCGCAGGGCGATCAGCTCGCCGTCGAACACCGCCTCGCGGACGGGCAGGCCGTGCACGGCCTCGGTAACCTCGGGCAGCCGGGAGGTGATCTCGTCCAGGGTCCGGGTGAAGACCCGTACCTCGCCGCCGGAGACGTGCACCTGCGCGCGGATGCCGTCGAGCTTCCACTCGACGGCCGCCTCCGCCTTGAGCTTGCCGAACGCCTCGTCGATGGACGGTGCCGGCGCGGCCAGCATCGGCTTGACCGGCCGGCCGACCTCCAGTGTGAACGCGCGCAGGCCGTCCGCCCCGTCCGCGAGGGCCGCCGTGGCGACCGGCCCCAGCGAGCCGCGCAGCATGAACGCGCGCCGCACCTGCGCGGACGGCACCCCGGCCGCCACCGCGATCGCCTCGGCCATCACCCCGTCCAGCGCGCCCTGCCGCAGCTCGCCCG
The DNA here is from genome assembly GCF_001552155.1 of Actinomadura formosensis NBRC 14204. GTDB lineage: Bacteria > Actinomycetota > Actinomycetes > Streptosporangiales > Streptosporangiaceae > Spirillospora > Spirillospora formosensis. The sequence goes on along the minus strand of NZ_BCQQ01000051.1, from coordinate 41,159 downwards.
CCAGCAGCCGGATGAGGAAATCCTGCTCGTCGCGGGTGGCGCGGCCGAGCAGCGCCGCGACCAGCTCCCGCCGCCGCGCGACCGACCCCGCCCCCGACACCGCGCCGATCCCGGAGAACGCCGCGTCCACCTCCGCGACGGTCAGCGACGGCCCGGCGGCCGGCGGCGGCACCTCGCGAAGCGATGCGTATCCGACGCCGATCTGGCGTTGCGGCAGCTCACCCGACAGGTAGGCGACCACGGTCGCGGCCTGCCCGGCGCCCGCCCGGCGCAGGCACTCCGCGAGCGCGGATACCTTGGCCTTCCGGCCGGAGGTGCCCGCCACCGCCCCCGACGTCCGCGCGATCTCCGCTATCAGCACCCCTCCAGTGTGACCATGGGGACTGACAATCCACACCGTCCGGGGGCTTGGTCAGGGGCGGCGCGCCTGACTACGTTGACGGGAGTGCGGGCCATGACGAGTCGGGGGAGTGAGGAGCGGGACGTGGGGCCTCGGCGTCCGGTCGAACCGTTCCAGCGGCCGTACTCGGGGCCGGAGCCGCCGTCCGCGGCGCGCCGGCCGAGGCGGCTCGCGCTGCTGGTCGCGGGCGTCGCGTTCGCCGTGGCGGCGGTGGCCGTCTTCCTGGTGGCGCCCGGCAAGGGCGGCGGGACCGACAGGGCGTCGGTGACGCCGCGCCGGAGCGTCCCGCCGCGGACGCCGCCGTCCGAGCCCGCGGAGCGGGCACGGGTCGTCACGGCGCTGCCGCCGCCGTGCGGGACGGTGACCGAAGGCACCGTCGAACGTGCCGTGCCCAAGGCGACCAGACGGCAGAGCGCGAACTCGACGCTCACCACGTGCACGTACTCCTCGACGGGGTCGGAGTTCCGCTGGCTGCGGGTGGAGACGCGGCTGTACGCGCCCGCCAACACCGGGACCCCGGTGCGGGACGCCGAGAGCTACTACGACGCGCAGTGGGCCCAGGCGCACGCCGCCCCGCTCGTCCAGACGATCACGCTGGAGCGTCAAGGCGGTGTCGGGGACGAGGCGTTCCGCTGGTTCAAAGCCGACGAGGGGCAGCCGACCGTGGTCGGGCAGGTCACCGTCCGGGTCCGCAACGCGGTCTTCACGGTCAGCTACAGCGAGCGGGCGCCCGCCAAGGGCGAGCGGGCGGAGCGGGAGCGCGGCTGCCTCGCCGAGGCGACCACCGCCGCCCGCGAAGTGCTCGCGGCGCTAAATCATTTCTGACCTGATTCGGCCGAGCATGGCACGTTTTCTGTCAATACCTCTAGGGTGATCCAGTAAAGGGGAGGCGGTATGCCGATCATGCCCCCGTATCGGGCGTCGGATCGGCGTGCTGGTGGCGCCGTGGAGGAGGAGGTCGACGACGTGACCGTGCAATCAGTAGGAGTGTCCTGGGTGAGATAACTCCAGGACAGCGCCCATGTTCGTCGATGGGCCGCGGAGTGGACCCCGCTCCGCGGCCCTTTTGCTTCCCCCCGTTGAAACCAATGCGTCCGGCATTCAAGAACCATTTTCTAAAAGCGCTTCGACATCAAGATAAACGGTCGCCGAAGCGACTGCGTCAGCCCTGGGGGGTGGGGATTTTGGCCAGCAGGCGCAGGGCGGCGGGGGAGACCCGGGACAGGGCGTGCAGGAGGTGGCCCTCGAAGTTGACCGGGACCACCGGCTTGTTCTTGATGATGGCGTTGACGACCCGCTCGGCGACCTTCTCCGGCGGGTAGTTGCGCAGCCGGATGGCCTTCTGGCCGCGCTGCCGCAGCCTCTCGGCGGACCTGATGTCCCCCTCGGCGTAGATTCCGTTCCTGACGATGTCGGTGCTGACGAAACCGGGGCAGACGGCGGTGACGCCGATGCGGCTGCCGGCCAGTTCCGCGCGCAGGCACTCGCTGAGCATCAGGACGGCCGCCTTCGTCGTGCAGTAGGCGGGCATCGCGCGCCACGGCGAGTACGCGGCGGCGGACGCGATGTTGACGATGTGGCCGCCGAGGTTCGGCTTGTCGGGCTTGTTGGGCAGGGCGTGCACGCGGTCGCGCATCTGCCGGCCGAACAGCCGGGACCCGTGGATGACGCCCCACAGGTTGACGCCCATGATGCGGTCCCAGTCGTCCAGGCCGGTGTCGAGGAACGAGCCCGCGAGCGCGATGCCCGCGTTGTTGACCACGATGTCGGGGACGCGGTGGGCTTCCTTCACCTCGGCGGCGAACGTCTCCATCGCGGCGGCGTCCGCCACGTCCACCTCGTAGGCGGTGCCGCCCGCCCCGACCGTCTTGGCGCGGACGATGGTCCGCTCGGCGGCGGCCAGGTCGATGTCGGCCGCGATGACGCTCGCCCCGTTCCCGGCCAGCGCGAGGGCGGTGGCCCGGCCGATCCCGCTGCCGGCTCCGGTGACGACGGCGAGCGCGCCGTCGAAGTGCGCGAGGGGCATGCAAACCTCCGAGGTGTTCGGGTCGAGTGATCCAAACGTACTCAGCCCGCCGCGGCATCGGCGATGACCGCGTCCACTTCGGCCTGCGCTCCTCCCCGAAGCGCGGACGTACGGTGTACGTCTCACGTACAATGTACGTACGGTGTCATGGGACACTTACCGATGTCAACGGCGGAAAAGAGGCGGCCGTGATGGCGAGGCGGGTGACCTCCGACGCCGTGCGTCCCGCGCTGACCCGTGACCGCATCGTGCGGGCGGCGGTCGCGCTGATCGAGCGGGAGGGCGCGGACGCGCTGTCGATGCGCCGGGTCGCGGCCGACCTGGGCGTCGCGGTCATGTCGCTCTACAACCACGTCCCGAACAAGAGTGCGCTGCTGGAGGGCGTCGCCGAGCACGTCGTCGCGGGCATGGAACTGGAGGACGACCCGTCCGAGCCGTGGCAGAAGCGTGCGCGCGCCCTCGTCCGGGCGTTCCGGAAGGTCGCCCGCGACAACCCGCGCTGCATGGCGATCGTCCTCACCCACAAGGTCGACACTTCGGCGGGGCTGCGGCCGGTGGAGCGCGCGCTCGCGCTGGCGGACGCGGCCGGGTTCGACGGCGGCACCGCCGTGCGGATCATGCGGGCGCTGCTCGCCTACGCGATCGGCGCCCAGATGCGCGAGGCCGGGGTGGAGAAGATGCTCGGGCACCTGGCCGAGACCGGCGCCGAGTCGTGGAACCGCCTCGACCCGGACGAGTTCCGGCACGTCATCGCCTACGGGCCCGAACTGGCCGCGCACGATGCCGAGACCGACTTCGAGTTCGGCCTCGACCTGCTCATCGGAGCTCTGGAGGCACTTCCCCGCCGGCCGGCGGAGGGGGCGGGGCCAGATAGGGGCTGAGGCCCTGCCGGCAGAAGCCGGTCATATAGCGGGCCGCGTCCTGCGCCGACACGTCGGGACGGCTCGTCTGCCACAGCGCCATCCGCTCGCTCGCGCCCATGATGATCTGCGTGTACGCCTCGATGACGTCGCCGGGCGCGGACGGGGCGAACATCGTGAGCACCCCGGCGATCAGCGTGCTCTGCTGCCGCCGGGTCGCCTCGACGGCCTCCGCGGTCTCCGCGGACGCGGCTATCGGCTCGCGCAGCAGCATCGCGAACGACTTGCTGTGCGAGTCGATGAAGGAGAAGTAGGCCACCATGCCGCGCCACAGGATGTCCTCGGCGGTGGTGGCGCCCGCCATGGCCTTCTGGGTCACGTCGAGCAGTTCCGCCTTGGAGCGGCTCACGCACGCCACGAGCAGCCCGTCCTTGGAGCCGAAGTACTCGTAGAGCATCGGCTTGGAGACCCCGCAGCGCTCGGCGATCTCGTCCATGGAGGTGGCCTGGTAGCCGCGCTCGCCGAACACCTCCTCGGCCACGTCCAGCATCTGCCGCTCGCGCTCGGCCCGGGCCATCCGCCGCCGGCGGGACGGGGGCGGAGGTGTGGCGCCACTCACAGGAGAACCCCTCTGTTGGACCTATCGTCAGTAAGCTACTCCCGGTAACTTACTGAAAGTAGGTTACGCGGAAGGATGGGTTATGAGCGAGCGCGGCCCGGCGATCGTCATCATCGGCTCCGGCTTCGCCGGCCTCGGCATGGCGATCCGGCTCAAGCAGTCCGGCTTCCACGACTTCGTCGTGCTGGAGAAGAGCGAGGCGCTCGGCGGGACGTGGCACGACAACATCTACCCCGGGTGCGCCTGCGACGTCCCCTCGCACATGTACTCCTTCTCGTTCGAGCTGAACCCCGGCTGGACGCGCATGTTCGCGCCGCAGCCCGAGATCCGCGCCTACATGGAGCGCACCGCCGACAAGTACCGGGTGCGCGACCACATCCGCTTCGGCGCGAAGGTCGACTCCATGGAGTACGACGACGGCGCGCGCCGCTGGAACGTGACGCTCGCGGACGGGGGCGTCCTCACCCCGAAGGCCATCGTCTCCGGCATCGGCGCCCTGCACGTCCCGTCCTTCCCGGACCTGCCGGGCATCGAGCGGTTCAAGGGGACCGCGTTCCACTCCGCCGAGTGGGACCACTCCTATGACCCCGCGGGCAAGCGCGTCGCCGTCATCGGGACGGGCGCGTCCGCGATCCAGTTCGTCCCGCGGGTCGCCGAGCAGGCGAGCGACCTCGTCGTCTTCCAGCGGACGCCGCCGTGGATCCAGCCCAAGCCGGACGTGGCCATCCCGGCGCCGGTGCGCAAGGTGTTCGAGAAGGTGCCGGGCGCCGCCCGCGCCTTCCGGGGCGGCGTCTACTGGGCGCTGGAGGCCCGCGCCGTCGGCTTCACCATCGACCCGCGGCTGTCGACGCCGCAGGAGAAGATCGCCCGCCGGCACCTGGAGAAGCAGATCGCCGACCCCGTCCTGCGCGCCAAGGTGACGCCCGGCTACACGATCGGCTGCAAGCGGATCCTGCTGTCCAACGACTACTATCCGGCGCTCACGCGTCCCAACGTGCACGTGGAGACCTCCGGCGTCGCCGAGGTCCGCGAGCACTCGATCGTCACCGGGGACGGACGCGAACACGAGGTCGACTGCATCATCTACGGCACCGGCTTCAAGGTGACCGACGCCCTCACCGATCTGCGCGTCACCGGACGCGACGGCACCAAGCTGCAGGAGATCTGGGCGGACGGCATCGAGGCGCACCGCGGCACCACGATCCCCGGCATGCCGAACTTCTTCATGCTGCTCGGCCCGAACACCGGCCTCGGCCACAACTCCGTCGTCTTCATGATCGAGGTGCAGATCCAGCACGTGCTGAGCTGCCTGCGCCTGCTGCGGGAGCACGGCGCCGACGCGATCGAGCCGAAGCCGCGGGCCGCGCGCCGCTTCAACGACCGCATGCAGAGGCGGCTGCGGCGCGCCGTCTGGAACGAGGGCGGCTGCAGCAGCTGGTACCTCGACGACAAGGGCGTCAACCGCACCCTGTGGCCGGGCCACACCTTCGAGTTCTGGGCGACGACACGCAAAGCCGACCCGGACGAGTACCTCCTCACCCGCTGACGTGTTACCCATGGGGCATGCCGAAGCCGCTGATGCCGAGATCGGTCGCCCGCTTCAACAAGGTCGTCACGAACCGGATCCAGGGCGTCTACGCGCCCTATCTGCCGCCGTTCGCGGTGATCGTCCACAGGGGCCGCCGGTCGGGCCGTGCGTACCGGACGCCCGTGATCGCGTTCCGCAGCGGCCGGCGGCTCATCGTCGGGCTCCCGTACGGGCGGGACTGCGACTGGGTCCGCAACCTGCTCGCCGAGGGACGCGGCGGCGTGGAACGCCTCGGCCGCGCCCGCCGCATCGGCGACCCGCGCGTCCTGACCGCGGCCGGGGCCGGAGACCTCCCCCTGCCCGGCCGCTTCGCCGCCCGCTACATGGACGTCCTGGTCGCGGACATCGAGGATTGACCCTTACTTGATGGGGGCGAAGATGGGGCGGAAGCCCGCGATGAGCTGCCGGATCACCGGACGCTGCTCGGCGGGCGTCCGGCCGCGCAGCCGGTGGATCGGGTCGAGGCCGTCGTAGTACGGCGCGAGCGCCAGGAACGGCAGGAGGGTCATCAGCCACGTGGCGAGGACGTCGAGATCGGCGTCCTCGCGGATGGCGCCCTCGGCCTTCCACAGCTCCAGCGTCGGATGGATGACCTGCAGATAGTGCTGGTTCGCGGTGTCGCGGACGACGGACCGGACGCTGTTGTCGAGCTCGAAGTTGGTCGCCGCGGTGACGCCGCGCTCCAGCGGATGGTCCGCCATGTACTCGGTCCAGTCGCACAGGACGTCGAACAGCCACTCGTCGAAGGCCTGGTCGAAGTCGACGCGCTCGATGCGCCGTTCCATCTCCTCGCGGATGCGGCGGGACGTCTCGTCGCACACGAACGCGAAGAACTCCAGCTTGTCGCTGAAGTACTGGAACAGCGAGCCCTTGGCGATGCCGGCCTCGCGCGCGATGGTGTTCAGGCTGCCGGTCGAGTACCCGTGCTCCCCGAACTCGCGCATCGCCACCTCAAGCACCCGCTCGCGCTTGGCGACGTTGAGGCGGAACCAGGTCGACGTCGGCATGGACTCCTTCGACTTTCCGTCAGGATCCGGTAACCAGGAGGTCAGGATAACGGGTCCCCGCCGTCCCCTGTGACCGCGGACACCACCCGCGCCCCGGAGCGCTGGTCAGCGGGCCAGCCGGATGAGAATGCGGCAGACCTCATCGATGATCTCGGTGGCCTCGGACTCGCTCTCCGCCGTCGCGATCTCCCGCCCGGCCTCGCCGATGACGGTGGTGAGGACGAGGCTCAGCACCTGCTCGGGGCGGCCGGCGGGTTCGCCGGACGAGGGGCCGCGCAGCAGCCTGGTGTTCTGCGCGATCCAGTGCTGGGCGCGGCTGCGGCGCATCAGCGACGACCCGGACGGGCCCTCGCCGCCGAGGAACAGCCGGGCCGCCTCCCGCCGCTCCCAGCACACCCGCAGGTAGGCACGGGCGCCGGCGATGAACAGCGCGATCGGGTCGGACTCGCCGTCCTTGCGGGCGGCGGACACGGCCTGCGCGGCGCTCGCCTCCTGCTCGGCGGTCAGCTCCTCCCACAGCGCGACGTACAGCCCGGCCTTGCCGCCGTAGTGGTGGTAGAGGCTGCCGACGCTGATCCCGGACCGCTCGACGATCTCGGCGATGCCCGCGTCGGCGTAGCCGCGGTCGGCGAAGACCTGCTGCGCCGCGGTCAGCAGCGCCTGCCGGGTGGCGTCGGCGCGGGCCCACTGCCGGCCGCCGCCGGTTCCCTCGCCCCCGCCGTTCGTCTGCCGCGTGCCGCTCGTCCGCATCACTCCATGGTGCCAGGCCGCGGACGCGGGAACCGGGCGGAGCGGCGACCGGCCCCGGTTGTGTGGACTAGTACCAGTTGTGGGCCTGCCACCAGGCCCAGGCGCCGCACGGGTCCTTGTACCGGGCCTTGATGTAGCCGAGCCCCCACGCGATCTGGGTGGGGGAGCTGGTGCGCCAGTCGGGTCCGGCGCTGGCGAGCTTGGAGCCGGGGAGCGCCTGCGGGATGCCGTAGGCGCCGCTGGAGGGGTTGACGGCCCGCTCGTTCCAGCCGCTCTCGTGGTTCCACAGCGTCAGCAGGGACGGCCAGCAGCGGTCCCAGCCCTTGAGCGCGTTCATCTTCTTGCCGTACGCCTTGTTCTGCGCGGCGCTCGGGTTCGACTTGGCGAGCCGTTCCCGCTCCTGCTGCGCCTTCAGCTTCGCCCGCGCCGCCGCGTCCCGCTTCGCCTTCTCCCTGAGCCGCTTCAGCTCCCGCTGGTGCTCCTCGTAGGCGCGCTTCTTGGCGTGGGCGATCGCGTCGGCGGCGACCTTGTCCATGTCGGACGACGACGTCAGGTTGGCGAGCATGTCGTTGGTGGACAGGCCGGCGGCCGCGGCCTTCGGCGGCTTGGTGTCGTCGCCGCCTATGCCGCCGAGGTCGACCAGCGTGACCGCCGTGCCGAGCGCCCCGATCGCGACGATGGTGATGGTGACGTTGCTGGTGAGCATCCGCCGTACCCGCCGCCCACCGGCGCCGGGACGTCTGCGACTGCCGTGACTCTGTGGCATAGGAGAAGACTGCCTTATCGCCCGGGTGTCGTGTTGTCGAAGTGAGGGTCCGCGGCGGTATCGTACGCGGTTCACCCCCGCCGGGGTTCCGGGCCTTCCTGCGCGCCGGGATCGAGCGACTCCACATCACCCGCCGCGAGGCGAGCCGGCTGCAGCGCGTCGAACATGTCGCGGTGCATGCCCGCGAACGCGGCGAACGCGCCGCCGGGCGCCTCCAGCGCCAGGCTGACGTCGTTGACGCGGGCGCGTCCGGCCGGGGTGATCGCGACGATCGTGGCGCGCCGGTCGCGCGGATGCCGGGTGCGGCCGACGAGCCCGGCGGCCTCCAGTTGGTCGACGGTCAGCTTCACCGTCGTCGGATGCATCATCAGGAACCGGCCGAGCATGCTCAGCCGCGCGCCGCCGCGCGGCGTGAGGGCCAGGGTGGTCAGCAGGAAATAGCCGGTCCGGGTGAGTTCCAGCCGCTTCAGCTCGATGTCGAGCGCCTTCTTGAGCAACTGGTTGAGCCGTCCCACCGAGCAGACCGCCATGAACGGCCAGGGCTCGCCCCGCAGCCCCTGCTTCTCCCAGCGGTCCCGGACGCCCATGACCAGCGGGTCCATGCCGCCGTCCATGCCGTCTTCCGCCTCTCGTGGCGCCTCGATCATCGTCCGCCGATCGTAGCTTCGGACAAATCACAAAGTAAGTACTCGCTTCTTAGACCTTCTTCCAATAGAGTGCCTCAGATCACAGGCGGTACCCGAGTGCTTGCTTGGGTGCCCAGGTGATCCCGGTCTCTGCCGAGACCAGGGTGGCGCGCAGACGAGCAGGACGAGGGCGCCGCCTATGGGACGGCGGATCCGGAGCATCGGATGGGCGCCGACGTCCGAGAAGAAGGAGGCTGGCATGGACCTTCTCGCACCCCCCTCCGGGGGGTTCGGTGGGTGGCCCCCCCGGAAAGACGCGGCCCCTCCGGGGAAGGTCACCGGCTGATGGCCCTGAGCCTGACCAAGGCCCCGGACCTGGCACGCAGACGCCTCGGGCGCGCACTCGACGAGACCGGACTGCTGTGCGTGACCCTGCTCGAAGGGCTGCGCCGCTCCTGGGACCTGCGCCAATGGTGGGGCGAGTTCATCGAGCAGTGCTGGTTCCTGGCGCGGGTCACCAGCGTGCCCGTCATGCTCATCGCGGTGCCGCTCGGCGCCACCATCTCGCTCCAGGTCGGCGACATCGCCCGGCAGCTCGGCGCGCAGTCGGGCACCGGGGCGATGCTGACCGCCGCGATGATCCAGCAGGTGGCGCCACTGGCCTCCGCGCTGCTGGTGTCCGGCGTGGGCGGATCGGCCATCACCGCCGACATGGGCGCCCGCAACATCCGCGACGAACTCGCGGCGATGGAGGTCATGGGCATCAACCCGATCCACCGCCTGGTCACCCCCAGGCTGTGGGCGGCGAGCATGGTGTCCGGGCTGCTGTGCTCGGTGGTGATCCTGGCGGGCATCATCGGCGGTTACTACTTCAACGTCATCCAGCAGGGCGTCAGCCCCGGCGCGTTCTTCGACGGCGCCACCGTCCTGCTGCAGTTCTCGGACCTGATGATCACCTTGTTCAAGGCGTGGGTGTTCGGTTTCATCGCCGCCGCCGTCGCCTGCTACATGGGCATGAACTGCGACTACGGCCCCGTCGGCGTCGGCCGCGCAGTGAACAAGGCGGTGGTCGTCACCTCGATCGTGGTGTTCGCGACGAACTACATCCTCACCATGATCTACCAGGTCCTCTTCCCCCCGAGGTTCTGATGGTCGCCATTTCCCCCGTCCGCAAGCTGGGCCGTGCCGTCAGGGGCCGGACCGCGGGCCTCGCCGCGTCGGCCAACCTGCCGATCTTCCTCGGCCGGGTCCTCTACCACCTGTTCTTCGACATCGTCCTGCGGCGCAAGTACGGCAAGACGCTCGCCAAGCAGGTCAGCGACATCACCGTCGGCGTCGGCGCGCTCGTCATCGGCGGCGGCATGATCTTCGTGATCGCGACGATGTCGCTCGCCACCGGCGCGATGGTCGGCCTGCAGGGCTACCCCGGGCTGGAGCGCATCGGCGCGGAGGCGTTCAGCGGGCTGGTCTCCAGCTACTCCAACGTCCGCGAGGTCACCCCGATCATCGCGGGCGTGGCGCTGGTCGCGCAGGTCGGCACCGGGTTCACCGCCGAGATCGGCGCGATGCGGATCTCCGAGGAGATCGACGCGCTGGAGGTCATGGGCATCAACTCGCTGGCCTACCTGGTGAGCACCCGCGTCGCCGCCGGCGTCATCGCGCTCGTGCCGCTGTACCTGGTGTCGCTGTTCATGGCGTTCTTCGCCACCCGGTTCATCACGATCCAGTACTTCGGCCTCTCGCCCGGCATCTACGACTACTACTTCCACCTCTACCTGCCGCCGATCGACGTGTTCTACAGCGCCGTCAAGGTCGCGGTGTTCGCCTTCATCATCATGTTCATTCACTGCTACCGCGGCTACTACGCGGCGGGCGGCCCGGTCGGCGTCGGCGTCGCCGCGGGCCGCGCGATCCGGGAGTCGACCATCCTGATGATCCTGATGAACCTGGTCCTGTCGTACATCTTCTGGGGCCACGGCGGCACGGTGAGGCTGACCGGATGAGCGAGGAGACACTGTCCACCCGCTCCCGGACGCTCTTCGGGCTGGTCGGTGCCGGGGTCATCGCGGCCGCCGCGGCGTTCGTGGCGGTCGGCTCCATGCCGTCCCACGCGGGATCCACCTACTACGACGCGACGTTCGGCCGGGCCGGGCAGGGCCTCGACCCGGGCAAGTCCGACGTCAAGATCCGCGGGATCGCGGTCGGCACGGTCGAGCGCCTCAAGCTGGACGACGACGGCCGCGTCACCGTCCGGCTCCGGGTCGACAAGGGCGTCAGGATCGCCGACACGGCGGTGGCGACGGTCGAGCCGGTGTCGGTGTTCGGCCCGAAGGACATCGGCCTCGACCTCGGCGCGCACGAGCTGAGCGGCCCGTACCTCAAGGACGGCGGGACGATCACGAAGACCAACGACCCGCAGGAACTGTCCGACACCGCCTGGCCCACCTACCGGCTCACCAAGGCGATCAACCCCGACGACGTGGCGACCATCCTGCACACGTTCGGCGCCGGACTGTCCGGGCAGGGCCCGGCGCTGCGCCGGACGATCGACAACGGCGCGATCGTCGTCGACGCGACCCACCGGAACCGGGCCGCGATCCAGTCGCTCCTGAACGACATCAACGGCCTGTCCGGCACGTTCGAGTCGCGCGGCGACACGATCACCGGGTTCGCCACCGACTTCAACCGGCTCTCCGAGGTCATCAACGCACGGCCCGACAAGGTGTCGCGGCTGCTGGACGAGTCGGCCCGGCTCGGTGACACGGTCGGCACGAACCTGCAGCGGCACGGCCGCAACCTCGGCACGATCATCGACACCGGCGGCGCGATCGTGTCGGTGGTCGACGACCAGCGCCGCAACATCCCGGTGCTGCTGGACAGCCTGAACGGCTTCTTCGGGCTGCTGGCCCAGATCATCCGCATCCCCGGCCCGGAGGGCACCCTGATCGCCCAGGCACGCGACGACCTCCCCCTGGACATGTGCCAGATCTTCATCGACGTCTGCCCGGTCAAGCCGAAGGCGACGGCCTTCGACGTGCCGCTGCCCGGGGCGGGCGGGGCGCGCAAGACCGGCGGCGCGGCGACCGGGGCCAGGCCATGAGCCCGCGCAGGCGCGCCAAGGCCGCGCGCGGGCCCGAATACGGCACGATGCTGAAGACGCTGGTGTTCGTGACGGTGACCGGGCTGCTCACGCTCTACATCGGCCAGCAGATCCTCGGCACGAGCTTCCGGGCCCGCTACAAGCTGACCGCGACGTTCGACGACGTCACCGGCCTCCTCACGGGTGATGACGTGAAGGTCGCGGGCACGCCCGTCGGGCAGGTCGAGAGCATCAAGGTGGTGCGCGGCAAGGCCGTGGTGGTGATGGAGGTCGACAGGGACGTCCGCGTCCCGTCCGACTCCACGGCCGCGATCCGCTGGCGCAACGTGATGGGGCAGCGGGTCGTCTACCTGGAGGCGGGGACGAGCCAGAGCCGGCTCGGTGACGGCGACCGGGTCCCGCACACCCGGTCGGTGGTGGACCTCGGCGACATCGTCAACAGCCTCGGCCCGCTCACCCGCAACCTGGACCCGAACCAGCTCAACAAGATCCTGTTCGCCTTCTCCCAGGCGCTGGACGGCAACGAGCAGAACATCTCGCTGCTGACCGACAACCTGGACCTGCTGCTGCAGACGTTCTCCGCCCGCCGGAAGACGATCCAGGGGATGATCGACGACTACGAGACGGTGAGCGAGGCGATCGCGACCCGGGACCGGCAGATCGCGGCGAGCATCGACAACCTGGAGTCGCTCACCAGGGTGTTCGCGAACAACCGCAAGCTGCTCGACAACGCGGTCGTGGAGATCTCGGGCGTGACCACCAACCTGAACCAGGTGCTCGGCGGCAACGAGGCCCAGCTGAACCGGATCATCGGCAACCTCGGCGAATTCAGCGAGACGTTCCGGCTGAACGTGGACGAGCTGGAGAAGATGGTGCGGCAGCTTCCGCTGACGCTGCGGCAGCTGTTCTCCACCGCGAACGGCGGCCACTACCTGCGCACGAACGCGCTGTGCCTGAACGTGATGCAGGGGCCGTGCCCGTTCCCGATGGAGCTGCCAAAGGCGCCCGGCACGGGCCAGCCGTCCAAGGACGACCTCGCCGAGCTGCGGAAGATGCTGGCGGGAGGTGGCGGCTGATGGCGCTGAAGTCCCTGCGGGACGTCAACCAGAAGATCGTCGCGATCGTCACCGTGACCGCGCTCGGCGCCGCCAGCGTGTTCGCGTTCTCCGTCGGCCAGATGCACCTGTTCGAGCGCGGCTACACGATGAGCGGCGAGTTCAGCGACGCGGCCGGGCTGAAGAAGGGCCAGGACGTGCGGGTCGCGGGCGTGAAGTCGGGCCGGGTCACCTCCGTGCAGCCGGACTTCGCACACGGCAAGGTCATCGTGACCTGGCACGTCAACGCCGGGATCGACCTCGGGCCGAAGACCCGGGCGGAGATCCAGACGACCACGCTGCTCGGCGGCCGGTACCTGCGGCTGTCCGGCCCGGTCACCAAGCCCTACATGGCGGACGTGCCGCAGGCGCGGCGGCGGGTCCCGCTGTCGCGCACCAGCGTCCCGTTCACGGTCCCGGACGCGCTGGAGGGCGCGCAGAACATCGTCGGCAAGCTCGACCAGAAGAGCATCGACAAGCTGCTCACCGAGGTCAACAAGATCAAGTCGCCGGGCGCGCAGAAGCTCCGCCGGATCCTGGTCGACATCGAGCAGGTGTCCCGCACGCTGAACGACTCCTACCCGCAGATCCAGCGGCTGATCGAGAACAGCAAGACGATCACCGGCACGCTGGCCGGCAAGGACGCGGAACTCCGCCGGATCATCGACGCCAGCCAGGTGCTGCTCCAGGCGCTGGTGCGGCGCCGCGGCGAGCTGGCCGCGACGATCGGGCAGGGCAACCGGACCGTCCGGACGCTGGACAACGTGATCTCCAAGAACCAGAAGCAGCTCGACGCGCTGCTGGACGACCTGCACCTGCTGACCACCCGGCTCGCGCCCAACATGGACGCGCTGAACACCGACTTCTCGCTGCTCGGCCCGACGTTCCAGCAGGTCGCGAACCTGCGGGGCAACGGTCCCTGGATCGAGGGCGTGCTCACCGGGCTCGGCCCGCTGCAGCCGCCCGGCCCGATCTCCACGCGGCGCTCGAAGGGAGGCAACTGATGAGGAGGGGGAAGGGAATCGCCCTCGCGCTCGGCCTCACGCTGACCGCGTCCCTCGGCGGCTGCTCGCTCGCCCCCGCCCCCGGCGAGCGGACGATGGTCGTCTACGTCCCGAAGGCCCGCTCCTTCTACAAGCAGTCCAGGGTCAAGGTGATGGGCGCGGACGTCGGCCTCGTCGACAAGGTCGAGAACCAGGGTGACAAGGTCAAGGTCACCTTCCACCTGCGCGGTGACGTCCCGCTGCCGAAGGGCGTGCAGGCGTCGATCGTCCCGCTGAACCTGATCGGCGAGCGCAACCTCGTCCTGCACCCGGCGTGGAAGCCGGGGGAGGCGAAGGAGACCTCGAACGTCATCCCGATCGAGCGCACCCACGTGCCGGTCGAGGTGGACGACGCACTCAGCTCGTTCACCAACCTCGCGAACGCGCTCGACCCGACCAAGATGCAGAACGCGCTCGGCACCGCGGCCGGCACGGTGCGGGGCAACGGCAAGGAGTTCAACGCCACCCTGGAGCAGAGCGCCCGGCTCATCGAGAACGTCGCCGGGCAGGACGAGGAGCTGATCAAGGTCGCGCGGAACCTGAACCGGCTGGCCGGGGTGGTGCGCGGGCGCGAGGAGGTCCTCGGCGCGGTGATCCGCGACTTCGGCACCGCGAGCCAGGTGCTCAGCTCCGAGCGCGGCGAGCTCCAGCAGCTGATCAACGGGATCCTCGACCTGGCGAAGAACGGCGACGAACTGCTGCAGAAGTACAAGGGGAACCTGCCGTACGACCTCGCCGTCCTCACCCGGACCGCGCTCATCCTCAAGGGCAACGCCAAGCAGCTCGCGCAACTGCTGAACGTGCTGCCCGGCATCAGCGGCGCGCTCATCAACGGCTACAACCCCAAGAACAAGTCGCTGCAGATCCGGTTCGCGACAGACGCGTTCCTGCGGACGTGGCTGCAGGGCCTGCAGAACACCGACGATGTCGGCTGCCCGCTGCCCGAGCCGAACTCCAACTGCCCCTGGCAGAAGAGGGGAGGCAACTGATGAGCCGGAAGCTCCTGCTGCTGGTCGCCGTCATGGTCCTCGCGGTCTCGGGCTGCTCCTACCGGACGGCGGGCGCGCCGAAGGGGCACCTGACCCTGACCGCCACGTTCGACGACGTCCAGGGCCTGGTCGCCGGGCACAGCGTGAAGATGTCCGACATCACGATCGGCAGCGTGACCAAGGTCCGGCTGGACGGCTACAAGGCCAGGGTGACGCTGTCCGTCGAGGACGGCATCAAGATCCCGAAGGGCACCCGGGCCGAGATCAAGGTGACGTCGCTGCTCGGCGAGAACTACGTGGACCTGCGGATGCCGCCCGGCGCGAGCATGGACCGCGGCCCGTTCCTCGCCACCGGCGCCACCATCACCGACACCAGCGTCCAGCCGGCGTTCGAGCAGGTCGTCGGGCAGGCGGGGCCGCTGATCCAGGCGCTCGCCGGGGACGATGTGGCCACCGTCGTCAATGCCGGAGCGACCGCGCTGGACGGCAACGGGCAGAAGCTCAACAAGACGATCGCCCAGACCGGTGACCTCGTGAAGATGTTCGCCGAGCAGCGCCGCGAGCTGGGCGAGTCGGTGGACCGGTTCGCCAGGCTCGGCCGGTCGCTCGCCAAGGGCAGCGACGCGCTGAACGAGGCACCGGGGCAGCTCGAACGCACCACGCGGATGCTGAACGAGGACAAAGACAAGATCATCAAGACCGTCGACCGGCTCACCCGGATGGCCCGGGAGCTGAACGACAAGGTCCTGGAGGGGCGCATCCTGCGGTTCCGCAAGCTGCTCGCCGACCTCGACCCCGTCCTGCAGCAGCTCGGCGGCAACCGCAAGCGGCTCACCGGCCTGGTGAACAGCCTGGTGTCGTTCTCCTACAAGATCCCGAAGGCCACCTACGACGGCCAGCTGCTGCTCTACCCGATCGTCCGCATCACCTGGCCGGACGGACGGCCGATCTTCCCCGGCCTCAGCGACAAGCCCAGGAAGACCCGGTCGTCCACCCAGATTCCGAAGCAGCTCGAAGGCGCCCTGCCGGACCTTGAGAAGATCCTGGAGCCGCACGGATGACCAGGCGACTGACGATCAACCTGCTGGCCTTCGGCGTCCTCGCCGTGGTGATGGTGGTGTGGGCGTTCAACAACGTCGTCCGGTTCGACTTCATCGACCGGCCGTACCACATCTCGGTGGAGTTCGAGTCCTCGCCCGGCCTGCACCCGAACTTCGAGGTCGACTATCTCGGCCTGCGGATCGGCAAGATCGACTCGGTGCGGCTGCGGAAGGACAGGGTCGTGGTCCGGCTCGACATCGACCGCGGCGTGAAGATCCCGCAGGGCGTCACCGCCGCCGCGGCCCGCAAGTCCGCGGTCGGCGAGCCGGTGGTCGAGCTGACGCCGGGCCCCGGCAGGGCCGGCGCGCCGCCGATGAAGCCCGGCGCCGTCATCCCGGTGTCGCACACCAAGGTCCCGCCCAAGTACGGCGACCTGTTCGGCGCGGTCCTCGACACGCTCAAGGCGATCAACCCCGAGGACGCCAAGGTCCTCACCCACGAGCTGGCCGAGGGCTGGTCCGGACGCGAGGACTCGCTCCGCCAGATCATCAACGGCGGCGACGACCTCACCCAGACGTTCGCGCAGAACACCGAGCTGCTCGACGGGCTGACCAGGGACCTCGGCCGCATCACCCACGTGCTGAACCGGAACCGGGGTTCGCTCGGCGCCGGGGTCGACAACATCGCGGCGCTCACCGCGGCGCTCAGCCAGGTCCGCGGCCGGATCGCCGAGCTGCGCGACCGTGGCCCGGACCTGCTCGGCACGGTCAACGGCCTGCTCGACAAGACCGAGCCGGACTTCGGGTGCGCCGTGGACTCGCTCGGCACGATGGGCCTGGCGTCCTACAACCCCGGCTACCTGACCGACCTGCGGAACACGCTCGCGGTGGCACCGGCGCTGAAGGTCGTCCTGGACAACGTGATCGGGATCGACCAGGGCAAGCCGGTCCTGAACGTCGTCTTCCAGGTCACGATGAACCACCGGGCGACGCTGGAGTACAAGTACCCGCTCCCGCAGCCGGCGGTGAACGGGTTCCTGACCTGCCCCGGCGGGCGGACCCCGGCGCAGGCCGAGCAGAAGCGCTACCCGGCCAAGAACCCGGGCGAGACGATTCCCACCCACGATCCCTCGCTCGACCGGCAGAACGTGCGGGCCAAGAACGCGGCGAACAACGCCGACGACTCTTCCGGGCCGCCGGTGTGGCTGGTGTACGTTCCCCCGATCATCGCCCTGCTGGTGCTGATCAGGGTCATGATGGGCTCGGTGCCCGTGGTGTCCCGCCTGAACCGGCTCCGCCGGCGCAAGGACTGACTCAACCCCGAGGAGTACCGAAGTGACAGCCAAGACCGGCAAGGACGAGGCCGCCGAGGTCGAGGCGGTCCCGGCCGAGGAGCAGGCGGAGACCGAGGAGGCCGCGGCGCGGCCGGCGCGGCCCGCCAGGCGCAAGCGGCGCGTGCGGGTCATCGAGGTCATCGACGACGAGGACCTGGACGAGGTCCTGGAGGCCCTCGACGCCGAGGACGAGGCGGACGCCGAGCCCGCCGAGCCCGCCGCGAAGCCCGCCGCCAAGCCCGCGGTGAAGGCCGCCGCCGCGAAGGCCGCCAAGCCGCGTCCCACCCGGCTCGAACCGCCGGAGGAGGAGGCCGCGGAGGAGGAGCCCGCGGACGAGGCCCCGAAGAAGACCCCGAAGAAGACCCCGGCCCGCGCGAGCGCCGCCGCCGCGGAGCCCCGGCCGGGCGCCTTCGGCCTCGGTCTCGTGCCGACGGTGGTGATCGTCGTCCTCGTCGCGCTGCTGGCGAGCCTGGCGATCTGGAAGTGGACGAGCGCGAGTTCCCTGTCGTCCGAGCGGGACGACAGGGAGGCCATCGGCGAGGTCGCCTCCGAGTACGGCGACCTGGCCTTCAGCTACAACGCGTCCAACTACCAGACGCAGTCGGCCAAGGCGCAGAAGCTGATGGCCGGCGACCTGCTGGAGGACTACACGAAGAACACGCTGCCGTCGCTGGCCAGCGCCTTCCAGTCCGACGCGCAGGTGGTGCTGTCGTCCAAGACCAACCAGGTCTTCGTCGGCACCGTCAACGGCAGGTTCGCCACGGCGGTCGTCATGGCGGACGTCTCGCTCAAGACCAAGGACGGCGCCGTCAACCAGCCGGCGACGCTGCTGCGGCTGTCGCTGAGCAAGGTCGGCGGCGAGTGGAAGGTGACCCAGCAGTACCCGTCCGGTGTCAACGACGAGAACAAGAGCCAACTGCAGAACTCGCTTCCGGGCGTTCCGGGCGGCGGCGCGTCGAAGTCGCCGAAGGCGGGGGAGAGCGGAAAACCGAAGAACTAGACCGGCGTCCGGCGTCCGGCGTCCGCGCGACTCGTGGCCGACACGTAGTACGTACGGACCCGTATCCGGAACAACACGGCGATTTGGCCGTGATCTCCCGGATGGCGGGCAGGGGGCTCGCCGGGAGATGCTCAGAACGTCGGTCGGGGGACGCCGGGAACGGCACCTTCGACCGGGACGATCCCGATCGCCGGCCCGCCTTCGCGGGGTGGGCGGGCCGGCGACGGGAACCGTCCGGCCAGGGCGCCCGCGTCCCGGCCGGACCGGTGGTCCGGCGCCGCGGCGCATGGCACGGGGGCGTGGTCCGGGCCACTGGTCGCAATTGGCCGTTTCCGGGTCCGCAGCCGCGGCGCAGGCTGGAGACATGACCGGACACCATCCGCAGACCCGCGCCGTCCACCCGCCCGTGATCGCGCCCGACGGCAGCCGGCCGCTCACCGTCCCGATCTACCAGGGCCATCTGTTCACCTTCGACGCCGCCGACGACCTGGCCGCCGCCTTCGCCGGACCGGACCAGGCGTTCTTCTACGCCCGGATGGGCAACCCGACCGTCCGCTCCCTGGAACGGGCCGTCACCGAAATGGAAGGCGGCGCCGGGGCGCTCGCCACCGCGTCCGGCATGGGCGCGATCAACGCGGTGCTGATGGGGCTTCTCCGCAGCGGTGACCACGTCATCGCGCAGACCGCCCTCTACGGCGGCACCTACGCGCTGCTCCAGAACCTCGCCGAGCGCTGGGGCGTCGAGGTCACCTTCGTCCCCGGCGACGACCCGGCCGAGGTGCACGGCGCGCTGCGCCCCACCACCCGGCTCCTCTACCTGGAGACGATCGCCAACCCCACCACGCACGTGACGGACCTGCCCGCGTTCACCGAGGCCGTGCGCGGGACGGACGTGCTGACCGTCGTCGACAACACCTTCGCGCCGCTGCTGTGCAAACCCCTCGACCACGGGGTCGACGTCGTCGTCCACTCCGCGACCAAGTACTTCAGCGGGCACGGCGACATCATCGGCGGCGTCGCCGTCTTCGCCGACCCGTCCGTCCATCACCGCGTCTGGAAGCACGCCCTCGAACTGGGCCCGACCGCCGACGCGTTCGCCGCCTGGCTCACCGTCCGCGGCCTCGCCACGATGCCGATGCGGGTGGCCCGGCAGAGCGAGTCGGCCCTCGACCTCGCCCGCCGCCTGGCCGCGCACCCGTCCGTCGCCCGCGTCCACTATCCGGACCTGCCCGACCACCCGCAGCACGAGGTGGCCCGCCGGCTCCTCCCGGACGGTGCCGGCGGGGTCCTCGCCTTCGAACTCGCCGGCGGCCGTGAGGCGGGCCGCGTCTTCTCCGAGACCGTCGAACTGATCTCCCTGGGCCCGTCCCTGGGCAACGTCGCGTCCCTGGTGATGCACCCGGCGAGCACCTCCCACCGCCAGATGGACGCCGCGACGCTGGCCGCCGCCGGCATCGGCGAAGGCACCGTCCGCCTCTCGGTCGGCCTGGAGCATCCGGACGACCTCTGGGCGGACATCGAGCAGGCCCTGCGGAAGGCGACCTAAAGGTAGAAACCGGTCGCGGTGGCCGGGGCGGCCTCGCCCTGCGGGCGCTTCTCGCCCTTGCGGAGAGCGGCCAGTTCGGCGAGGGTGGCGCCGTCGGCGCCGATCTCGGCGGGCGGGGCGCCGGAGCCGTCCAGCCAGGTCACCGCTTCCGCGCGGGTCAGCCGGCCGACCTCGATCTGGGCCAGGCAGCGGCCCGGCCGGACGACCGCCGGGTGCAGCATCGCCAGGTCCTCGTTGGTGGTGATGGCCACGAGGACGTCCCGGCCCTGGCCGAGCATTCCGTCGGTGAGGTTGAGCAGCCGCGACAGGCCCTGGCCCGTCGACTGCTTGGCCTCGCCGCGGATCAGCTCGTCGCAGTCCTCCAGGATGAGGAGCCGCCAGCGGCGGTTCTCGTCCTCGTCGTCGCCGACGGCCACCTCCATGAGGTAGCTGGGGGTGCCGAACAGGGACTCCGGGTCGAGGACGCAGTCGGCCTGGCACCAGTCGCTCCAGGCGCGGGCCAGGGCGCGCAGCGCGGTGGTCTTGCCGGTGCCGGGCGGGCCGTGCAGGAGCAGCAGCCGCCCGGCGACCTCGTCGCGGGTGAGCTTCATCACCGCGTCGAGCGCCTCGGCGACCGGCGCGGTGTAGTTGCGCCGGATGTCCGCCCACGCGTCGGCGGTGATCGCGCGCTCGCTGCGCACGGGGCCGTGCGAGCCCATGTGCCAGAAACCCATCTCGACGCTGGTCTCGTCGGTCTTCGGCGGCTCGGTCGCGTCCTGCACGGACGCTTCGAGGACGGACTCGGCCAGCGCGTCGGTGACCGCGGACACCGCGACGTAGGCGACGCCGCTCTTCCAGCGGTTCGTCAGCAGCGTCCAGCCGTCGCCCTCGGCCAGCACCGACTCCTTGCCCTTCTCGTGCGCGACCCGCACGAGCCGGGCGCCGTCCGGGCGCAGCGGCGCGTCGGCCTTGACGTTCTCCAGCCGCGTCGACCGGGACCAGGGCTGCTCGCCGGACGCGAACGGGCGCAGGGACAGCACGTCCATCACGTCGGCCGGCGAGTTGTTGTCGGACAGGTTGAAGACCACGGGCAGCGCCGGTTCCGGCCCGGGGTCGGTGACGTTCTCCAGTGGCTCGATCAGATGCAGGACCTCCTGCGGCCTCTCCTGCGACATGGTCATGACCAGCATGATCACGCGCCGTGCCGGACGCCGTCCAATGAATTAGCCGGGCCCCGTCAGGAGCCGCCGGCCTCCCGGGCCTCGCGGGCCGCCTTGCGGGCCTCCGCCTCCTCCAGGTCGAGCTTCGCGGCCTCCTCCGGCGTCGGCGCCGTTCCGCCGAGGTAGGCGGGCTGCCACCAGGTCTCGTCCGAGCGCGGAACCTCCGGGTACTCGCGCTGCGCCTTCTCCAGCAGCTCCGCCATCCGGGCCCGCAGCTCCAGGGTGACCTGCTCGTAGTCGTCGCCGCGCTTGGGGTACATCGGCTCGCCGACGAGGATCGTCACGGGGACGTTGCGCTGCAGCAGCCGGCGCTTGCGGCCCTTGGTCCACATCCGCTGCGGGCCCCAGAGCGCGACGGGGATCAGCGGCACCTTGCCCGCCACCGCCATCCGCACCGCGCCGCTCTTGATCTCCTTCACCGTGAACGACCGGCTGATCGTCGCCTCCGCGAACACGCCGATGATCTCGCCGCTCTTCAGCGCCTTCAGCGCCGCCGCGTAAGACGAGGCGCCCGCGTTCCGGTCGACGGGAATGTGGTGCATCCCACGCATGAGCGGCCCGGCGATCCGGTTGTCGAAGATCTCCTTCTTCGCCATGAACCGCACCAGCCGCCCGGCCGGGTGGGCGGCGAGACCCGCGAAGATGAAGTCGAGGTAGCTGACGTGGTTGCTGACGAGCACCGCGCCGCCGGTGCTGGGGACATGCTCGGTCCCCTCCAGACGGAACTTGATGTTCAGGGCTTTGAACACACCGACAGCCGTCTTGATCACTGGCGGGTACACGAGTTCGCGCATGTAGGCACCGTACTTGAGCGGCCGGTGATCAGCGAGTATCCGGCGGGGATCGCGATGGATCACACAACGGGGCCGAACTCTGAGAAGGTTGGGGTGTGAAGTGATTCGCCGACGGCTGAGGGAGGATGAGCTTTCATGGAACCGTTGGACGCGGCGGCGGACGTGCACGCGCTCATCCGCGACGTGCTGCCCGCCCTGGCGCCCAGCGCCTGGTTCGATCCCGGCACGTCCGAGGTGGTGCTGCCCGTCGGCCGGTCCGAGGCACGGGCCTCCAGCTGGACGGTGCTGGAGCGGTGCGCGCGCGAGCCGCGCTCGGCATGGCCCCGGGTGGTGGACGAGTGGGTCCGCGAGGTCGGCGACCGCGCGTTCCTCGCGGTCGGCGAGATGGAGCTGTTCGGCGACGTCCGGGAACTGCTGCGGCTGCGCATCGTGCCGAAGCTCGCGCCCCGCGACCGGGAGGGCCTCGTCGTCGTCCCGGCCGGCGACCATTTCGATGCGATGGTGATGATCGAGCACCCGCGCTACGGCGGCCCCCTCACCAAGGCCCGCGCCGGGCTGCTCGGCCTGCACAAGCTCGGCTATGTCATGACGAACACCCACGACCGGGAACTGGCGGACGTCTCCGTCCACGACCAGCCGCTCCTGCCGGGACGTGATGTCCGCGTCGTGAGCAAAGCGGGCAGCCGCTACGTGTCGGCGCTGCTCAGTGAGGTCGACCAGTTCCTGCCGTGGCCGAACGAGCACGGCGCCCTGGTCGGCGCCCCCTGCCACAGCACGCTGCTGCTGTACCCGATCACGTCCACGGCCGTCCGCGAGGTGCTGCCGGTGTTCGCGGACGTCGTCCGGGAGATGCACGCCGGCGCCGACGACCCGTGCGCGCCGGGCGTCTACTGGAGCCACGGCGCACGCCGGCTGACCCCCCTCGCCGCGGACGCCCCCACGGAGGGCACCGGCGAGTTCGCCACCCTCCTGCGCCACCTCCCCGACGAGTAGAACCCGGTCACCGGAACACGGGCAGGGGCGCGTCGCTGACGGGAGTTCCAGGGGGTCGCCCCTGGGCTAACTCAGTTTCCAGTCCACGGGGGGCGCGCCCTGCTCTTCGAGGAGCCGGTTGGCCCGGGAGAACGGGCGGGAGCCGAAGAAGCCCCGGTCGGCCGAGTAGGGGCTCGGGTGCGGGGATTCGATGCAGGGGACGCTGCCGAGCATCGGTTTGAGGTTGCGGGCGTCGCGGCCCCAGAGGATGGCGACCAGCGGGCGGTTCCGGGCGGCGAGGGCGCGGATGGCCTGTTCGGTGACCTCCTCCCAGCCCTTGTCCCGGTGCGAGCCGGGCTTGCCGGGCATGACGGTCAGCGACCGGTTGAGCAGGCAGACGCCCTGCTCCGTCCACGGGGTGAGGTCGCCGGTGGACGGCTGCGGGTGGCCGAGGTCGCTGCAGTACTCGCGGAAGATGTTGATGAGGCTCGCGGGCAGCGGCCGGACGTCCGGGGCGACGGAGAAGCTGAGGCCGACCGGGTGCCCGGGGGTCGGGTAGGGGTCCTGGCCGACGATGAGGACGCGGACGTCGTCGAACGGCTGGGTGAAGGCGCGCAGGATGAGGTTCCCGGCGGGCAGGTAGCGGCGGCCGGCGGCGACCTCGGCGCGCAGCCAGTCGCCGGCCGCCGCGATCGTCCCGGCGACCGGCTGCAGCGCGGTCGCCCATCCCGCTTCGACGATCTCCGAGAGTGGTCGTGCCGTCATGGGGGACCAGCCTAGTGTGATGATCATGATGTCGCCGGTGGAACGCCCTGGTTGATCAGCTTGTGAAGTCTTCTGACCAGATCAGGTCGAGCCGGGGGAAAATCTTGTCCGGCCCCCCGGAAAGTGCTGGGTGAACTGCCTGAAACGCCCCGTTAAGTCGCTGTTACTTTCTGGCGGCCCTCGTTGACCTACCGCCCAGGAACGCATAACTCCTAGAAGGCAGGGCAGGCGCAGGACGAGCCGACGGGACGAGAGCATGAGCCAGCTGACCACCGTGGACGCCACCTTCCTCCACGCCGAGAGCAGCACCACGCACGCCCACATCGCCGGGCTGGGCATCGTCGATCCGGCGTCGTGCCCCGGCGGCAGGCTCAGCGTCCCGCTCGTCGCCGAGCTGATCCGCGGCCGCGCGCACCTCGCGGCCCGACCGCTCCGGCAGCGGCTCGTCCAGGTGCCGCTCGGCCTGGACCATCCGTACTGGGAGGACGATCCCGACTTCGCCCCCGAACGGCACATCACCGAGCTCGGGCTCCCGGCGCCCGGCACCGAACGGCAGCTCGCCGACCTCGTCGGGATGCTCCACGAGCAGCCGCTCGACCGGACCCGCCCGCTCTGGGAGATGGTGCTCATCCAGGGACTTCAGGGCGGCCTGACCGCCGTCTACGTGAAGGTGCACCACGCCGCCATCGACGGCGTGATGGCCGCCGAGACGCTCGCCGCCCTGCTCGACCTGTCGCCCGAGCCGCGCGAGGTGCCCGCCGACGAGGCCGCGCCCGCCCGCGCCCCCGGCCTGATCGACATGCTGGGCACCGGGCTGCTGCGGGCCGCGCTGTATCCCCTCCGCTCGGCCGTCTCGGTCGCGCGCGCCGCCCCCTACCTGGACGAGATCCCCGGCCTCTCGTCCGTTCCGGGTGTGGGGCTGGTGTCGTCGGTGGTGCAGGGCGCGCTGCGCCGGCCGGTGACGCAGAAGGCGCCCCGGCTGAGCGCGCCGCCGACCCCGTTCAACCTCCCGATCGGACGCCGCCGCTCCGTCGCCTGCGGAGACCTCCCGCTGGAGGAGATCAAGCAGATCAGGCGCGGCCTCGGCGGCAGCGTGAACGACGCGGTGATGGCGCTGTGCGCGACGGCGCTGCGGCAGTGGCTCGACAAGCGCGGCGACCTGCCCGACCGTCCGCTGGTCACGGCCGTCCCGGTGTCGCTGCGGCGCGGCGGCGCGCAGGCCGAGCCGGGCAACCAGGTCTCGATCATGACGGTCCCGCTGGCCACGCACGTCCCGGACCCGGTGGAGCGGTACGCGGCCGTCCGGCGCGACATGGACGCCGCGAAGCGGCGGTTCACCCGCTCGTCGGGCGACTGGGTGCGGGAGGTGAGCGGGCTCCTCCCCGCGCCCGTCGCCGGCACCGTGACCCGGCTCGCGCTGCAGGCGGCGCCGGCGCTGTCGCTGCGCCCGGTCAACCTGATGATCTCCAACGTGCCGGGGCCGCAGTTTCCGCTGTACCTGTGCGGGGCGAAGGTGCTCGGCTACTACCCGATCTCCGTCGTCACCGATGTCAGCGGCGGGCTCAACATCACCGTCTTCTCCTACGACGGCAGGGTGAACGTCGGCATCGTCGCCTGCCGCGACCTCATCCCCGACCCGTCCGAGATCGTGGACCACCTGGTGGACGCACTGGACGAGCTGAAGGCGCTCAGCCGCGAGTGAGGCCGAGCGTCTCCCGGTACCGCCATGCGAGCATCAGCGCGGCGGCACCGGCGGGCTGCATCGGCCGCGGGACGGTCCCGTCGAACGGCGCCATCGCCACCGTGCCCTCGTCGTTGACGGCGACGAGCCCGCCGAAGAGGTCGTCGAACAGGTCGTGCTCGATGACGACGACCGTGAGGAGGTCCAGCGCGAACGTCAGCGGGTCGATGCCGAGCCCGAGGAAGTGCGCCCGCAGCCGGCCCTCCTCGCGGGCGGCGGTCATCGCCCGGTGGAAGGGCCAGTCGTCCTGGACGAAGCCGTCGCCGTAGTCCTCGCCCATCCCGAGGAACTCCTCGGCGTACTCGCGCACCATGCACCGCCACATGTCGGGGCGTTCGCCGCCGAGCGGCTGGAACACCCCGACCGGCATCACCTGGTGCAGCCCGCCGGCGTGCGCGACCTTCGCCGGGTCGCGCCGGTGCAGCACGTACGAACCCGCACCGGGGAACGAACCGGACGTCGTGACGGTCAGCGTGGTGATCGCGGGCAGCGCCGGGCGGCGGGCCAGGTCGCAGGGGTCGCCGATCCGGGTCCGCAGCGGCAGGCCGGGCGTCCCGGCCGCCAGTTCATGCGCGGCGGACTCGCCCACGTTCACGCCGTCGAAGTAGCGGGCGGGCCCGAGGCGCAGGACGGGCGGGCGGGCGTCGAGGAGCCGGTAGGACGGGCGGTCCTCGAACACCTTCGGCGGTGCGAGCGCGCCCATGGCCTCGGCGTAGGTGCGGTGACCGGGCGGCAGCCCGTCCGGGGGATCGGCGACCGGCGGCGGCGCGGGCCGCTCGTCCCACTCCAGCCGGATGTCCGCCAGCGGGATCGGCTCGTCCGGGATCCAGCCCGCGCGGCAGAGCAGCGGCGTCCCGGCGACGCGCGGCGCGTCCGGGTAGAGCGCGCTCGCGACCTCACCGAACCGGCCGCGGGCGGCGTTCAGCGCCGCCCGGTCGTCCCGCCACCGCCGCTCGTCCATGCCCGCCACCCTAGACGGCGGGCTTCCGCCGACCTCCTCGGCTACGCGTGGAGGCACGTGCCGAACGGCCGGCTCCCCTGCGCGGCAGACCCCGGCAGAAGTGACATAAGTTGGTCATCCGTGCAGACCGCCCGAACTCCCCAGGAATGCCCGGAGAACCAGAAGGCCGCCCCGATCGCGTGGACGCTGTGGGGCCTCGGCGTCCTCGCCTACGCGGTCGCGGTCCTGCACCGGACGTCGTTCGGCGTCGTCGGGCTGGACGCCGTCCGCCGGTTCGACGCGTCCGCCGGCGTCCTCGCCTCCTTCACCGTCCTGCAACTGCTCGTCTACGCGGGCCTGCAGATCCCCGTCGGCCTGCTGCTCGACCGCGTCGGCCCGCGCCGGATGGTCGCGGGCGGCGCGCTGCTCATGGCCGCCGGGCAGGCGCTCATGGCCGTGTCCACCGGCATCGGCACGGCCGTCGTCGCCCGCGTCATGGTCGGCGCGGGCGACGCGATGACGTTCATCAGCGTCCTCGGCATCGTCGCGACCTGGTTTCCGGGCCGGTACGTCCCCATCGTGACGCAGCTCACCGGGCAGCTCGGGCAGTCCGGCCAGGTGCTCAGCGCGATCCCGTTCGTGGCGCTGCTGCACGGGCCCGGCTGGGGCACCGCGTTCGGGTCGGCCGCCGCGCTCGGCCTCCTCATGGCGGTGCTGGCCATCGTCTTCCTGCGGGACGGGCCGGGCCGCGCCGGTGTCCCCACGCTGCGCGAGACCGGGGCCAACCTGGTGCGGGCCTGGCGGCATCCCGGCACCCGGCTCGGGTTCTGGTCGCACTTCGTGACGCAGTTCCCGGCCAACACGTTCGCGCTGATGTGGGGCTACCCGTACCTGGTGTCGGGGCAGGGGATGCGCCCGGCGGCGGCGTCCACGCTGCTGACGTTGTTCGTGCTGTTCACCGTCGTGTCGGGCCCGTTCATCGGGCGGCTCGTCGCCCGCCATCCGCTGCGCCGGTCGTGGCTGGTCCTCGGCATCGTCGCGCTCAGCGTGGCGGCGTGGGCGGCGGTCCTCGCCTGGCCGCCGCCCACCCCCGCCTGGCTGCTCGTGCTGCTGGTCCTGTGCATCGCGCCGGGCGGTCCCGGCTCGCTGATCGGCTTCGACTACGCCCGGACGTTCAACCCGCCCGGACGGCAGGGCACCGCGACCGGCATCGTCAACGTGGGCGGCTTCGTCGCGACGCTCGTCACGATCCTGCTGATCGGGGTCGTCCTGGACGCCCTGTCACCGGACGGGGAGTTCACGCCTGGAGCGTTCCGGGCGGCGTGGACGGTCCAGACCGGGATCTGGGCGATCGGCATCGCGGGCGTGCTGCGGACCCGCGCGCTGGCCCGCCGGCACACGGGGCTCAGGCCCGCCGCCCGCAGAAGTCGGCGAAGTCGTCGATGATGTCGGCGGCCGGGCCGCCCGTGCCGCGGAGCGCGAGCAGCGGCTCCGCGATGCCCGGCCTGATCGTCATCAGGTCGCCGACCATGTAGACGAGCGCCCGCACCACCTGCCGCTCCGGATGCCGCGCGGATCGTTCCACGGCCGCGCGGTAGCGCGGGTCCTCGGGCCGGGGCCTGCCGTCCGCGCAGTTCCAGACGTCGGCGGCGCGCAGCCCGTTCAGCGCCCGGACGGCCGCCCGCGCGTCCGCCGGCGGCACCGCCAGCAGCACGTCGAGCAGCGCGTCCACCGGGACGGTCGGGAGCGCGGACCGCACGACGCCGAGCGCCTCGTCCACCATCGCCTCGTGCTCGCCGGTGACCCGCACGACGCGGTGTCCCTGGGGGTGCAGCTCGCTGTAGAGGACGAACAGGCCGTCCGCCCGCCACGCGACCTGCTCCATCTCGTCGAATCCGGCGGTGCTGATCGCCGCCCGGGACCAGCCGCGCTCGGCGGCGAGCGCCTCCAGGACGGCGCGCTCGGCGCGGTCGGCGAGCAGCACCGTGCCCTCGTGGCCGCCGCTCACTCGTCCCCCCACTCCGCGACCGGGGCGCCGCTGTCGTCCACCATGACGGCCGCGCCGCCGAAGTCGTCGCGGAACGCGTTGAACGCGTCGGGGCTCGGCGCGTGGTCGAGCAGCTCCTCCAGCCGCGCCAGCTCCGCCGCGTCGGTTTCGCTCAGCATCAGCTCCTGCATGAGGAACTGGTGGTTGTACAGGTACGCGATCACGGCGAGGTTGGCGCGGACGGCCGGATCGGGGACCGTGGCCCACTCCCGCAGCCGCAGCGTGCTGCGCAGGTCACCGTGCCAGAGCGCGGCGAGGCAGCGCAGCCCGACGCTGACGGCCTCGGTGTCGTCCGGGTCGGCGAGGCTGGGGGCGAGGTCGGCTTCGATGTTCCAGTCCCAGCCGGCGAGGACGCCGATGACGTCGAGCGGCAGGTCCTCCGGGTAGTGCTCGCCGTGCGTCTCGTTGAGCCGCCGCGCCACGACCCGGTGGGCGGGCGGCGACGGCCGGTACCGCACCGCCGCGCAGACGATCTCCCGCGTGTGGATCTCGATCGACAGGTGCGAGCGGGAGTGCAGCGTCCGCCACGTCATGGACGGGACGCGCCCGAGCCGCTGCAGCCGGTGCCCGTCCCGGATGGGCACCACGTCCATCCGGGACGGCGCCGGGTCGTGGTGCTCCGCGTCGAAATGCTCCGGGTAGGGGTCCTCTTCACGCGCGCTGCCCCACGCCTGCGGATCGAGGAACTTCACGACCTTGGCGTACCGGTCGAGGGACGGCCCGTCCATCGGGACGAGGTCGTCGCCCAGGGCCTGCTCCCACGGCGGGACGCCGTCCTCCCGCAGCACGTCCGGCACCGTGACCAGGTGCCGGAACCCGATGAACCCGCGCGTGAACCCGGTCAGCTCGACGCGGGGTGCCGCCGGGCGGGGGAACGGCTCGCCGAGCGCGTCCCCGATCCCGGCGGCGGTCGGCTCGACCGGTATCCACAGCCACGCCGGGTAGAAGCCGCCGAGCGCGCACCACAGCACGTCCGGCTCGTCCGGGTCGAGGAACCAGGCCGCCGCGAGCCGCTGCCCGGTCCAGCGCCGGACGGCCTCCGGCCCGGTGCCGACCAGCAGCCTGCCCTTGCGCAGCAGCTCGTCGTCGGTGTCGAGGCGGCCCGGGGACATCGCCCCGGACTCCTCGGCGTGCTGCCAGGCCGGCTCCCAGTCGGCGGGGTCCAGCCAGACGACCCCGAGCCGCTGCCCGGTCAGTTCGTTCCACCAGGCGGGGATGGTGCAAACGTTCACCCGGCAAACCTAGTGGGCGCCGCGTCATCGCGGGGGCGTCTCGGGGCTGTCCAGCGGTGGGTCAGGCTCGCAGCTCCAGCGTGCAGCACTTGGGGCCGCCACCCGCCTTACGCAGCTCGGACATGTCCACCGGAATCGGCTCATAGCCATGGATCTTCAGCGTTTCGATGAGCCCGGCCGCCTCGGCGTTGACGACGACGTTGCGCCCGTCGCACACCGCGTTCAGGCCCAGCACCGCCGCGTCCTGCTCGGTCGCGAGGACCGCGTCCGGGAACAGCCGCTCCAGCACCGCCCGGCTGCCGGACGAGAACGCGCCCGGGTAGTAGGCGACGTTCCCGCCGCCGAGGGGGAACAGTGCCGTGTCCAGGTGGTAGAAGCGCGGGTCGACGAGCCGGAGCGTCACCACGGGACGTCCGAGGAACTCCTGCGCCTCCTGGTGGGCGGCGATGTCGGTCCGGAAACCCGTCCCGGCCAGGATCACGTGGTCGAGCGTGAGGAAGTCGCCCTCGCCCTCGTTGGTGTGCTCCGGCTCCAGCACCTCGGGGAACCCGTTCTCGCGCAGCCACCCGGCGTACGCCGGGCCCTCCGCGTGCCGCTCGGGGTGCGTGAACCGCGCCGCGTACACACGCCCGCCGACGACCAGCGCGCCGTTCGCCGCGAACACCATGTCGGGCAGTCCCTCGATCGGGTCGATGAGGCTCACCTCGTGCCCCAGCGCCCGGTAGGCGGCGCGCAGCGCCTCCCACTGGTCGATGGCCTTCGCGGCGTCGGCACCGGCCGCCGGGTCCATCCACGGGTTGATCGCGTAGGTGACGGCGAAGTGCTCGGGGCGGCACATCAGGAAGTGCCGCCGCAGCGCGGTGCGGTCGGCGGTGCTCGGCTCCGCTGCGGGCATCACGGTCATAGGTGTCTCCACAGACATCCGAAGGGGGGATCGACTGAGCGAAACTCTAAGAGCGCGGCCACCGCATTCCAATGCGCCGATATTGCTGTTACCTGGCATTTCGTTGCGCATTTCTTGCGTTTTGCGGCGATTCGTTGCGCCCGGGCCCGCTACCCCAGAAGCGCGCTCAACTGCAGGCGCAGCGCCAGCCGGACGCGCGGCGACGAAAGATCGACGGGGGCCACCTCGGTCATCCTCCGCAGCCGGTACCGCAGCGTGTTGGGATGGATCCGGAGGGCCTGCGCGGTGCCCTTCGGATCGCCGTAGTGGTCCAGCCAGGTGGCGAGCGTCGGCAGGAACGCCGTGCCATGCGCCTCGTCATGGGCCCGGAGGCCGGCGAGCGGGCCGCCGAGGAGGCCGGCGTCGATCCCCGTCGCCTTCCTGGCGCGTTCGACGATGACGGCGTCCCAGACGTCCTCCAGGAGGATCGGCCCCGGATCGAGCCGGCCGGACGCGACGAGAGCGTCCAGTTCGGCGGCCTGCGACCGGGAGCGGGGCAGTTCGGCGGGGGAGTGCGCGAGGCCGCCCGCCGCCGCGTACAGGGTCCGGTCGTGCGAGCGCACCTCGCCGAGGACGGTGCGCAGCCAGGGGACCGACCCGGCGTCCGCCTCCCGTGCGGTGCGCGGCGGCTCGGTCAGCACGGCGAAGACCGTCTCGTCCAGGTCGGCGAGCAGCGGCCGGTGCCACCCGAACCGGTGCGTGATCGCCTCCCACAGGTCGAGCCGCCGGCGGATGTCCCCGCCCTCGCCGCCGCCCAGGATCACGACCCGCCACGGGGACGGCGTGGGAACCGGGGCGCCCTCCCGCAGCGCGGCGCGCAACTGGTCGGCCGAGACCCGCCGCGCGACGCCCGCCTCCGCGCGCAGCCGCAGCAGATGCAGCGCGAGGACGGACGCGAGGTCGGTGAGCCGCCGGACCCGGTGCTGCGGGATCGGCGTCCGCGCCACGACCCAGATCGAGCCGAGCCACTCGCCGCCCGCGCGGACCGGGATGACGAGCCGCGGCAGCATGTCGTCCGGCCCGGCCGGGACGATGATCGGCTCGCTGGACCGGGCCAGCCTGCGGAACACGCCGCAGGCGCGCAGATGGGCGATGACCTGCGGCGGCACCCGGCGTCCGACGATCGTCGAGACGCGGGCGGGGTCGGTGCTGTCCTGCCGTCCGGAGTAGGCGAGCACCCGGGAGCGGGCGTCCTCCAGCGTCACCGGCGCGTCCGCGATCTCCGCCGCGGTGTCGGCGAGCGCGAACAGGTCGTCGTGGGCGCCGGACGGCCCGGCGACCGGCGCGTAGGCGCGGTCGATGGCGCCGCGCACCAGCCAGATGACGTGCGTCCAGGAGGTGTCGGGCTGGAGTTCGACGAGTGCGGGCCTCAACCGCCGCGCGGCCTCGGCGACCCCGGGATCGGCGGCGAGCGGAGCCTTCAGGACGACGCCGTCCGCCCCGGCGGCGTCGGCCCGCTCCAGCAGCGCCACGGCGTCCGCCGGGCCGGACACGCCGACGCCGAGGACGATCTCGCCCGGCCGCCCGGCCGCCTCGCCCGGCTCCGCCAGCACGACGTCGTGCACCTGCCCGCCGCCCCGGCCCGGCGCCACCAGCCGCAGCAGCCCGGCACCCAGCGATCCGACCAGGTCGGCCACATCGATCACGGCTTCCAGTCTGGCCCATCGTTTGTGCGGATCGCACGATGCGCCCGGTCCCGGTTGGGGGAACCGGACAGAGACTCCCGTGCCCGGCCGACGCACCATCGGAATATCGCCCTTGACGAGGAATGAAATGGAGTGGCCATGGCTCTCGACGCGCGACCGCGCCGCATCGCCGTGGTGGGTGCCGGGATGGTCGGCCTGTCCACCGCCTGGTTCCTGCAGGAGCACGGCGCCGAGGTGACCGTGTTCGACCGCCGGGACGTCGCCGCCGGAGCATCCTGGGGCAACGCCGGCTGGCTCACCCCCGGCCTGGCGACGCCGCTGCCGGAGCCGGCCGTCCTGTCCTACGGGGTGCGGGCGGTGCTGAGCCCGTCCTCGCCGGTCTACGTCCCGCCGAGCGCGAACCCGCGCCTCCTGCGGTTCCTCGCCGGATTCGCCCGCAACAGCACGGCGGCCCGGTGGCGGCGCTCGATGGAGTCGCTCGTGCCGATCAACGGCCGGGCGCTGCCGAGCTTCGACGCGCTGATCGAGGGCGGCGTCAAGGCCGACACCGCCGACGCCGAGACCTTCCTCGCCGCGTACCGGACGGCGCAGGAGCGCCGCGTGCTGCTGGAGGAGATCGAGCACATCCGCGCGGCCGGGCAGGAACTGGAGTACGAGGTCCTCACCGGGGACCAGGCGCGCGCCGTCGAGCCCGCCCTCTCCGCACAGATCGGCGCGGCGATCCTGCTGCGCGGCCAGCGGTTCATCGATCCGGGCCGCTTCGTGCACGCCCTCGCCGACTCCGTCCGCGCCCGCGGCGGCAAGATCCGCGCGGGCGCGGCCGTCACCGGGATCCGGGACGAGCGGGACCGCGTCGCCGTCCGCACCACCGGCCGCGACTTCGAGACGTTCGACACCGTGGTGGTCGCGAGCGGCGTGTGGCTCGGTGACCTCGCCCGGACGTTCGGGGTCCGCGCGCTCGTGCAGGCGGGCCGCGGCTACAGCTTCAGCGTGCCGGTGGAGCGCGTCCCGTCCGGCCCGGTGTACTTCCCCGCCCAGCGCGTCGCCTGCACGCCGATGGGCGGCCGGCTGCGCGTCGCCGGGATGATGGAGTTCCGCCGCCCGGAGGCCCCGCTCGACCAGCGCCGGATCAAGGCGATCGTCGAGGCCGCCCGGCCGCTGCTGCACGGCGCCGACCTGGACTCCCGGCAGGACGAGTGGGTCGGCTCCCGGCCCTGCACGCGCGACGGCCTGCCGCTGATCGGCGCGACCCGCTCGCCCCGCGTCTTCGCCGCCGGCGGCCACGGCATGTGGGGCATCACCCTCGGCCCCGCCACCGGGCGCCTCCTCGCCGAGCAGATCGTCACAGGTCACCGCCCGCGGGAACTCGACCCCTTCGACCCGCTCCGCTGACGAGTGGGGGATATTGCCGGTTTCGTCCGGGAAGGCGCGCTACCGTCACGGGGTGATCTAGACACCCCGTGACGGAGGCGCGCACCGATGGACCCGACGACCATGCCGCTGACCCGGGCCCAGCGGGTCCTGGCCGGGGTCGGCGGCCTGTTCTTCGCCGGCCTCGCCGGGCTCGGCGGCTACGGCTCGTTCGCCTCCGTCCGGGACGTCGCCGAGCCCTGGTTCGGCGGCCAGGCGTGGATCGTCCCCGCCGGAGTCGACCTCGGCATCCTCGCCCTGGTCTCGGTCGCGCTCCTGCTGGAATGGCTGGCCATGCCGATGCCGGCGCTGCGCTGGACGGCGTTCCTGTTCACCGCCGCCACCGTCTGGCTGAACGTCTCGGCCGCGCACGGCGACATCACCGGCATGGTCATGCACGCCGCGATGCCCGTGCTGTTCATCACGTTCATCGAGGCGGTCCGGCACGCGATCCGCCGCCGCGCCGGAATCGCCTCCGGGACCGTCCGCGAAGGCATCCCGGTGGCCCGCTGGCTCCTGGCGCCGTTCTCGACCTTCCGCCTGTGGCGCCGCATGGTCCTGTGGCAGATCACGTCCTACCCGCAGGCCCTGACCGCCGAGCAGCGCCGCCGCCATGCCCTGGCCCTCCTGGACGGCCACTACGGCCGCAAGTGGAAGTCCAAGGCCCCCGCGGACGTCGTCTGGATGCTCAAGGACGGCGTGATGCTCGACCAGGCCCTGACCCGCGTCACGGAACTGACGACGCCCGAGCCGCCGCCCCCCGAGCCCAAGGCCCCGCCGAAGCCGAGGAAGGCGCCGCAGCGCAAGGCGCCGCCGAAGAAGGAACCGGCCGTTCCGCGGAGCGTGGCCACCGACAACGAGGCCCGCGCCCTGTCCATCATCGACGCCGAACCCGGCATCACCGGCGCCGAACTGGGCCGCCGCCTGAACATCAGCGCACGGCAGGGCCAGCGCCTCCTGAGCCGCCTGTCCAGCCCGGCACCGACATCCTGAGATGTCACCTTTTCTTCTTCTGCATCGTCAATGGGGTGAACCTGGAAGAAGGAGAGATCGTGAACTACGACATGACCCCGATGTACGCGATGCACAACGCGCTGCGCCGGGAAGTGGAGCACCTGGCCAAGGCGACCGCCCGCATGGGTGACGACCCCCGCCGCGTCCTGGCCGCGGCCGTCGGCTGGGAGCTGTTCAAGAAGGCCCTGCACGTCCACCACACCACCGAGGACGACGCACTCTGGCCGCCCATGCGCGAGGCCCTCGCGTCCCGTCCGGGCGACCTCGCCCTCCTGGAGGCGATGGAGGCCGAGCACGCCGCCATCGACCCCATCATCGAGGCCGTCGACAAGGGCACCGACCCCATCGGCGACCTGGCGGACGCCCTGGCCACCGCCCTGAACGCCCACCTTGAGCACGAGGAGAGGGAGGCGCTCCCGCTGATCGACGCCACCGTGACCCCCGAGCAGTGGCAGAACTTCGGCCGGCTCCACGGCAGCCGCATCGGCCCCGACGCCCCGCGCCTGTTCCCCTGGATCCTGGACGGCGTCGACGAGAAGACGGCCGCGGTGCTGCTGGCGCCGCTCCCGGAACCGGTCCGCGGCGCCTTCGAATCCGAGTGGCGTCCCGCCTACGAGGCCCTGACCCGCTGGCCGGCCTGCTGACCCATCCGGCGTGTTCGCCCTGCCGCAGGGCGAACACGCCATGATCCGTCAGAGGTTGATCATGTGACCGGCGAGGCCGTGCACGGCCTCCTTCATCGCCTCGCCCAGCGTCGGGTGGGCGTGGACGTTGCGGGCCACCTCGTGGACGGTCAGGTCCCACTGCTGGGCCAGGGTCAGCTCGGGCAGCAGCTCGGTGACCTCGGGGCCGATCATGTGGGCGCCGAGGATCTCGCCGTACTTGGCGTCGCTGATCACCTTGACGAAGCCGTCGCCCTCGCCCATGCCGAGCGCCTTGCCGTTGGCGCTGTAGGGGAACTTGGCGGTCTTGACGTCGAAGCCCTGCTCCTTCGCCTGCGCCTCGGTGTAGCCGAACGAGGCGACCTGCGGCTGGCAGTAGGTGGCGCGCGGGATCATGATGTAGTCGAGTTCCATCGTCTCGGCGTCCGCGATGGTCTCCGCCGCGACGATGCCCATGGCCTCGGCGGCGTGCGCGAGCATCAGCTTGGCGGTCACGTCGCCGATGGCGTAGATGTGCGGGACGGACGTGCGGCAGCGGCCGTCCACGTCGATCGCGCCCCGGTCGGTGAGCCGCACACCGGTCTTCTCCAGCCCGTAGCCCTCCACGTTCGGCTGGAAACCGATGGCCTGCAGCACCTTGTCGGCCTCCAGGACCCGCTGGGCGCCGTCCTTGCCGGTGACCGTGACCTTGACCTTCTCGCCCGAGTCGTCGATCGCGTCCACGCGGGTGGAGGTGAGGACCTCCACGCCGAGCTTGCGGTACCGCTTGGCGAGCTCCTTGGAGACGTCGGCGTCCTCGTTCGGGACCATCCGGTCGAGGAACTCGACGATCGTGACCTTCACCCCGTAGTTGTGCAGCACGTAGGCGAACTCGACGCCGATCGCGCCCGCGCCGGCGATGACGATGCTCTCCGGCAGCTCGGAGCTGAGGATCTGCTCCTCGTAGGTGACGACCCGCTCGGACAGCGACGTGCCCGGCAGCAGCTTGGTGTGCGCGCCGGCCGCGATGATGCAGTTGTCGAACGTCACGGTGTCGGTGGAACCGTCCGGCTTGGCGACCTGCAAGGTGTTCGGGTCGGTGAACGTGCCGCGGCCGTCATAGGACGTGATCTTGTTCTTCTTCATCAGGAACTGGACGCCCTTGACGAGCTTGTCCGACACCTGGCGGCTGCGCTGGAACGCGACGCCGTAGTCGAACGACACCCGTCCCTCGACGTTGATCCCGAAGGTCTGCTGCTGGTGGGTGAAGATGTGCGCCAGCTCCGCGTTGCGCAGCAGCGCCTTCGACGGGATGCAGCCCACGTTGAGGCACACCCCGCCCCAGTACCTCTCCTCGATGATGGCTGTTTTCAGCCCGAGCTGTGCCGACCGGATCGCGGCGACATATCCACCCGGGCCCGCGCCGAGGACCACGACGTCAAAGTGTTCGCTCATATCCATGGACGATATTCGCCGCGGCCGGGTGTTCGCATCCCGATGTGACGCGGTGTGACGGACGCCCCGGCGGGCGGCGTCGCCTACTGTTAGTGTTTCGGGCGGCCTCCCGGCGGTCACCATTCGCGGGAGGCGTGTGGAGAGCATCGGGGCGGTGCGCCGGCAGGCGCGAGCCCGGACCGCCCAGGCCGTGGAGCCGGGCGGTGCACCCGGACAGCAGCGCGGCGGCGGTGGGACATCGCGCCGCGGGCCGGTCAGCGGGCAGGTCATCGCCCACCCGAATGAATGGAGGAGTCGCGGAGTGAGGATCCCCAAGCGCGTCAACGCCGTCCTGGACTGGATGGAACAGCACTTTGTCGCGCTGGGCGTGGTCGTCACGCTGGTCGTGGTCGCGCTGGTGGCCACGCTCGCGCCCACGGCGGTCGGTTTCCCGGTCGCCGGGTTCATCCTCGGTGTCGCGGTGGGCGGCTTCCTCGTGCACATCCGGATGAGCCGCCGTCTCGCGCGGGCCCGTGCCGACAACGACAACCTGCTGCGCGAGAACGGCGCGCTGCGGCACCGCAACACCGTCCTCGCCAGCGGCGTGATCACCCGGGAGGCGCAGGAGACGCAGGCGCTCGTGGCGATCCCCGAGGACGACCTGCTGGAGGACGACCTGGACGCAGACCTGGGCGCCGGCCCGGACGCCGACCCGCAGCGCACCGTCACCCTCGACGAACTCCTCGGCGGCGACCCGCAGACCACCGACGAACTGCCGGGCGAGGAGCCCGGCGAGCCGTCCGCCGCGGAGTCCGCGCCGGCCCGCCCCGCGCCGCCGGACGGCGACCCGCAGCGCACCACCGTCCTGCCGCGGCCGCCGGACGACCCCGCGGACGGCGGCTCCCCGGACGACGAGGACACCGCCAAGACGTTCCGCACGGCGCAGTCCAAGGAGCCGGCGAAGAAGAGGACGCGGAAGACCTGACGCGCCCTTCCCAGGGGCGCCGTGACCTCCCCGGTGGGATGGTCACGCCGCCCACCGGGGGAGGCGGCCGCCCCTATCCCTTGATCTGCATCCAGGCCTGAGCCCAGCGGGTGTAGTCGACGCACTTGTTGCCGCGGTCGTCGCCGCAGTTCTTCACCGGCGTCTTCCAGAAGGCGAGGCGCTTGTAGAACACGGGATCGCCCACGTGGTACACCGAGCAGAACCCCCGGTCGGTGTACTGGCACGCCTTCGGGTTGGCGGGGGCCTCACCGAACCACTGCGCGACCTGCGCCTGCACCTTCGGGGTGGTGATCCAGTTCATCCACTTGTACATGCAGGTCGGATGCTGCGCCTTCGAGGAGACCATCCACGTGTCGGACCAGCCCGTCGCGCCCTCGGACGGCAGGGTGGTCGCGACCGGCGCCGAGTCCGCCGTGGCCAGGTTCGCGGTCACCTGCCACGCGGTGCCCGCGTAGTTGTAGCCGCTCTTGAACGACTGGAGTTCGTCCAGGTAGTTCGCCCAGTACTGGTTGACGTTCGGGCGCTGCCGCTTGAGCAGCTCGACCGCGGCGTTGAACTGCCCGCCGTCCAGCTCGTAGACGTCGGTGATCTTCAGGTCGGGACGGTGCGCCTTCAGGTAGAGGGCCGCGTCCGCGATGTAGATGGGGGAGTCGTAGGCGACGACGTGCCCGGCCGCGGGCGAGTTCGTGTCCCACACGACGTTCCACGAGGCCGGCCGCGGCATCTTGTCGGTCCGGTACATCAGCATGTTGGCGCCGTAGCCGTGCGGGACGCCGTACATCTGGCCGCTGACGGAGTTGTAGGGCTGATTTTTCAGATAGCCGGCAATGTCGTCGTAGTTGCCGAGCAGGCCGGTGTTGACCGGCGCGACGAGTCCGCTGTAGATGAGGCGCAGGCTCGCGTCGCCGGACGCCGACACACCGTCGTACTGGCCGGTCTTCATCAGCTCGACCATCGAGTCGGATGTGTCCGCCACCTTCGTGTGGACCCTGCAACCGGTCGCCTTGGTGAACGGCGTGACCCAATTCACGTGCTTGTCGTTGGAGCCGTCCTCGGCGTAACCCGTCCAGGCGACGAGGTCGAGCCGCCCTTCGGGGGTGCCGAGCTGCTGCATCATCGGGACGTCGGGCGGCGTGGCGGCGTCCGCGGAGCCGCCGCTGCATCCGCCGGCCAGCGCCGTGGCCGTGGACAGCGCGCCCGCGGCGAGCACGGTCCGCGACCGGCGCGCGCGGACGGACGACCTGGCGGTTACCGTCGCGTTTCGAGTACGAGCCATCACGCTGAAGCAGCGTAGAGGTATTCGGGACGGTATGTGTGCACAAAACGTGATGATCCGGAAACTGTCGACACACGGCGGCGGTGGGTTTTAGGCTCTCCAGCGTTCCCCGAGGCCCAAACCGCCCATCAGCCCCAGACGTCACCCTGCCCCTCCGCCGAATGAAAGTTCAGCCGCAGTGCCAAACCGAGGCCGCACCACCACGGACTCAGCCGCCGGTCACCGGCAGGCTCCCAAGGCCGCGCGATTCCGGTCCATCCGCTTCAAGGTCGTTCTCATGGTCACCGTCTCGGTGGTCTCCCTCGGCGTGCTGTGGGCGTTCGCCGCGAGCATCGCGCTCGGCGAGGGGCTGAACCTCCGCCACGTCAAGACCGTCCAGGAGCACTACGGATACCCCTCCGGCGCGCTCGGCAGCGCACTGCAGGCGGAGCGGCGGCTGTCGATGGTCTACCTCGGGAGCCGCGCGGAGGGAGACCGCGCCTCGATGGAGTCCGGCCGGCTGGTCACCGACCGGCAGGCCGCCCTGTTCCGCCGGCTCGCGAAGGACGCGGGCGCACGCGAGGCCGCGCCCGAGACCACCCGCGAACTCGCCGCCAAGATCCTCACCGGGCTGGACGGGCTGGACGCCAGGCGCCGCGCCATCGACACCGGCGCCCTCGACCGCGGCCGCGCGTTCGCCGGCTACACGGCCCTGCTCGGGGACGTCGGGGTGCTGCAGGGCTCCCTCGCCACGCTGGACAACTCCGAGGTCGCCAAGGACGCCCGCAACGAGGCGTCGCTGCACCGCGCCCGCGAGGTCCTCGCGCAGGAGGACGCGCTGCTCGCCGGCGCGCTCGCCGCGGGCGCGATGACGCCCGCCGAGCACGCCCAGTTCGTCAAGCTCGTCGGGACGCAGCGCACCCTCTACGAGTACGCGGCGTCCGAGCTGCGCTCCGCCGACGAGTCCTACTACCAGCGCCTTGTCGGAATGCCGGAGTACAGCCGGTTCCGGACGCTGGAGGACCGGTTCGTGGTGTCCACCCGGTTCGCCAAGCACGCCGGCGGCTCCGGGGTGCTGTGGAAGACCACCGCCGACTCCAACCTGACCCGGCTGCGCGGGCTCGAACTGCACGTGTCCGAGGGCGCGGAGAAGCGCGCCGAGCCGATCGCCGACGGCATCATCACCCGCGTCGTCCTCGCGGGCGTGCTCGGCCTGGTCGCCGTCGCCGCGTCCCTCGTCCTCGCGATCTGGGTCGCCCGGTCCGTCATCCGCGAGCTGGCCCGGCTGCGCCGCGAGGCGATCGACCTGGCCGACGTCCGGCTGCCCGGCGTGATCCGCCGGCTGCGCCGCGGCGAGGAGGTGGACGTGGCCGCCGAGGCGCCGCCGCTCGCCTTCGGCACCCGCGAGATCCACCAGGTCGGCGAGGCGTTCAACGCCGCCCGGCGCACCGCGATCCAGGGCGCGGTCGAGGAGGCGACGCTCCGCCGCAACGTCAGCGACGTGTTCGTCAACCTCGCGCGCCGCAGCCAGACGCTGCTGCACCGCCAGCTCAAGCTGCTGGACGCGATGGAACGGCGCATCGAGACCCCCGACGACCTGGAGGACCTGTTCCGCGTCGACCACCTCGCCACCCGGATGCGCCGGCACGCCGAGGGCCTGATCATCCTGTCCGGGCAGGCGCCCGGCCGCGGCTGGCGCAGCCCCGTCGCCATCGTGGACATCGCCCGCGCCGCCGCCTCCGAGGTCGAGGACTACACCCGGGTCAACGTCGCCCCGATGACCCGTGCCGCGGTCGTCGGGCCCGCCGTCGCCGACCTCATCCACCTGGTCGCCGAACTGGTCGAGAACGCCACCGCGTTCTCGCCGCCGCACACCACCGTCCAGGTGCACGGGCAGGCCGTCGCGCACGGCTTCACGCTGGAGGTCGAGGACCGCGGGCTCAGCATGGAGGAGCCGAACCTCGCCGCCGCCAACGAGCGGCTCGCCTCCGCCGGCGAGTTCGACCTGTCCGACAGCGCCCAGCTCGGCCTGTTCGTCGTCGCCCGCCTCGCCCGCCGGCACGGGATCAAGGTGACGCTGCGCACGTCCCCGTACGGGGGCATGACCGCGATCGTCCTGCTGCCGGAGAGCCTCGTCGTCCCGGACGAGAACGCCCCCGCGGGCGGCCCGCCCGCCCTCACCACGCGGCGCGCCGAGGACGCCCTCGTCCCGGCCGGTTCCGTGGTGCGGCTTCCGACGGGACGGCATGTCGCGGCGTCGTCCGCGCCGGAGGAACCGCTCGTGCGGCCCGCGCCGGAGCCGCCCGCCCGGCCGGAGCCGCCCGCCCGGCCG
>NZ_BCQQ01000050.1 GCF_001552155.1 Actinomadura formosensis NBRC 14204 | reverse complement strand
GGACGCCGGCTCGTGCGCGGGGCCGCGCGCACGAGCCGGTCAGATCGTTCCGCCCGCGCCCGCGGGGGCGCGCGGGCGGCACACGATCGCCCCCGGCCGGTTCGTCCGGACGAGCCCGGCCGGGGGCCGGGCTAGTTGGGGGTCGCCAGGGTCAGCGGGAGGACCGTTCCGGCGCCCGCCTGCTTCAGGAGGCGGGTGGCCGCCGTCATGGTCCAGCCGGTCTCCACCCGGTCGTCCACCAGGAGGACGGGGCCCGGGGCGCCCGGGAGGGCGGCGACCAGGTCTTCGGGGACGGCGAGGGCGTGCCAGACGGAGCGGAGGCGTTGGGCGCTGTTGTGACGGCGGGGGACGGGATCGCCCACGGGGGTCAGCTCACCCAGGTACGGGAGGCGGCCTATTTCGGCTATGCGGCGGCCGAAGGTCGTGACCAGGCGGGGACGGGAGCGGGAACCGACGGTGATGACGCCGGTGGGGCGGGCGGGCCAGTCCCAGGCGGCGAGGACCTTCACGACGGCGTCCACCAGGTCGGCGGGGACGTCGGTGTCGGCGGACGCGAACAGGTCGCGGAGGCGGTTGCCCCAGCCGATGTCGGTGAGGCGGCCGAGGGCCCGGCCGGTCTCGGCCTGGAGATCGATGCGACCGGAGACGCCCAGGTCGTCCTTGACGCCGGTGGGCCACATGCGGCGGGGCGCGATGTCGACGCCGGGGCGGTGCAGGCGGTCGCGGGCCTGCGCCGCGCTCTCCCCGGTGACGTCGGTGGGCCAGTGGCGGCCCGTGCAGTTGTCGCAGCGGCCGCAGGGGGCGGCGGCCGGGTCGTCGAGCTGGCGGCGGAGATACTCCTCCCGGCAGGTGGCCGCCGATATGTAGTCGAGCATGGCCCGCTGTTCACGGCGGCGTTCGGCGGTGACGCGCTCATAGCGTTCGCGGTCGTAGACCCAGGGTTCGCCGGTGGACGTCCAGCCGCCCTTGACGCGGCGGACCGCGCCGTCCACGTCCAGGACCTTGAGCATCATCTCCAGACGGGCCCGGTTGAGGTCCACCATCGGTTCGAGCGCGCTCGTGGAGAGCGGGCGGCCGGCCGTTTCCAGCACGTCGAGGGTGCTGCGGACGAGGGGTTCCGGCGGGAACGCCAGACCGGCGAAGTAGGCCCAGATGTCACGGTCCTCCCGGCCGGGGAGCAGGATGACCTCGGCGCGGTCGACACCGCGGCCGGCCCGTCCGATCTGCTGGTAGTAGGCCACCGGCGACTGCGGGGCGCCGACATGGACGATGAAACCGAGATCGGGTTTGTCGAAGCCCATGCCGAGGGCGCTGGTGGCGACGAGCGCCTTGAGCTTGTTGTCCTGGAGGTCCTGTTCGGCCTGGAGTCGCTCGGCCTGCTCGGTCTGACCGGAGTAGGCGGCGACCTCGTGGCCCCGGTCGCGCAGGTAGCCGGTGATCTCGTGGGCGGCGGCGACGGTGAGCGTGTAGATGATGCCGGAGCCCGGCAGGTCGGCGAGGCGCTCCCCCAGCCAGGCGATGCGCTGCTCGGCGGTGGGCAGCGTGGCGACGGCGAGGCGCAGCGACTCGCGTTCGAGCGGGCCGCGCAGGACGAGGGCGTCGTCGCCGGCGAGCTGCTCGGCGACGTCCTGGGTGACGCGGGCGTTGGCGGTCGCGGTGGTGGCGAGCACCGGGACGCCCGGCGGCAGCTCGGCCAGCAGGGTGCGCAGCCGCCGGTAGTCGGGGCGGAAGTCGTGGCCCCAGTCGGAGATGCAGTGCGCCTCGTCGACGACGACCAGCCCGGCGCCGGCGGCGAGCCTGGGCAGGACGAGGTCGCGGAAGTCGGGGTTGTTGAGCCGTTCGGGGCTCACCAGCAGGACGTCCACCTCGCCTGCCTCGACCTCGGCGAAGATCTGCTCCCAGTCGCCGGTGTTGGAGGAGTTGATCGTGCGGGCGTGGATGCCGGCGCGCACGGCGGCCTCGATCTGGTTGCGCATCAGCGCCAGCAGCGGCGAGACGATCACGGTGGGGCCGGCGCCGCGCTCGCGGAGCAGCCGGGTCGCCACGAAGTAGACGGCGGACTTGCCCCAGCCCGTGCGCTGCACGACCAGGGCGCGGCGGCGTTCGACGACGAGCGCGCTGATC
The DNA here is from genome assembly GCF_001552155.1 of Actinomadura formosensis NBRC 14204. Classification (GTDB taxonomy): domain Bacteria; phylum Actinomycetota; class Actinomycetes; order Streptosporangiales; family Streptosporangiaceae; genus Spirillospora; species Spirillospora formosensis. The sequence goes on along the minus strand of NZ_BCQQ01000050.1, from coordinate 40,774 downwards.
GCCGTCCACTGGTCGTCGCGGAGCCGCGCGTGGTCGCCGGCGAGGGCGCGCAGGCAGCGCTCGGCATCGTCCCGGAGAGTGCTCATGCGTCCTTGGTACCAGCGGCATGGAAGACGCCGCACCTGAATGGTGTTCTGTGGAAAGGCGGGTGGGAAGCCGCGGATTCGCGGGGCCGGACCCCTGGGTAGCCTGCCATTCAAGATCGGTGACGAGGCGGGAAGGGGCACGGGCGGGGGAATGCGCACGGCCGAACGCTTGCGGCGGACATGGCAGGTCCTGATGGACGGGGCACCTCCGGAACCGCCCGAGGAGGAGCCCGGCGAGATCGTCGATCCCCGGGCGCTCGACCTGGTGCTGCGCGTCGGTGAACTGCTGCTGGCCAGCGGCGAGACCACCGAGCGCGTGAACGAGGCCATGCTCAGCCTGGCCGTGGCCTATGAAATCCCTCGATGTGAGGTTCAGGTCACGCTGACGAGCCTTCTCGTCTCGGCCCACCCGGGGAAGGGTGCGGCGCCCGTGACGGGGAGCCGGGCCATCCGGCGGCGGACTCCGGCCTACTGGCGGCTCACCGCGCTGCATCAGCTCGTCCAGGACGCGTCCATCGGCATGCTGGAGCTGGACGAGGCCCACAAGAAGCTCGCAGAGATCAAACAGGGGCGCGCCCCCTATCCGGCTTGGCTGATGGTGGTGTCGCTGGGGCTCATCGCCGCGTCGGGCAGTGTGCTGGCCGGCGGCGGACCGCTCGTGGCGACCACGGCGTTCATCGCCACCCTGCTCGGCGACCGCACCGCCGCCGCACTGGCGCGGCGCGGGATCGCGGAGTTCTTCCAGCTGACGCTGGCCGCCGCGATCGGCGCCGCCGCGGCGGCCCTGGTGGTGGCGATGGGCAATCCGGGACATGCCGCGACGGTCGTCACGGGGGCGATCCTGGCGCTGCTGCCGGGGCGTCCGCTGGTCGCCAGCATCCAGGACGGCATCACCGGCGACCTGATCAGCGCGGGGGCGCGGCTACTGGAGGTCTTCTTCCTGATCGCCGCGATCGTCGCCGGGCTGGGCGTGGTCGTCTACGCCGCGGTCAACCTGGACGTGCCGATCGACGTCAAGCATCTGCCCACGCCGGCGGCGGAGCTGAGACCCGTCGCGATCATGGCGGCCGCCGTCATCTCGCTGACCTTCGCGATCTCGCTGGCCGCGCCCAGGGCGGTCCTGACCGCCGCGGCCCTGGGCGGGGCGCTGATCTGGGTGCTCTACGTCCTCGCGCGGGTCTGGCACGTTCCACCCGTGCTGGCGGCGGCGGTGGCCGCCACCGTGGTCGGTACGCTGGCGAACTGGCTGGCCCGCCGGCACCGGCAACCTGTCATGCCGTACGTGGTCCCGGCGATCGGCCCCCTTCTGCCTGGGACGGCGCTGTACCGGGGGATGGTCGAACTCAACACGGGTTCACCGAACGCGGGGGTGCTGAGTCTCATCGGGGCGATTTCCGTGGCGCTCGCCCTGGGCGCCGGGGTGAACCTCGGCGGTGAGTTCATCCGGGCGTTCCAGCGGGTCGGGCTCGGCGCCTCCGGACGGTGGGCCCGTCCGGCGGCCCACCGCACCCGCGGCTTCTGACCCCGGTCCACCGCGCTCGTTCTGTCGGTGGCGGACGTTACGTTCGCCGCATGTACCGACAGGGAGACATCCTGATCCTGCCCGTGCCCGAGGAGGCGGTCCCGCGGTCCGTCCGCGAGCTGCCGCCGGCTCCGCGCGACGGCCGGGGGCGCATGGTGCTGGCCCTCGGAGAGGCCACCGGGCACGCGCACGCGCTGTCCGCGCCCGGCTCGCTGCTGCGCGTCCCGGATCCGCTCGCCCCGGACCATCTGCATCTGCCGTCCGGCGGGCGGCTGGTGCACGAGGAGCACGCGGCGATCACCCTGCCCAAGGGGTGGTACCGGGTGATCCGCCAGCGCGAGTACGTGCCCGGCGCCGTCCGCGTCGTGGCCGACTGAGGGGGCGGGATGCTCACCGGAACGGTACGCGAACCCCACTACGTGGTCGGCGACTGGCAGTCGGCGGCGTTCGGCACCGGCCCCGCCGACCGTGCGCGGGCCGAGGCGGGCGTGGCCGCGGCCTACACCTCGGCCGGGCTGGAGGTCCCCGAGCGGTACGTGTGGGTGCCCTCCCCCGCGCGCGGCGCCGTCATGGCGGCCGTCCTCGCGGGGCACGGCGACGCCCTGGAGGCGGCCGGCCTGGACGGCCTGCTTGAGCAGGCCCGCGCCGACCTGGGCGAGGGCCGGGCGGGCGAGAGCGTTCTCGCGCGGGTGCGGACCCGTCCCTGGGAGGCGGAACGTGCGGCGGCCTGCTCCGAACAGGGGCCGGAGCAGTGGCCGCGCACATGGGCCGGGACGGGGGGCCTGCTCTGGGACCAGGTCCAGTCACTGGTCACCCGGGTTCGCGCCGCCATCGGGGAGCAGGCGCACGGCCGTTCCTCCGCGGCCGGCAACCGGCGGCCGTCCGCACGGGAGGAGCGGGCCGGGTCCCTGCTGCGGGCCGCCACCCTCGACGCCGTCCTGGGCCAGCATGACGCGCCCTGGCTGGCGCTGTTCGAGTCGCTCGGACGGCTGGACGGCCCGCTCACCGGTCTCGCGGAGGCCGCCCGTTCGGCGGGCTGGTGGTGGCCCTACGAACGGCTGGTGGTCCTGTCGGAGCGTCCCAGTGAGCTGTATCGGGACGAGCCAGGCCGGCTGCACCGCGGCGACGGTCCCGCCCTCGCCTACCCGGACGGGTTCGCCCTGCACGCCTGGCGCGGTATGCCGATCCCACGCGACTTCGTCGCGTCCCTGACCGGCCTGACACCCGACCGCATCTCGGCCGAGGAGAACGCCGAGCTGCGCCGGGTGATGCTGGAGATCTTCGGCTACGACCGCTACCTGGCCGAGACGGGCGCGCGTCCCCTGCACCGGGACGAGACGGGCGTCCTGTGGTCCATCGACCTCCCCGGTGACGAGCCCGTGGTCATGGTGGAGGTGGTCAATTCCACGCCCGAACCCGATGGGACGTACCGGACCTACTATCTGCGCGTCCCGCCCGACACCCGCACGGCGCGCGCGGGCGTCGCCTGGACGTTCGGTGTGGACGAGGCCGACTACCGCCCCGAAAGGCAGACCTGAGCCGGCGGGCGCGTCAGGGCCGGTCCAGGAGGGCCGGAATTCGTTCCAGGACCCCGCCCGCGAACGTGTCGTAGAGGCCCAGCGGTTCCAGGTGGACGTAGCCGATGTGGCAGTCGCAGGTGTCCAGGGGGCATGGGCGGGGCCTGAGTGCGGCGCGGAAGGAGCCGTCGTGGAGGTTTCCCAGCACGGACGGGACGAAGTGGCAGCGGCGGACGGTGCCGTCACCGTCGACCGAGACGACCGTTTCGCCCGTCCGGCAGGGGAGGCCGCGGCTGGCGTGCGGGCGGCGGCTGAGCGGGAACAGCGGGTCGATGCCGGTCCAGGCGGCGGCCTCGGCGTCGGTGTAGGTGCGGCCTTCGGCGGCGTTGACCCACAGGTACGTGCCGGTGGGCAGGTCGGCGCGCAGGCGGCGGGCGGCGTCGAGGTGGTCGGGCTGCCCGACGATGCCGACGCTGTGGCGGACGCCGCGCTCCGCCAGGTCGCGGCATTTGCCCAGGAAGCGTCCGTAGGGGACTTGGCCGGGATGGTAGGTCGCCCACAGCGCGAGCCGGGTCAGGTCCGCGCCCGCCGTCCAGGAGACGCGGTGGCTGAGGTTCGTCTGGATCGCCACCCGTTCGACGTGCGGGAGGTGGCTCAAGGCCGTGAGCGCGTGCCTGTACCAGGAGCGCACCAGGCCCTCGCCCCAGGGGGTGAACAGGACAGAGAGGGGGTGGCCGTAGGCGGCGGCCCATTCCGTGAAGCGTTCCAGTGCGGCGCGGTCGTCGCGGAGCTGGGCCGGTGTGTCGCGGCGCTTGGCGAAGGGGCAGTACGGGCAGTCGTAGTCGCAACTGGCGAGCGGGCCCCGGTAGAGGATCGTCAGGTGGTCCATCAGCGCGCCTCATAGGCGTCCATGAGCTTCTGGACGCGGGACGAGAAGAGGGCGGGGCCGATGGCGTCGGAGTAGGCAAGCCCTTCCGGTGTCAGCCGCAGGGTGCCGCCGGAGGCTTCCAGCCATCCGCGGTCGGCGATCGATGTGAGGTCGGCGGAGAAGTCGTCCAGCGGGTCGGTGCCGAAGCGCGCGCGGTACGAGCCCCGGTCGAGACCGCGTGCTTGCAGGAGTGACTGGAGGAGATGGCGGCGGCGTTGTTCGTCGTCGTCCAGGGTGAAGCCCACGCGGGCGGTCGTGAAGTCGTCCTCCCGCACGTAGGAGTCGATGAGGGAGCGCACCTGCCCGGTGCCGACCGCGTACTCGAACGAGTAGTGCAGGCGGGAGGTGTAGGAACGTGCTCCGCATCCGAGGCCGACCATGCCGTCGGTCTGGCAGCAGTACTCCGTTCCGCCGGAGGTGCCTGTGGGCAGCCGGAACATCCGCATCGACACCTGCTCGTAGCCTTCGGCCAGGAGATGGTCGCGGCCGATCCCGTAGAGGGTGAGGCGCTGGTCGTCCCAGTCTTGGGCACGGCGTGCCAGCCCGGTCAGCGGACGGACGTAGAGGGGGTACAGGTAGATCTCCTCTGGGCGCCACGTGAGAGCGGCATTCAGGGAGTGCATCCACGTCGCGGGTGTCTGGCCGTCGATGCCGTAGATGAGGTCGATGTTGAGGGTCGGGAAGCCCACGGCCCTGATGCGGTCTAGCGCGGCCTCCACTTCGCTGCGTTTCTGGGGCCGGACGGCAGCGCGGGCCTCGTCGTCCAGGAAGCTCTGCACGCCGATGGAGATCCGGGTGGCGCCGCGTTCGGCGAGGACGGTCAGCCGGTCGGTGGTGGCGGTGGCCGGGGACGTCTCCACGCCGAGCGGGCCCGAACCGAAGCCGCGGAACCGCCCGGCGATGTCGCAGAGGCGTTCCAGTTCGGACGCGGTGAGGTAGGTCGGGGTGCCGCCGCCGAACGCCGCCGTGGCGAACGACGCGTCCCCCAGGACGTCCAGCACGGCGGTGGCCTGCCGGTCGAGCGCGCCGAGGTAGGCCGCGGTCAGCTCTTCGGGCGCGCCAGTGCGGGTGAAGAGGTTGCAGAAGCCGCATCGCATCTCGCAGAAGGGCACGTGGAGGTAGAGGAAGAGCGCGTGCAGCGGTTCCCCGGCCCATACATCGCGTAGTGCCGGCGATGGGTGCAGCGGACGGTAGGCGGTCTTGTGCGGGTACGCGTACACGTATCCCTGGTAGGGCTTCACGGCAGAACGAACTCCCCGTACGGAACTGTCCAGACGACCTCGTGGCCGATGCGGTGCCCGGTGTGGCCGTCCTCTCCGTAGGCCGTCCCGTGGTCGGAGCAGACGATGACGAAGCAGGGGCGGCGCATCAGCGCGAAAAGCCGGCCGATGTGGGCGTCGACATGGCGGAGGGCGGCGGCGTGGCTGGCGCGCGTGTCCCCGTCCGAGCGGGTGGCGCCGGGCAGGTAGAACCAGTTGGGCTGGTGCAAGGACGCGACGTTCAGCAGCAGGAACAGGCGGCGGTCGGCAGGCAGCCGGCCCATGCTCTCGGCGATGCGGTCGATCTGGTTGGGCAGCGACTCCGGGTCGGTCACGCCGAAGCGGCGTTCCCAGTGGCTCTCGGCGAACAGCGACGGAAGCGCGGACCCGAGCGGCGTCAGCTTGTTGAAGAACCCGACACCGCCCACGCAGACGGTGTGGTAGCCGGCGGCGGCGAGTCCGGACGGCAGGTCGGCGGCGTCGAACGTCCACGTATGGGACGCGGTGGATTCGCTGCCCGGGAACGTTCCGGCAAAGAGACGTGGGTGCGGCCCAGGGGACGCGGGGGTCGGCATGAACCCGGCCAGCATCGCCGCATGCGCGGCGTAGGTGAAACTGCCCGGCGTGTGGCGGCGCTCCCAGCGGCCCCCCGGGAGCAGGCCGGCGAGAGTGGGGGTCTCGCCAGAAGCGGCCAGTTCGGCGGCAACGTCATAACGCAGCGTGTCGAGAGTCACCAGCAGCAGATCATGACTGCCGATGATGTCGTTCATGTCGTACATCGAATTCCCGGCAACGACGCTCTGACCTGGGCGGCATAGGTGTCGATCCCTTCGGCGGGCCCGCCCGGCAGGCCGGTCAGCCCCGGCAGCAGGTCACCGAACGCGTTCACCTCGCACACCGCGAACCGTTTCAGCCCCGCGCCCACCAGCAGGTCGACGCCGACCATCAGGCTGCCGGGGAAACAGGAGGCGGCCCGCGCGCACACGTCGAGCGCCCGGCGCCACCCGTCCTCCCCGAGCGCGCGCTGCACCGCCCCGAGGTCTCCCCTGGCGCCGCCCAGATGAAGGTTGGTCATCGGGGTCCGGCTCGTCCGGGCGACCGCGTGCGTGGGTTCACCGCCGATGACGACGACGCGCAGGTCGAACACGCGCCCGTCCAGGGTCGCCTTGGGCAGCCACCGCTCCACGTGCAGGCCGTCCGGGGCGAGCAGGCCGATCAGCGCGGCGACCTCCTCCTCGGACGCGTAGGAGCGGACGCGCAGCGCGTTCACCAGCCGGTCCCCCGCCATGAACGCCGAGGTCACGGCCCTCACCCGGCCCGGCGCCGTCTGCAACGCGACGACGCCGGACGCGGACGAGCCGTGCGCGGGCTTGACGAACACCCGCCGCTCCCCCGTCTCGTCCATCCGCGAGCGAAGCGCCGTATAGCCGTCGACCCCGGGCAGCGCGACCGGGACGGGAACCCCCGCGGCCAGGAGACGCGCGTGTGCCAGCCGCTTGTCGAACATGACCGCGATCTCCTCGACGTCGCCGAGGAGCCGGGCGCCGGCCTGCGACGCCGCTGCGGAGAGCCGCCGCAGCGCCGCCGTGAACGTCCGGTACCAGCGCGCCCCGCCGCCGACCCGCGCCGGTTCACCGGGGCCGCGCAGCAGCACATCGGTCTCGGGGTCCCCGCCCGGCGAGTCGACGCGCACCAGATCGCCCGCCTCCAGCGCGAGCGGGGCGCCGCGCAGCACGTCCGTCCAGGCGATCAGCCGGGGCTCGGGCAGCCCGGCCGCCCGGCACGCCGCCGCGAACAGCGCGGGGCGGCGGTCGCCGGGCGCGCCGACCACGACGAGGCTCATTCGGCCACCGCGATGTAGGTGGTGATGTCGAACCGTCCTCGCGACCGGCGCGGCGGCCCCTGCCCCTCATCGAGGTTCACCTGGACGCCGGGCGTCCCGGCCCGCACCCGGGCGGTCATCTCCTCGCTCAGGAAGTGATGGTGCAGGTCGAGTTCCTTCAAGTGCGTCAGGGGCTGCCCGGAAAGGAGCGCCTCCGCGCCCCGGTCGGTGAGCGTGCCCATCGCCAGGCTCAGCGACTCCAGCCGCGCCGTGACGGGCGCGCCGGCCAGGGCCTCGGCGATCTCGTCCGCGCAGTCGGCGTTCTCCAGCCCGAGGCGCCGCAGCGCGGGCAGCCGCTCACCCGTCCAGATCCCCGCGAGCTCGTCGAGAGGCGGGGCGTCCATCAGGTACTGGCCGAGCCACATGTCCAGGCGCTCCAACCCCGGCAGATCGCTGGCGGCCACCGCTCCCACGACCTCCTCCGGCAGCCGGGCCGCCTCGAACCGCAGCGTCCGCAGCCGCGGGGCGCGCATCGGTTCGAGCCGCAGGCCGTCCCCGCCGCGGATTCCGACGTGCTCCAGACCCGGGAACGCCGCGAACAGCGGCGAGACGTCGGAGTGCCTGATCCAGGAGATGTGCAGATCCCAGTCGCGGATGTCGCCGAGGAACACCGCGCGCAGGTCCGGGAACCGGCCGGCGGCCTCGACCAGCCGCCCGACCGGGTCGAACTCCTCGGTGTCGAACCCCCAGAAGCCGATGACGAGGTGGGTGACCCGCGCGGTGTCGACCGTCCGGAGGAACAGCTCGAAGTTCTCGGGGACCTCGGCTCCCCACGCGCCGTTGTCCTGGATGCGGTGGTAGATGCCCCAGGCCACCTCGCCCTCGGCGGGCCGCGGACCGCCTCCGGGGTCCCCGTCGAAGGTGTGGACGGGGAGCCCGGCGAACGTCGAAAGCCGTTCCCGGATCATTCAGATACCGCGATGTAGTGCCAGTCGCCGTCCGGTTTCTCCTGCTCGTCCAGGTCGACCTCGACTCCGGGCAGCGCCGCCCGCACCCGCTCGACCATGGCGTCGGACAGGAAGTGGTGGTGCAGGTCCAGTTCGCGCAGGTGGGTGAGGGGCTGCCCGGCGAGCAGCGCCTCGGCGCCCTGGTCGGTGAGGATGCCCATCGCCAGGCTGAGCGACTCCAGCCGCGCCACGACGGGCGCGCCCGCGACCGCCGCCGCGATCTCGTCCTGGATCTCGCTGTCCTCCAGGCCGAGGTGGCGCAGCGCGGGCAGCCGCTCGCCGCTGAGGAGCGGGGCGAGGTCGGCGACCGTCGCGTCACCGCCGTAGTTGTCCTCGCCGAGCCACAGGTCGAGATGTTCCAGGTTCGGCAGGTCGCTGGCCCCCACGGCCCGCACGACCGGCGCCGGCAGCCCGCCCGACTCGAACCGCAGCACCTTGAGCCTGTCGCTCCTGATCGGGTCGAGGACGAGGCCCTGCGCGCCCCGCACGTCGAACCGCTCCAGGTCGGGGAACGCGGTGAACAGGGGCGTGATGTCGGAGTGCTCGATCCAGGAGATCTCCGACTCCTCGCCGGTGATGTCGCCGAGGAACAGCGCCCTGAGCCTGGGGAAGGACGCGGCCGACTCGGTGAGCAGCGCCACCGGGTCGGCGGCGCCGCTGTCGTAGGAGGCGCCCCAGTAGCCGATGATCAGCGCCGTGATCTCGGTGGTGTCGATCGTCTGCAGGAAGCGGGCGAAGACGCCGGCGAAGTCCTCCTCGTCGAAGGACGTCCCGACGAACCAGGCGGCCTCCCCGGCGGACGGGAAGTCCTCCCCGGTGACGGGATCGCCGGTGCCGCCGTCCACCTCGTCCGGCCGGGTGTCCTCGTTGAACGTGGCCACCGGAAGGCCGGCATATTCCTCAAGGTGCTGATAAACGCCCATGGATCCCCTTATGCGAGTTCGTCGGCACATGTCCTATCAGGACCGGCGGACAAACCGCGGCGGTTTCCGCCCGGACGGCGCCTGCCGGGCCGGAAAACCCGGACGGTGCCCGGCGTGTCACGACGAGCGGGACGGTGACGGCGTGCGGCCCGCCGCGCTAGTCGTCGCGGTAGTCGACGTAGCTGTCGCCGGAACCGCTGTGGACGGTGATCTGACCGGGGGCGCGGTCGTCGACGACGGCCGGGTTGATGTGGGCGGTGCCGGCGCCCGTCCAGTTCCGCACGCGGTAGTGCGAGCCCGGTGGGACGATGATCCTCGTGGTGCCCGATCCGGCCGCCGCCTCCACCGAGTCCGGGGGCTCGGCGTAGCGAAGGTCGAGGGACCCGGACCTGATCCGCGCCCGCGTCTGCGGCGAGGTCAGCCCGGTCGCGGTGATCGCGCCGGACCCGGCCAGCAGCCGCAGCCGGCCGCGCGCGCCGGCGACGCCGATCACGCCCGACCCGGTCCGCAGATCGAGGTCGCCGGCCAGCCCCCGGACGTTGATCTCGCCCGACCCGGCCACCGCCGACACCCGGGTGCCCACCGGCACCCGGACGGCGAGGTCGGCACCGCAGCCGCCGATCACGCCCGTCCCCGAGCAGCGGACCGTGACGAACAGGGTGTCGCCCACCAGCGATTCGGTCACGCGGGGCTTGCTCAGCGCCCACCGGAGATCCTTGTAGACGCGCGCCTGCCCGTCAGGTCCGGGGCTGACGGAGACGGCCGCGGCGCCCATGTCGAGCCGCAGTTCCCTGATCGCATGGTGGTAGGGCGTGACGGACGCCGACGTCTGCCGGACGGCCCGCCCGAACGCCATCAGCAGGACGGGCACCACCACGACCAGCGCGGTCCCGATCGCCAGCGCGATCCAGACGCCACGCCGCCGGGGCCGCCGCGCGGCACCGGCGGTCACGTCTCACCGCCCAGGAAGCGCAGGACGGCGAGGACGCGGCGGTGGTCGCCCTCGGCGTGCGGGAGGTCGAGCTTGGCGAAGATGCCGTTGATGTGCTTGGCGACCGCGCTCTCGCTCACCACCAGCGCGGCGGCGATGCCCGCGTTGGAGCGTCCCTCGGCCATCAGGGAGAGGACCTCCTTCTCGCGCGGGGTGAGCCGGTCGAGCGGGCCGCGGTGGCGGCGCAGCAGCAACTGCGAGACGACCTCCGGGTCGAGCGCCGTGCCGCCGGAGGCGACCCGGCGCAGCGCGTCGAGGAACGCCGAGACGTCCGCGACCCGGTCCTTGAGCAGGTAGCCGATGCCGCGGGTGCGGGTCGACAGCAGGTCCGCGGCGTACCGCTCCTCGACGTACTGCGACAGCAGCAGGACGGCCACGTCCGGCGCCTCGTGCCGCATGACGAGGGCCGCGCGGACGCCCTCGTCGGTGAAGCCGGGCGGCATCCGGACGTCCACGATCGCGGCGTCCGGGCGGTGCGCGCGGACCGCGGCGAGCAGCCCGTCGGCCTCCCCGACGGCCGCCGCGACCTCGAAGCCGGAGGTCTCCAGCACCTTGATCAGCCCGGCCCGCAGCAGGACCGAGTCCTCGGCGATCACAACGCGCACGGCAACTCCACGGTGACGGTGGTCGGTCCCCCGGCGGGGCTGGTGATGCGGAACGTGCCGTCCACGGACCGGACGCGGCGGGCGAGCCCGGTCAGGCCCGTCCCGCCGGACGGGTCGGCGCCGCCCCGCCCGTCGTCGCGGACGGTGACGCCCAGCACCTCGCCCCGGCGCACCACGGCGATGTCCACCTCGTTGGCCTTCGCGTGCTTCACGACGTTGGTCAGGGCTTCGGAGACGACGAAGTACGCGACGGCCTCGATGGTGGACGAGGCGCGCGGCTCGGCCTCGACCCGCAGCCGGACCGGCAGCGGCACCCGGGCCGCGACGCCGGACAGCGCCGCGTCCAGCCCCCGGTCCTCCAGCACGGCCGGGTGCAGGCCGCGGATCAGGTCGCGCAGCTCGGTCAGCGCCTCCTTGGCCTCCTCATGCGCCTCGATGATCACCCGCATGGCCTCCGCCGGGACGCCGGTCAGCGTCTCGCGGGCCAGTCCGAGGTTCATCGCGAGCGACACGAGCCGCTGCTGGGCGCCGTCGTGCAGGTCCCGCTCGATGCGGCGGCGCTCGATGTCGGCGGCGTCCACGACGCTGGCGCGCTGCTCGGCGAGGTCCTCCACGCGCCGTTCCAGCTCCAGCGCGCGGTCGGGGCCGAGGAGCGCGACGGCGGCGCGCGCGTCCAGCCGGCGGACGCCCGCCGCCAGCCACGGCGCGCCCGCCAGCAGCAGGACGCCGGTCCCGGTGAGCGCGCCGGACTTCACCGGATTGCCGAACAGGCCGACGTGGGGCAGCGCCCACGCGTACAGGGGCACGGCGGCAAGGACGAACCCCGCGGCCCACGCGAAGATCACGGCCAGCCCGCCGGCCGCCAGGCACGGCCCGGCGAGCAGGTGGTACCGGATGATCCGCCAGAGCACGGGCGAGCGGAGGTTGCGGAGCGCGTCCCACGGGCCCCCGTCATCGAGGTCCGGCACGCGGGGGATGTGCAGGCCGAGCACGGCCCAGCACCGCTCCCGCTGCCAGGCCGTCAGCGGGCGCAGCGCGAGCAGCAGCAGCAGGACGGTCGACGCGCCGGCCAGGACGAGGATCGGTGTGACGTCCGCGGGTGTCCAGGCCGTCCAGACCGAGCCCAGGAGCAGCCATCCGGTGACCTGCAGCGGCACCCCGGAGGCGACGAAGACGGTGTCGCGCCGCGCCGCCGCCGACCACGGAGCGTGCACGCGGGCACGGTCGGCCGCGGAGATGGATGCCATGGGGGCAACCGTATTGGTGCGGTTCGCCCGCCACCATGAACCAGGCTGCAGAACGAGGGGTGAACCTAGTGCCACCCCAACTCGGATATGCGGGTTACCGACCGCGGCCGAGCCGGCGGCGAGGCTTGAAGGGCACCGATCACCTTCAGCAGGGAGCCCCCCATGGTCGCCGCCACCGCGCCGCTCGCCTCTCGTCCCCGCACCGTGAACCGGCTCGCGGGCGGTCCCCGGCTCGTCCGGGCCGGCGGGAACAGGTGGCTGGGGTGGGGGATGATCGGGGGCGCGGCGGCGCTGGTGCCCTGGATGTGGATGCTCGCGGCCACGATGCCGTCCAGCGCGGTGGTGGCGAACTGGTCGACCGCCTGGGTCGGGCTGGACGCGATGGAGGCCGCCGCGCTGCTCGGCACGGGCGTGCTGTACGTCCGCGGCGACCGCCGGTACGGCCTGGGCGCCGCCGTCACCGGGACGCTGCTGATCGTGGACGCGTGGTTCGACGTGACGACCGCCACGCCGGGGCCGGGCCGGACCGCGGCGATCGCACTCGCGGCCGGTGTGGAACTGCCGCTCGCGGCCCTCTGCGCGGTCCTCGCCGGCCGGGCGTTCACACAAGGTGCAGTGGTGATCCACGATGCGGTGAACAGCGGATGGCAAAGCATTGACAGGAGTACTCCAGACGGGTGAAACCAGACGAGCCGGACCTCTAGAGTGAGTGCCACGTGGGGGCCCTCTGCTGGGAGGGCCCTTCGCCCTGCCTGCACCATCCAGGCCTGCACGATCCAGAGGTCCCGAACATGAACGACTACGAGGTGCACGAGGAGTGCATGCGGCTCCTCCGGGACGGCCTTCCCGTCCCCCCTCCCGCCGCTTTCGAGGAAGGACGGGACTTCCTTCCGCTCGGTCTCGATATGGACGGCGATGTCGCCGTCGTCACATTCCTGCACCAGTGGGGCGAAGCCTCCGGGTACATCGAGGGTTGGACGTTCCACCGCCGCGACGGTGAGTGGCGGGAACTGGGCGGCGGCGGCGGGTCGGCGCCCGACGAGCCGCTCGCGCGCCGCTCACTCGGTGAGATGGGACGCCACCTGCTGAAGTACGGGTCGGGCCGGACGGTCCGCAACTCCAACCGGCTGCTGCCGTGGGGCGCCAAGTTCGTGAACGAGGCGCGCCTGCGGGCCTCGGCGGAGGTGGCGCGGGTGCGGGTCGGCAAGCGGATCCTGGACGTCCCGGCGCACGGGCACGTCGTCGTGGTGTGGGGCGCCCGCCAGGGCCCGGTCGTCGAGGCGCTCGCCGCCGACGGATCGGTGCTGGACGTCCTGGATCTGAGCCGCCCGGCCGTGCCCGCACGCGCGGAAGGCTGATATTTGACCGTTCGTTCTTGAACAGGTTACCGTCCTGCCCATGGCACGGACGAAGGAGTTCGACCCCGACGCCGTCTTGCAGCGCGCCCTGGAGCTGTTCTGGGAACGCGGATACGAGGCGACGTCCATGGCCGATCTCGTGGAGCGTCTCGGCATCGCCCGCGCGAGCATCTACGCCACGTTCGGCGGTAAGCACGACCTGTATCTGAAGGCACTGGAACGCTACCTGCGGACCGCCGACCCGAGCCTCGCCGAGACGCTGTCGCGGCCGGGGCCCGTCCTGCCGGCGGTGCGCGCGCTGATCGAGCGCTATGCCGAGGAGTCGGCGGGCGACCGGCGGCGACGCGGGTGCCTGGTGGTCAACACGGCGGTCGAGCTGGCCGCGCGCGACGCCGAGGCGGCCCGGCTGGTGGAGTCGAGCTGGAGCTTCCTCGAGGCGTCGCTGACCTCGGCGCTGATGCGCGCCCGGGCCCAGGGCGAGCTGCCGCCGGAGAAGGATCCCCGGGCGCTGGCCCGGTTCCTCCTCGTCCTGCTCCAGGGGATGCGGGTCCTCGGCCGCGCCCCCGCAGGCGAGGAGCGCCTCCGGGACGCGGCGCGCGAGGCGCTGTCCCTCCTCGCCTGACCGCCTTCCCCGGCCACCGAGCGGGCCGGGGTTTTTCCCGCCCCCATTCAAGAACGATCGATCTAGTATCCTGGAGTCAGCTCATGATGTTCGATGGCAAGATCGTCCTCATCACCGGCGGCGCGGGCGGCATCGGCCGCGCCACCGCGCACGCCTTCGCCCGCGAGGGCGCCACGGTGGTCCTCGCCGGACGCGATGTGACCGCGCTGACCGAGGCCGTCAAGGAGATCGGCCCCGGCAGGGCCGATCACGTGGTCGCCGACGTGACCGATCCCTCGTCCGCCGCCCAGATGGTCGAGACGGTGGCCGGACGCCATGGCGGCCTCCACGTCGCGGTCAACAACGCCGGAGTCCTCGACGCCGTCGGGCCGGTCGCCGACATCGACACCGGAGCCTGGGACGCCGTCCTGGCGGTGAACCTGACCGGCGTGTTCCTGTCCATGAAGTACGAGATCGCCCATATGCGGACCCACGGCGGCGGGACGATCGTCAACGTCGCGTCCAACATCGGGGCGCACAACCGGCGACCCGGGATGGCGGCGTACGCGGCGTCCAAGGCGGGGGTCAGCATCCTCACCAGGACGGCCGCGCTCGACCACATCGCCGACGGCATCCGTATCAATGCGGTCAGCCCCGGGGCCAGCGACACACCCATGTCGCTCCTACCGGGCGAGAGCGAAACCGACCGCGCCGTCAGGATGCGTACGGCCATCCCAGCCGGCCGCGTGGCGGACACCTCCGAAGTCGCGTCGACCGTCCTGTGGCTGGCGTCGGACGCTTCGACCCACGTGGTGGGTCACGACCTCGTCATCGACGGCGGCGCCGCCGCCTGACGGCGCTTTTCCGGGCGGCTCACCGGGCATGCCTAGGGCATGGCCCTCACACCCGACCGTGACTCCGGACCGGAGCGTTTCCGCCTCGCCGGAAGGGTCACCAGGAAATACCTGATCGGGGCGCGGAGCCTGCACGACCACGTCGCCTCGAAGCTGCTGAACGCGGGCGCGTCCCTGGTCCTGGACATCGGCTGCGGGGAGGGCGCCCTCGGCGCCGCCCTCCCCCACCCGCCGCCGCCCCGCCTGGTGGGGCTGGACACGTCCGCCGAGCCGCTGCGCGCCCATCCGGGTCCGCGCGTCCGTGCCGACGCGCTCCGCCTGCCGTTCCGGGATGCATCGTTCGACGCCGTCGTGGCCGTGAACATGCTCTGCCACCTGGACGATCCCGGGCGGGCGCTCCACGAGGCCCGCCGCGTCCTCGCGCCCGGCGGACTGCTGCTGGTCTCCGCGGTGTGCCGGACCGACAGCCCCGAGCTGTCGCCCGTGTGGCGGCCCGAACCGACCGCGTTCGACGCCGAGGACGCCCCCGCCCGCGTCTGCGAGGTGTTCGGGGAGGTCGAGGTGGAACGCTGGGACGCCCCGCTGATCACGCTCCCCGACCACGCCGCCGTCCGCGACTACCTGATCGCCCGCCGCGTGCCCCGCCCGCAGGCCGCCGAGGCCGCCACCCGGCTCCGCACACCGCTCCCGGTGACCAGACGAGGCGCCCTCGTGCTGGCCCGCCGCTAGAGCCAGCCCAGGTCGCGGGCGGTCCGGGCGGCGGCGTGGCGGTTGTCGGCGCCGAGTTTGGTGACGGCGGCGGACAGGTAGTTGCGGACGGTGCCCTCCGACAGGCCGAGGTCGCGGGCGATGCGGGAGACCGGGGCGCCGCCGGCGGCGGCACGCAGGGCGTCCAGCTCGCGCGGGGTGAGGGGGCATTCCTCGGCGGCGAGGGCGTCGGCGGCGAGTTGCGGGTCGATGTAGCGGGCGCCGGCGGCGACCTGCCGGATGACCTCGGCGAGCCGGCTGCCGGGCGCGTCCTTGCCGAGGAAGCCGCGGACGCCGGCGGCCATGGCGCGGCGCAGGTTGCCGGGCCGCCCGTGCGCGGTCACGATCACCAGGCGGCAGCCGGGCAGGTCGCGGGAGAGGCGTTCGGCGGCGGCGAGCCCGTCGAGGCCGGGCATGTCGATGTCGAGGACGGCGACGTCGGGTTTGAGGGCGAGGGCGCGGTCGACGGCCTCGTCCCCGCGCCCGACGTCGGCGGCGACCTCGATGCCGTCCTCGGTCTCCAGCAGCAGGACGAGCGCCTCCCTGATCAGAAGGTGGTCGTCGGCCAGCAGCACGCGGATCATGCCTCTCCCTTCCCGGGGGGCCTCGCGGGGACGGCGGCCGTCACCCGGAACGTCCCGTCGCCGGCCGGTCCCGCGGTGAACGCGCCGCCCGCCGTGGTGATCCGCTCGGCGAGACCGGCCAGGCCGCTGCCGGCGTCCCCGGCGGCGCGGCGCGCGGCACCGTCGTTGACGATCTCCATCTCGACACGGTCCCGGCCGGCCCGGACCGTGATCTCACACCAGGTGGCACTGGAGTGCCGCAGGACGTTGGTCGCCGCCTCGCGGGCGACCCAGCCGAGCGGCTCGTGGACGTGCGCGGGCAGCGACGGCGACACCTCGGGACGTTCGCAGCGGATTCCGGCGGCGCGCAGCACGGCGGTCATTCCGTCCAGTTCGGTGCGCAGGGACGTGGCGCGGTAGCCGCGGACGACCTCGCGCACGTCCCGGACGGCGTCCCGCGCCATCGCCTGGATCTCGGTCAGCTCCTTGCGGACGCGCCCGTCGTCGCGTTCCACGAAGCGTTCGGCGACCTCGGCGCGCAGCGCGACCGCCTGGAGGCTGTGGCCGAGGACGTCGTGCAGGTCGCGGGCGAAGCGGAGCCGCTCCTCCCGCACCGCGGACCGGGCCAGCTCGGCGCGCGCCTCCCGCAGTTCCTGGACGACATGGAACAGCCAGACCGTGACATATCCGGAGAAGGCGCCGAGCGGCACGCCCGTCGCCTCGTACAGGACGGGCAGGGCGGGAAGCCCGAGCAGCACCCCGTAGACGGGGGTCAGTACGGTCGCCGCCGCCGCCACGGTGACCGACTGGCGGACCGGGAGGACGACGGCGATCAGCCCGGCCGGGACGAGCAGCGCGTTCCCCCAGCCCGGACCGGTGCCGAGCAGCGCCGGCATCGCCCAGCAGATCAGCGCGATCGCGGCCAGCCCGAGCCGGTGGACGGGCGCGGTGCGGCGCATCAGGTTCTGCCACAGCAGCCGGGTGTAGAGGGCGAACACGGTGCCGACGCCGGTGAGGGCGAGGAGCAGGTGCCCCGTCTCCCTGCGGTTGACGATCTCGTACCAGAGCGCCGGCAGCAGGAGCCCCGCCAGCGTCAGCACCGTCATCCCCACGATGATCGCGGCGATGGCGGTGGGGCGCGGGATCCTGGGCTGCACGCGCCCAGCGTATGCGGCCGGCACGGGACGCGCCGCCGGTCAGGCGGCGCGGAGCCGGGTGGCGTCCCGGCCGGTGACCAGGCGTCCCTCGTCCAGTACGCCGACGCGGTCGGCGCGGCACGCCTCGCCGGGGTCACGGGTCGTGACCACCGCGCTGACCCCGTGCGCGGCCAGCGTCAGCAGGACGGACCACACCTCGCGGGCGGCGGCGGCATCGAGCCCGGCGGTGGGCTCGTCGAGGAAGAGCACGTCGGAGCGTCCGACCAGGGCCAGCGCCACGTCGAGCATGCGCCGCTGCCCGGGGGTCAGCCGCTCGAAGGGGACGTCTGCGGCGTCTGTGAGGCGGGCCAGGCGCAGTGCCTCGTCACGCGTGAGCGGGTCGAGTGTCCAACGTCGCCATGTGTCGATGACCTCGGTGACGGTCAGCCCTGGGAACAGGCCACCGTCACGCCACACGGCCCCAGCGCGCGCGGAGTCGCGGTCGGTGTAGGGGTCTGCGCCCTTTAGCCGGACGGTTCCGCTTGCGGGTCGGCGTAGGCCGGCCAGCATTTCCAGGAGAGTGGTCTTTCCGGACCCATAGCAGCCCAGGAGTGCGTAGACCTCGCCCTCCGCCACGGTGAACGAGACGTTCCGCACGGCCTCGTTCAGGTCCAGGTCGCGTACCTCGATCACGGGTGCCTTCATGACATCCATGCTGCCGGGGGACGGTGCGGGCGTGCAGTCACAGGCGTCAGGAAGCGATCATGAGGAATGCCCGGACGACCCATGACGAATGTCATGCTTCGGCGATCGCCCATCCCCCCGGGGGAACGGTGGCTCTGTCAGGGGTGAAGCGCGCTTCACCGGCTGCACACGTCCAGTCCGCGGCGGGCAGTTCTGCGGTGGCGGGCTCGTCGTCCAGGTTGAGGACGACCGCGAGCCGCTCTGTGCCGTGCCCCACTGTGTAGGAGAGAGCCGTGTTGGTCAAGGTCGCCACCACGGTCTGGGCGCGGACGAGCCAGGGGTGGCGTCGTCTCAAACCGATCAGGTCTTGGTGCAGGCGGTGGTAGGGGGCGGCGTAGCCGGGTGTCTCACCGGGGCGTTGCGGGAAGACCGGCCGGATGGCGTCGTCCCCGCCTGCGCGCTCTTCCTTGATCCCCTCGAAACCGAACTCGTCGCCGGCGTAGATGGACGGGACACCACCGACGGTCAGCAGGATCACGAGCGCATGCTCTTCATGCCGGTGCTCGTTCAGGCGGCTGGCGATCCGGGTCACGTCGTGGTTGCCGAGGAAGGTCTGCGGAGCGAACGTGTCGAGCATCCCGTTGTGGCGGTCGAGGGCGTGGGCCAGTTCGAAGAAGTTGCGGTCGTTGAGGGAGCTCCAGATGGCCTTCCAGAGCTCGTACTGGGTGACGGAGTCGAATCCGGTCCGTTCCACAAGGCCCGTGTAGTCGCCGTGGATGACCTCGCCGACGAACCAGGCGTCGGGGAAGCGCACGCGGACACGGTCTATGACCGTCCGCCAGAACTCCGGGGGGACGGCGTAAGCGGCATCAAGACGCCAGCCGTCTACACCGCGCTCCAGCCAGTGGGTCATGACCTCGGTGACGTAGTCGGCGACCTCCGGTTCGGCGTGGTTCAGCGTGACGAGGTGGGCATGGCCTTCGAAGGTGCGCAGATCCGGATGGAACCACTTCCGGTACGGGGAGGCGTCACCCTTGGCGGAAACGTCTTTGAACGGTGCGAAGTCGCGTCCGACGTGGTTGAAGACGCCGTCGAACAGGATCCTGACGCCCTTCTGGGACGCCTCGTCGATGAGCCGTTGCAGGTCGTTCTCGCTGCCGAGCCTTGGGTCGATGCGGTAGTGGTCGATGGTGTCGTAGCCATGAGTCTCGGACGCGAACACCGGGCCGAGCGCGAGCCCGTTGCAGCCCAGTCCGATGAGGTGGTCGAGCCAGGCGGTGAGCCTTGTCAGTCTGGGGGTCGGGGGTGTGCCTTCGGGGAGGGCCTCACGTTCGGCGCCGACGAAACCGAGCGGGTAGGCGTGCCACCAGATGGCGTGATCGGGCCAGCGCATGCCGATCTCCCTACCCGGGAAGCACCGGCAATCACGACGTGGCCGCGGGGCCGCCGCCCCGGAAATGATCGCGCGGCCTAAGCGCGCGCAAGGATCTCCTGAGTCAGCTCGTCCGGAGTCCTGATCCCGGAAAGCGCCATGGTCAACTCCAGTTCGGCCTGGAGACAGCGCAGAACATGCTGAACACCCGCCTGGCCGGCGAGCGCCAGCCCATACGCATACGGTCGCGCGACCAGGACGGCCTTGGCTCCGAGCGCGAGCGCCTTCGCGATGTCCGCCCCCGTCCGGATACCACTGTCGAACAGGACGGTCGCCTGGTCGCGGACGGCCTCGACGACACCCGGCAAGGCGTCCAGTGAGGCGATGGCCCCGTCCACCTGGCGTCCGCCATGGTTGGAGACGATGACCGCGTCCATGCCGGCGTCCACGGCCTGGCGCGCGTCGTCGGGATGCTGGATGCCCTTGAGCGCGATGGGCCCGTCCCAGTGGTCGCGCAGGAAGATGAGGTCGTCCCAGGTCAGGCTCGGGTTCCCGAAGTTGGCGACCCAGTGCAGGATCGCGGTGTCCCGGTTGGCGTCGGTGATCTCCCCGCCCACGGCCTTCCGGAAGACCGGATCGCTGAAGTAGTTCGCGACACCGATCCCGCGCAAGAACGGCAGGTATGCCTGATCCAGGTCGCGTGGGCGCCAGGCCAGTGTGAACGTGTCGAGCGTGACGACAAGGGCCGTGTACCCCGTCGTCTTAGCACGTTCCAGGAAGCTGATGGCGAGTTTCCTGTCCTTGGGCCAGTACAGCTGATACCAGCGGGGCCCGTCCCCACTCGCCTCGGCCACGTCCTCCATGGAGTACGACGACGCCGTGCTCAGCACCATCGGCACTCCCTCGGCCGCCGCCGCCCGCGCGACGGCCAGCTCACCGTCCGGGTGGAAGATCGACTGGACGCCGATGGGCGCGAGCAGGACGGGGGACGGCATCGCGGTTCCGAGCACGTCCGACGACAGGTCACGTTCGGCGACGTCCCGCAGCATGCGCGGCACGATCCGCCACCGGCCGAACGCCTCCCGGTTGGCCCGCGCGGTCGCCTCGCTGCCCGCCGACCCCGCCACGTACCCGAACGCCCGCGCCGACAGGGCGCGCTCCGCGAGACCCTCCAGTTTCGTCAGGTCCGTGGGCAGCGCCGGGAGGACGTCCCCGAGCCCCTGCAGATAGATCGAGTTCTGGAAGTCGGCGAGCCCGCTCAAGGGAACCTCCACCCGGGGAATCGAAACCGTCCGTGCCCAATCTGCCAGGTTCGTCACGGTGACGGAACGGCACCGATCCGCCGGGTCGGGCGGCACACCCGGCGGGACGGGCGAAAGATGTCCCCGGAACCGGCCACAATGTGTGGCATGGCACGACGCGGATCCCAAGCCACCCCACCGCCGGACTTCGAAGAGAACATCATCGACGTTGATGTCTCCGACGAGATGCGCGGCAGTTTCCTCGAGTACGCCTACTCGGTCATCTACCAGCGGGCGCTTCCAGACGCGCGGGACGGCATGAAGCCCGTCCAGCGCCGGATCCTGTACTCGATGAACGAGATGGGGCTCCGCCCCGACCGCGGGCACGTCAAGTGCGCCCGCGTCGTCGGCGAGGTCATGGGCAAGCTGCACCCGCATGGTGACAGCGCCATCTACGACGCGATGGTGCGGATGGCGCAGCCCTGGGCGATGCGGATGCCGCTGGTGGACGGGCACGGCAACTTCGGCTCGCTCGGCGGCGACGACCTGCCCGCGGCCATGCGGTACACCGAGGCCCGGATGTCCCGCGAAGCGATGCTGCTGGTCGAGTCGATCGACGAGGACACCGTCGACTTCCGGCCCAACTACGACGGGCAGGAGCAGGAACCGGAGGTCCTGCCGGCGGCGTTCCCGAACCTCCTGGTGAACGGCGCGGCCGGCATCGCGGTCGGGATGGCCACGAACATGGCGCCGCACAACCTCGGCGAGGTCATCGCCGCGGCCCGGCACCTGCTCGACAATCCCGATGCCTCGTTGGACGAGCTGATGCGCTTCGTCCCCGGCCCCGACCTGCCCACCGGCGGCAAGATCGTCGGCCTGGACGGCATCCGCGACGCCTACCAGCGCGGCCGGGGGACGTTCCGCACCCGCGCCACCACGACCATCGAGAACGTCACGCCCCGCCGCAAGGGGATCGTCGTCAGCGAACTCCCCTACGCCGTCGGGCCGGAGCGCGTCAAGGCCAAGATCAAGGAACTGGTCAACGCCAAGAAGATCCAGGGCATCTCCGACCTGAAGGACCTCACCGACCGCAATGTCGGCCTCCGCCTGGTCATCGAGATCAAGAACGGCTTCAACCCCGAGGCCGTCCTGCAGGACCTCTACCGGCTCACCCCGATGGAGGAGACGTTCGGCATCAACAACGTCGCCCTCGTCGACGGTCAGCCCCGCACCCTCGGCCTGCGCGACATGCTGCAGGTCTACGTCGACCACCGCATCGAGGTCGTCCGGCGCCGCTCGATGTTCCGCCGCAAGAAGCGCGAGGACCGCCTCCACCTGGTGGACGGCCTCCTCGTCGCGCTGCTGAACATCGACGAGGTCATCCAGGTCATCCGGCAGAGCGACGACGCCGCCCAGGCCAAGCAGCGCCTCATGCAGATCTTCGAGCTGTCGGAGATCCAGGCGCAGTACATCCTGGACACCCCGCTGCGCCGCCTCACCCGCTACGACCGGCTGGAGCTGGAGAAGGAGAAGGAGCAGCTCGCCAAGGAGATCGCCCGGCTGACCGCGATCCTCGATTCGGAGAAGAAGCTCCGCGGCGTGGTCTCCAAGGAACTGGGGGACGTGGTCAAGGAGTTCTCCACGCCCCGGCGGACGATCCTTCTCGAATCCTCGGGCCACACCGCGGCGGAGGCCGTGCCCCTTGAGGTGGCGGACGACCCCTGCACGGTGCTGCTGTCGTCCACCGGCCTCCTGGCCCGCACGCACGACGCGTCGCCCCTGCCCGACAGCGGCCCCCGCGCTCAGCACGACGTCCTGACCTCGGTCGTCCCCGCGACGGCCCGAGGCCAGGTGGGCGCGGTGACGTCCCACGGCCGGATGATCCGCATAGACGTCCTGGACCTGCCGACCCTGCCGCCCTCGGCCACTCCCCCCTCCCTGGCGGGCGGAGCCCCCGTGGCGGAGTACGTTGACCTGGCACCGGACGAAACGGTCGTGGGCATAGCCGCCGTGGGCGAGGAAGGCGGCGGCCTCGCCCTGGGAACCGCGCAAGGCGTGGTCAAACGAGTCGTCCCCGAATTCCCGGCCAACCGCGACGAATTCGAGGTCATCTCCCTGAAGGAGGGCGACCGGGTCGTAGGCGCCGTCCAGTTGCTCTCCGAAGACCAGCACCTGGTCTTCATCACGACCGACGCCCAGCTCCTGCACTACGCCGCGTCCCTCGTCCGTCCCCAGGGCCGGGCGGCCGGCGGCATGGCGGGCGTCAAACTGGGCGCGGACGCGCGGGTCCTGTGGTTCGGCGCCCTCGACCCGGCCCGCGAGGCCCGCGTGATCACCGTGGCGGGCTCGTCCTCGGCCCTCCCCGGTACCCAGACGGGCGCGATCAAGCTGGCCGACTTCGCCGACTTCCCGGCCAAGGGCCGCGCCACCGGCGGCGTCCGGGCCCACCGCTTCCTCAAGGACGAGGACGTCCTGCTCCAGGCGTGGGCGGCGCCGACGCCCCTGCGCGCCGCGGCCGCGAACGGCAAGCCGGCCACGCTCAACGTGACCATGGGCCGCCGGGACGGCTCCGGCGAAAAACTGGACAAGCCCATCGTCTCCATCAGCGGCCCCATCGGCCCCGCCCCGGAGGACACGACCGAAGAGTGACGCACGCGGCCCCGGGCCCCAGGCCCGGGGCCTCCGCCGGCAGGGGGCTATCCGGCCCTTGTCATGGCTGGAGCAGATTGCTGCGAAGTCGGGTGTTCAGGTCCTTGTCGGCCACGCCCAGCGGCCCCGGGCCTCGATCTCCCGGGGATGGCGCAGGTCGATGACTGTACCGATGCCGCGACCATCGGCGCCTTGGCGCCCGCCGAGATACCCTCCCGCGGTGCGGGAGGCGGCCACCGGTCAGGTTTCGATGTCGCCGGGGCCCCAGTGGGCCTCCATTCGGGTGATCTTGCCTTCGTCGTTGAAGGTCATCACGTCGATGGCGCGGACGCGCATACCGGGGACGTCGATCGTGAAGGCCATGGCGGCCCGGGCGCCGTGGGAGCCGCGGATGGGGGCGTCGAGGGCGAGTTTGGCACCGCTGGCGATGGCGTTGGCGTAGAACTCCTCGATGGCGGCGCGCCCGGCGATCGGGGGGTGGCCGACCGGATCCTCGATGACGGCGTCATCGGCGTAGAGGCCGCAGACGGCCACCAGGTCGGCGGCGTTGAAGGCGTCGACGTAGGTCTGCAGTGCCTGCTTCATGTGCTCCTGGGACGGCATGGACGAAGCCTAACAAGCGACCGCTTGGTTATGGGCCGATCATGATGGGCGGTCTCCGCCTCCGAGCGGACGCGGCCGGATGTGGCCGCGTTATCGATCTTGTTTCAGACACGCCCATGTTTTTGAATCGGGACGCATCATATGGACCGCTCCAATCGCGGTCTCTCCCCGAGAAAGGCCCCCGACCCCTGTGAAGCTCAGTACTCGCGCCGCCCTGGCGGCGGCGCCCGTCGGCCTCGCGCTCGGCATGCTCGCCGTCCCGGCCCATGCCGCCGCACCGCAGGCCACCCCCCTGGCGGCCCCGCAGGACCTGCCTCCGGACGTGCCGGAATTCGACTTCGCCGAGCAGTGCCCGCCGCTGCCCGCCGGGCAGGACCCCAAGCTCGCGACCTGCCTGCAGCTCGTCGTGACGGGCGGTTCGATGAAGCTCGGCGGCCTCACCCAGGAGATCACCCAGCCGATGCGGACGGTCATCCAGGCCGTCCAGCCATCGTGGGACGAGCCGGCCACGTACACCAGCGTGAAGATGACCGGCAAGCCGATGACCGTCCCCGGCGGCGTCCTCGGCCTGCTCGGTTTCCCCCTGTCCGGAGCGGACGGCCTCCCCTACAACAAGGTGCAGGTGCAGGCCAAGTACGCGGGCGGGTTCGACTTCGCCCTGCCGACGACCGCGCTGGGCCTGAAGATCAAGCTGATCAACGGCGCGATCGGCAACGGCTGCTTCATCGGATCGAACAAGGACCCGATGAAGCTGAACCTCCTCATCGACTTCAACAAGATCACCAGCGTGTCCCCGGGCGACTACACCAACCCCTTCGCCGACCCGCCGATCCTGAAGATGCCGACCGGGGACACCACGTTCGCGGTGCCGAAGACCTCCGGCTGCGGAATCTTCGGCCCGGTCATCGACTGGAAGGCCGGCCTGCCGTCGCCGTCCGGGCAGAACGCCGCCTCGTTCACCGTCTACATGGCCACGGCCCCGTACAAGCCGGCGTACGCGGACGTCGCCGCCAGGCGCACCCAGGACCCGGTGCAGACGTTCCGGAAACTGAAGATCCACGGCTGAGCCACAGCCGCTCCGGGGCCGTCCTTGGACGGCCCCGGCCCCCCGCCGGCGCTCAGGTGTCGATGCGCTCGACGTCCAGTTCGGCGGCGCCCGCGGTGATGAACGCGCGGCGCGGGGCGACCTCGCTGCCCATCAGCAGCTCGAACACCTTCGCCGCCTCCTCGGCGTCCTCGATGCGGACACGCCGGAGCACCCGGTACCGGGGGTCGAGCGTCGTCTCCGCGAGCTGGTCGGCGTCCATCTCACCGAGGCCCTTGTAGCGCTGGATCGGCTCCTTCCAGCGCCGGCCCTTGCGCTCCAGCTCGACGAGCCGCTTCCGCAGCTCGGCGTCGGAGTAGGTGTAGATGTACCTGTCCTGGCCCTTCCTCGGTTTGACCAGCTCGATGCGGTGCAGCGGCGGGACGGCGGAAAAGACCCGTCCGGCCTCCAGCATCGGGCGCATGTAGCGGTGGAAGAGGGTGAGGAGCAGGGTGCGGATGTGCGCACCGTCGACATCGGCGTCGGCGAGGATCACGACGCGGCCGTAGCGGGCGGCGTCCACGTCGAAGGTGCGGCCCGAGCCCGCGCCGAGCACCTGGATGATCGCGGCGCACTCGGCGTTCTTCAGCATGTCCGCGACGGACGCCTTCTGCACGTTGAGGATCTTGCCGCGGATCGGCAGCAGCGCCTGGAACTCGGAGTTGCGGGCGAGCTTGGCGGTGCCGAGCGCCGAGTCGCCCTCGACGATGAACAGCTCGCTGCGGTCGTCGGCGGTACGGCAGTCGACGAGTTTGGCGGGCAGCGCCGAGTTCTCCAGGGCGTTCTTGCGCCGCTGGTTGTCACGCTGGGTGCGGGCGGCGATGCGGGTCTTGGCCGCGCCGACGATCTTCTCCAGCACGGCCCGCAGCGGCTGCTTCTGCCCGCGCGACGGGTTCTCGAAGATCGCGCGCAGCTCGTGCATGACGACCTGGGAGACGATGCGGGTGGCCGCGGACGTGCCGAGGACCTCCTTGGTCTGGCCCTCGAACTGCGGCTCGGGCAGCCGGACCGTCACCACCGCGGTGAGGCCCTCCAGGACGTCCTCCTTGATGACGTCCTCGTCGCCGTTCTTCAGCAGCTTCGTCGCGCGGAGCTGCTCGTTGATCACCTTGAGCACGGCGCGGTCGAAGCCGCGCACGTGGGTGCCGCCCTTCGGGGTGGCGATCACGTTGACGAACGACTTGGTGATCGTGTCGTAGCCGGTGCCCCAGCGCAGCGCGATGTCGACCTCGAGGTCGCGTTCGACGTCGGTGGGCGTCAGATGGCCCTGATCGTCCAGGACGGGGACGGTCTCGGTGAAGTGGCCCCGGCCCCGCAGCCGCAGCACGTCGATGAGCGGGACGTCCTTGGCGAGGTAGGTGCAGAACTCGCCGATGCCGCCGTCGAAGCGGAACGTCTCGTCGACGATCTCCTCGCCGCGCTCGTCGCGGACGTCGATGGTGAGGCCGGGGATGAGGAACGCGGTCTGCCGCATCCGGTCGAGGACGAGGGCCTGGTCGACCGTGGCGTCCTTCAGGAAGATCTGCAGGTCGGGCCAGAAGCGGACACGGGTGCCGGTGGTCTTCCCGGCGACCTTGCGGATCTGCCGCAGACCCGACCTCTTGCGGAACCGCGCGTTGGGGCGCCCCTCGTCGGCGAACTCGCCGGGCAGCCCGCGCCGGAAGCTGATCGCATGGGTGTACCCGTCGCGGTCGACCTCGACGTCCAGCCGCGCGGACAGCGCGTTGACCACGGACGCCCCCACGCCGTGGAGACCGCCGGACGCGGTGTAGGAGACGCCGCCGAACTTGCCGCCCGCGTGCAGCCGCGTCATGACCAGTTCGACCCCGGGAAGGCCGGTCTTGGGCTCCAGGTCGACGGGGATGCCGCGGCCGTTGTCACCCACCTCGAAGGACCCGTCGGCATGGAGCGTCACGCTGATGTGGGTGCAGTGGCCGGCCAGGGCCTCGTCGACGCAGTTGTCGACGATCTCCCACAGGCAGTGGGCGAGCCCCCGGCTGTCGGTCGACCCGACGTACATCCCGGGTCGTTTCCGGACGGCCTCCAGCCCCTCCAGCACCGACAGGTGCCGGGCGGAGTAGCCGTGCGGGTCTTCGGTTGTCGCTTCGGCGGTCACGGCGGTCAACGTGCGTGCGCTCCTCGGGGGTAGGACGGTCGGCAGAAGGGTACTCCCGGCCGCCGACAATGCGCCGAAAGGCTCGCCGCCGCCGACGTTCCGCTTGTCCGCGGGCGGCGCGGTCCGGCACGCCAGGCTACCGGGACCCCCGACTTCCCGACTTTAACGCCCACCTTCAGGTGGGTGTGCAAGTCTGCTTCGCCCCCTAATGTCCCCGGCATGGTGCAAACGATCGAGGTTTCGGGTCTCCGTAAACGCTATGGGGACGTCCAGGCCGTGGACGGGGTGACGTTCGGCGTCGAGGAGGGCGAGTTCTTCGGCATCCTCGGCCCGAACGGCGCGGGCAAGACGACGACCCTGGAGATCATCGAAGGGCTGCGCAAGGCCGACGAGGGCGAGGTCTCGGTACTCGGGCTGTCCCCGTGGCCGCGCAACCCCGGGCTGTTGCCGAGGATCGGCGTCCAGTTGCAGGCTTCGTCGTTCTTCGAGCGGCTGACCACGCGTGAGCAGTTGCGGACGTTCGGCTCCCTCTACGGCGTCCCGGTCAAGAAGGCCGACGCGATGATGGAGCTGGTGGGGCTGGAAGGCAAGGCGGACGTCCGGGTGGAGAAGCTGTCGGGCGGCCAGGCGCAGCGCCTGTCCATCGCATGCGCGCTCGTCCACGACCCCGAACTCCTGTTCCTGGACGAGCCCACCGCCGCACTGGACCCCCAGGGCCGCCGCAACCTGTGGGACGTGCTGCGGCAGATCAACACGCAGGGCCGCACGGTCGTCCTGACCACGCACCACATGGACGAGGCGGAAATCCTCTGCGACCGCGTCGCCATCATGGACGCGGGCAAGATCCTGCGGCTCGGTCCACCGGCCGTCCTGGTGCGCGGCCTGGACGTCCCCGCCCGGATCAGCGTCGCGAGCGGCGTCCTGGCCGTGGCGGACGCACGGCTGCTGCCGGGTGCCGACGAGGCCGCCGACGACGGCATCTCGCTGACCATCACCACCCGTGACCCATCGGCCGTGGTCGCGGCCATGGCGGCGAAGGACGCGCTGACCGGCGTCCAGATCCATGGCGCCACCCTTGAGGACGTCTTTCTGGAGCTCACCGGACGGGAGTACAGGGCATGAGCACGTTCGGAAGCTTCAAGAGCCTGTCACGGGCCATGTTCCTCGGGTTCGGGCGAGACCGGGCCGCCCTGTTCTTCACCGTCCTGTTCCCCCTGATGTTCCTGGTGCTCTTCGGCGGGATCTTCGGTCATCAGACGACGTCCAAGGTGAACGTGCTGGAGGTGGGCCGGGCCGCGATCCTGGATCAGGCCGTCGCGGGCGGAGGCGGGGAGCTCGGCAAGGTCATGAAGGTCACCAGGACGCCGGACCGTGCCGGTGCCCTGCGCAAGCTGGAGAAGGGCGACGCGGACGCGGTCGTCGAGCAGAGCGGCAACGAGCTGGTGGTCCACTACTCGGCCGCCGACCAGGTGAAGTCGGGGACGGTGCGGGGGCTGATGAACTCGATCGTCCAGTCGGCCAACCAGTCGGCCACCGGCAAGCCGCCCGCCTACTCGATGACGACCCGGCAGGTGGAGGACGGCTCCCTCAAGGCCATCCAGTTCTTCACCCCCAGTCTGCTGGGTTGGGCGCTGGCCTCGGCGGGGGTCTTCGGGGCCTCGCAGACGCTGGTGACGTGGCGGACCAAGGGCATCCTGCGCCGGCTCCAGCTCTCCCCTGCCCCGCTCCCCACCGTGTTCGCCGCGCGCGTCGCGGTCAGCCTCGCCATCGCGCTCGTGCAGTTCGCGTTGTTCGTGCTGGTGGCGCAGCTACCGATGTTCGGGCTGCGGCTCAGCGGCGCCTGGTGGATGGCGATCCCGATGGTGATCGCGGGGGTGCTGGCCTTCCTGTCGATCGGGATGCTGATCGGTGCCTGGGCCAAGACCCAGGAGACCGCGCAGGCCATGACCCAGCTCGTCGTCCTGCCCATGGCGTTCCTGGGCGGCTCCTTCTTCCCCCTGGACGCGGCACCGGGCTGGTTGAGGACGGTGTCCTACATCTTCCCGTTGCGATATCTGAACGAAGGAATGCTCAACGTGATGGGACGCGGGCTCGGGCCGATGTCCGCCCTGCCCCAAATCGGCGTCCTGATGGGCGTTGCGGTGGTCGGCGCGATGATCGCCATGCGCCTGTTCCGGTGGGACGCCGTCTAATGTGACCTCGGTCACCAATTGGGCCATTCTGCTGTGGGCGTACGAGGAACCAGGTTGGGAACGTCAACGTCGGGTTAGATGTTGTCCTAAGTACCGACCCCGAGCATGAGGAAGGTGCCGTGACTGGAGCCCTTGCCCCAACCAAGCCGCTGACCGTCGCCGACCGATGCGACCGCTGCGGCGCTCAGGCCTACGTCCGTGCAGTCCTTGTAGGCGGCGGCGACCTTCTGTTCTGTGCCCACCACGGGCGCAAGTACACGGAGGCCCTCCGCGCCAACGGGGCCGACATTCAAGACGAGACCGACCGGCTCACCGAAACCCCGGCCGTCGCCCCTGACGACGAGCGGTAGATCTCCACATAGAAACCCCAGGACGGCGGTCATCGGAGACGATGGCCGTCGTTCGCATTCCGTCCGCTTCCGCCCACCGCCGAGGCAATGAGACGTCACTTCGCAGCGTGATTAGGTGATCACAAAAAGCGATCACGGAGCCCGTATTCGTGATGCGGATCACGAAGCGCACGAGGTTCTCACCTTGCAGTGACATTCTTCACTCGGTAGTGGTCGCATCTTCCGTCACCGTTTTCGGGGGGATCGTGCACATCCTGCTGCCGCCGTCGGAGAAGAAGACCGCCGGCGGGGACGGTCCGCCCCTCGACCTGGCGTCGCTGAGCTTCCCCACGCTGAACCCGGTGCGCAAGCGCGTCCTCTCGGCCCTGGTCAAGGCATCCCGGCGGGCCGACGCGCAAGACGTCCTGGGCCTGCCGCCCGGCCAGGCGGACGACGCCCTGACCCGCAACAAGGCGCTACGGAAGGCGGCCACGCTTCCCGTCGCGAGGCTCTACACCGGCGTCCTCTACGACAATCTCAATCTCCCCGAGCTGGACCAGGACGCCGCGGCCGAGCAGGTCATCGTCTTCTCGGGCCTGTGGGGCGCGCTGAGGCTCACCGACCGCGTCCCGCCCTATCGGCTGGCCATGGGGGTGTCGTTGCCGCCCGTGGGCCGCCTGGGGACGCTCTGGCGCCCGGCGATGCGCGAGGCTCTCCGGCTGGACGGCGGCCTGATCGTCGACATGCGGTCGGGGCCGTACGCGTCCGCGTGGAGGGCGCCCCAGCCGGCCGTCGCGGTCCGCGTGTTCCGGGAACGGCTCGCCGGCGGCGTCCCCGAGCGGACGGTCGTCAGCCACATGGCCAAGGCCACCCGCGGCCGGATCGCCCACGACCTCCTCAAAACCGGCGCCGCGCCGCGCACCCCGGAGGAACTCCAGAAGACCGTTGCCGACCTGGGGCACACGGCCGAGCTGAACGGCTCCAACCTCGACATCATCCTGCACGGCTGATGAGCCCGGCGCCGTCCGGGGGAACCGAAGCCGGGGCAACGCCGGCACAAAGCAGGACCCCGGGCAAAGGCCCGGGGTCCTGTTTCTCGTAGGTCAGTCCAGGTAGTCGCGCAGAACCTGGGAGCGGGACGGGTGGCGCAGCTTCGACATGGTCTTGGACTCGATCTGCCGGATGCGCTCCCGGGTCACCCCGTACACCTTGCCGATCTCGTCCAGGGTCTTCGGCTGGCCGTCGGTGAGGCCGAACCGCATGGACACCACGCCGGCCTCGCGCTCGCTGAGCGTGTCCAGGACGGAGTGGAGCTGCTCCTGCAGCAGCGTGAAGCTGACCGCGTCGGCCGGGACGATGGCCTCGGAGTCCTCGATGAGGTCACCGAACTCGCTGTCGCCGTCCTCACCGAGCGGGGTGTGCAGCGAGATGGGCTCGCGGCCGTACTTCTGGACCTCGACGACCTTCTCCGGGGTCATGTCGAGTTCCTTGGCCAGCTCCTCCGGGGTGGGCTCGCGGCCCAGGTCCTGGAGCATCTGCCGCTGCACGCGGGCCAGCTTGTTGATGACCTCGACCATGTGCACCGGGATGCGGATGGTGCGGGCCTGGTCGGCCATCGCGCGGGTGATCGCCTGCCGGATCCACCAGGTGGCGTACGTGGAGAACTTGTAGCCCTTGGTGTAGTCGAACTTCTCGACGGCGCGGATCAGGCCGAGGTTGCCCTCCTGGATCAGGTCCAGGAACAGCATCCCGCGCCCGGTGTAGCGCTTGGCGAGCGAGACCACCAGGCGGAGGTTGGCCTCCAGGAGGTGGTTCTTGGCGCGGCGGCCGTCCTCGGCGATCCACTCGAAGTCCTCGAGGTCCTCCTCGGACATCGCGGCACCGGCCGCGGCGAGCCGCTCCTCGGCGAAGAGCCCGGCCTCGATGCGCTTGGCGAGCTCCACCTCCTGCTCGGCGTTGAGCAGCGGGACCTTGCCGATCTGCTTGAGGTAGTCCTTGACGGGGTCGGCGGTGGCGCCGGCCGCCGCGATCTGCTGCGCGGGCGCGTCCTCGTCGTCGTCGCCGAGGGTGAAGCCCTCCTCCTCGGCCGGAGCACCGTCGGCGGCCTGCTTGCCGCTGGGGGCGGCCTTGGCGGTGGGCGCGGCCGGCGCGTCCTCCTCGTCGGTGTCGGGCTCCTCGACCTCCGCCGTGTCGTCCTCGACGAGCTCGACGTCGAGCTCGGCCAGGTCGTCGTCGAGATCGACGTCCACCTCGTCGTCGACGTCCGGCTCGGCGGCCTTCTTGGCCGGCGCGGCCTTCACGGCCTGCGCCGCGGGCTTCTTGGCGGGCGCGGGCTTCTTCGCCTTGGCGCCCTTGGCAGGTGCGGCCTTCTTGGACGCGGTCTTCCTGGGCGCGGGCTTGGCGGCCGGGCGCTGCTCGGCGGCCTCCTCCGGCGCGTCGTCGCCGACGACGGCGGTCACCGTGTCGGGCTGCTCCTTGGCCGCGGCGGCGGTCTTGGGCCTGCGCGCCGGCGGCGTCGCGCGCTTGCGCGGACGCTTGGGCGCCGCGGAGTCGGCAGCGCTCACCATGACGGTCACACCCTCCTTGCTGAGGCTCCGCAGAATGCTGGAGGCCTTCGACACGGGGATGTCGGCCTCCTCGAACGTACGGCGTACGTCGTCGGCTTCGAGGTAACCCTGGGACCGTCCACGCTCGATCAGTTGCGCGATGACATGATCGTGCAGATCCGACGCTTTCGAGGTCGAGCTAGCAGGCGACACAAATACCTCTCGAACGAACGTGTGGCTGGTTGACCCAAGTGCCCTGACGGGCCCGGCCTCACACTGGGTGGGACCACACACGGAGTGGACCCCCGGTGCGGGACCGCAGCGTACCCGCTCTGCCTGGGTCAAGCATTCTGGCACTGCTGCGCATTCCGCCCTGAAGTCCTACCCGGTAACTCTCCACCTTAGAGGGCGCGGGACGGTCCTTCGAACCGGCTACTCGGTCTTCGCCCGGTTCCAGGCGGGTGTCACGCGGGCTCTGGCGGGACGTGCAGGGCGAGCACGGTCACATCGTCCACCTGCTCATATCCGGCAAGCATCCGATCGACCAGGAAGTCGACGAGTCTTTCGGGATCTCCTACCACTTCAGGTGGGGCGTCCTCGGCCACGGCGACGAGCTCGTCCAGCCCTGCGTCCACCCCACGCCTACGGTTCTCCACAAGTCCATCGGAATAGAAGACCACAGTGTTGCCGATTTCGATGGAAAAACTTGTCTGCTGCCGCTGGCTCGGCCAGCCGAGCGGCGTGCCCGGCTCCCGCGTGCTCACGCGCGCGGGCGTGTCGGGCGAGATCAGCAGGGGTGGCGGGTGGCCCGCGTTGCTGAACTCCCCCTGCCCGGTCTCGGGGTCGATGACCGCGTACGCGACCGTGGTGAACTGCTCCTCGTCCTCGGTGGCGCTGAACAGCCGGTCGAGTCCGGCCAGGACGGCGGCGGGCCGCGGGTCGTTCAGCGCGAGCGCGCGCAGGGCGTTGCGGACGCGGCCCATTCCGGCCGCGGCGAGGACGCCCTTGCCCATGACGTCGCCCACGGCCACCGCGAGCCGGCGGTCCGGGAGGTGGAACACGTCGTACCAGTCACCGCCGACCTGGACGTGACGCGTCGCGGGGTTGTAGCGGGCGGCCAGCACCATGCTGGGAAGCTGCGGAAGGTCGCTCGGCAGGAGGCTTCTCTGGAGTTCCTCGGCGGTCCGGTGCTCGCGTTCGAACAGCAGGGCCCGCTCCACGGCGAGGGCGCACTGGCCGGCGAGTGCCTCCAGGAAGACCCGTTCCTCCTCAGTGATCTCCCTGGGCCGGGTGAAGGAGAAACGGAGTGCGCCTATCGGGGCGCCGGCGGCGAGTAGCGGCAGCCCCACCCAGGCGCGTTCCTCGGTGTGCTGGGCGAACAGGTCACGCTCGCCATGGCCGAGTTGCAGGCGCAGGCTGTCGGGATGCTCGGCCAGGAACGGCCGGCTCTCGCGCACCGCCACCGACATCACGGTCTGGTCACTGACCTTGATGTCGTCGCGGGAGGCGGGACTGGCCTCGCCCTCGGCACCCGGCTGGGACGGCGCCACGATGCTCAGCCGCAGCTTGTCGTCGTCCAGCAGCGCCACGGCGGAGTAGTCGGCGCCTATGGCGGACCGTCCGACCTCGGTGATGACCAGGACCACCTGGGAGACGGTCAGGGCCTCGGCGAGCATCGAGGTGGCCTGCTGGAGGCGCGCGGTGCGCAGCGCCGCCGCGGACAGCTGCTCGGTCAGCCGGCCGCGCATCTCCTCGGCCTCGCGCTGCCCGGTGACGTCGGTGTTGGCGCCGACCCACTCGATCACCGCGTCGCCCTGCCAGATGGGCACGGCCCGGACGTCGAAATGCCGGTAGGTGCCGCTCTTGGTGCGGATGCGGTAGTTGGTCTCGAAGACCCGGTTCTCCGCGACGCACTCGTCCCAGGCGGCCTCGATGCGAGGACGGTCCTCGGGGTGGACGGCCGCCAGCCAGCCGCCGACCGCGTAGTCGTCGGGCGTCTGCCCGGTGATCGTGCGCCACTCGGGCGCGTCGTCGATCACGCCGCCGTCCGGGGCGGCGACCCACACCACCTGGGCGCTGGCCTCCACAAGCGAGCGGTAGCGCTGCTCCTTGCGGCGGATGACCTCCTCGGCCCGGCGCCGCTCGGTCACCTCCAGCGCGGTCAGGACGACGCCCAGGAGCTCGCCGTCGGCGCCCCTGGCGGGCAGCCACGTGCACGCCAGGATGCGCTCCTCGACGGCCGTGGCGACACCGGGCACGTCCCCGGTGTCGTCGCCGGGCGCCGCGGGCTCGCCGGCCGGGACGACCAGGTCGAGGTCGCTGACCGGGCGGTCCTCGGCGATCACCTTCCGCAGCGCCGTCTCGAACGCCGCCGCCGGCGCCTCGGGCAGCACCTCGGAGGGCCTGCGCTGCTGCAGATCGCGCACGGGCACCCCGAGCAGCGCGGCGAGCGCGTCGTTGACCCTGCGGCAGCACAGATCGCGATCGAAGAACGCCAGCCCGCCGGGCGCTTCCTTCAGCAAGGTCGCGTACAGCGCGGCGTCGGACGCATCCATGGGCTGCCCCTCCACCCCTGAGACGCGGGGATGCGGGACGGACATCTCGGTGCTCATGGGCAACACCTCCGCCCCAGAGGGTCCCGTACCGCGCGGCAAGTTTTCATCACTATGAGTGAATGGGAGCAGGCTAGCGCTCCCGCCTCCATCACAACACCGGTCGGAGTCAGGTATTCATCATCCCGATGGTTCGCCGCGTACGGAACCCCTGATGAACATCCTTGTCCCTTCGGCCCCGGACGAACGCGTCGGATTTGAGCACCATCGCGGGAGGACGCGGGACCGGGCCCGCCCGGACGGTGAGGAGACGATGTTACGACGCTCCGGCGTCACGGCGCGTCAACCCTCCAGGTCCGGGTGTGTCTCCGGCCGCACCGCCCCAGGCTCGTGCGCTCCAGGTCTTAGGGCGGCTCCAGGATCTGTCAGGAGTCTTACGTGCGTCGCGGAGCCCTGGAATGGTTCAAAGCCACGATGCTCAAATGAAGAGGTGAGCGAAGAGGAACGGGCGGAGGGCAGTCCCGTCGGACGGCGGGTCGTGCTGGGGATGCTCGGCCTCGGTGTCGCGGGGGTCGCCGTGGGAGCGTCCGTCCAGGACAAGGTGAGCAGGACCCTGGCGCCGGTGGGGCCGATCGGAGACGTCCTCCCGGCGGCCGGCGGGTTCCGGTACTACTCCGTGACCGACAGCGTGAAGCGGCACAGCGTCGCAACCCACCGGGTGACCGTCAGCGGCCTCGTCGACAGGCCCCGGGCGTTCCGGATGGCCGACCTCGCGCGGCTTCCCCAGACGGTCCTCGATCGTGACTTCCAGTGCGTGACGGGCTGGCGGGTGCCGGCCGTGCGTTGGGTCGGCGTCGCCCTGCCCGACCTGCTGGACGCGGTCGGTGTATCGCCGCAGGCCCGAGCCGTGCGGTTCACCTCGTTCGACGGCGTCTACACAGAGTCGCTGACGCTGGAGCAGGCGCGCCGCAGGGACGTCCTGGTCGCGACCCAGATGGACGGTAAGCCGGTCACTCATGACCACGGTGGGCCTACACGGCTCTATGTGGCGCCCATGTACGGCTACAAGTCGCTCAAGTGGCTCAGCGGTATCGAGCTGACCGGCAAGGTGGAACCCGGTTACTGGGAGAACCTCGGATATGACGTGGACGCCTGGGTCGGGCGGTCGAACGGGCGTGACGATGTCCCCACATGAGACGCGCCCGGATAAGACACACCGAGGTGACGGGCCTGAGTGGCTGGTGCGGTTCACGCGGGCGGAGCGGGCGGTCCACCATGTGACCGCTCTGCTGATGCTGACCTGCCTGCTGACTGCGGCGCTGCTCTATCTGCCGATGCTGTCGACCCTGGTGGGACGCCGGGAGATGGTCAAAACCGCCCACGTGTGGTGCGGGTTCGCTCTGCCCGTGCCGATTGCGCTGGGTCTGGTGTCCCGTGCGTTCAGGGCCGACCTCCGGCGGCTGAACAGATTCGCTCCGCACGACTGGGAGTGGCTCAAGCGCAGCGACCGCAGGGCCGTGCAAGGTGGACGCGGGGTCCTGCCCGTGGGCAAGTTCAACGCCGGGCAGAAGCTCAATGCGGCGTTCACGGCCGGCGCGATCCTCGTCATGCTCGGCACCGGCGAGATCATGACGTTCCCGGACCCGTGGGGCGACCGGTGGCGGACGGGCGCCACGTTCGTCCACGACTGGCTCTTCCTCGTCATCGTCGTGGTGACGGCGGGGCACCTGTGGGAGGCGCTGCGCGACCGTGACGCGCTCACCGGGATGCTCACCGGGCGTGTCGACCGGGAGTGGGCGGCGCGGCATCACGCGGGATGGGCCGGCACCGAACGGACTTCTGAAACCGGTTCGGAATTTGCCGGTTCAGAATTTGTCAAAGGACGCCCCGGCACGTCTTGGCTCTCCCCGCGAAAACGCTGAAATGGGACATCGAGGCAGGGTCCACACGGAAGCTCCCATCCGGGTCGAGCCGTGCCGCCGTCCGGGCGGGCGTCCGGCGGAGGGGCGGCCGGCCGAGCGGCCCGCCGGACCGGGCGCGGATCTTCGGCCGTCCTGCACATCGCCCGCGCGGGATCTGAGAGGGTGGGAGGGTGAGTCCGCGCAGCCGCACCCCCTCCTCCGGAGACCCGGCCCGGGACGGACACACACCCCCGGACGAGGTCTCGGCGATCTTCGACGGGATGCTGCGGCACGCCCGCGAACTGCTCGCCGTGCGCAGCCCCTTGGACGCCGAGCTCATCGTCAGCGAGATCCTCGGGTCCTGGTGGGGGCACCGGATACCCGGCGGCGACGTCGAGGAGATCATCGGCGAGGCCCTGGTGGACCACGCCGCGGCGGCGCGGACACCGGCCGCGCTGGCCCTGCTCACGGGGATGGCCTACCTGGGCACCCCGCGGCAGGCGGCCAAGGCCGAACGCGCGGCCTTGGAGCTGATGGCCGACGGCGTCGCCAGGCCGGGCTGGGCCGACCGTGTGGGGATGGTCGAGCCCGAGGGGTGCTTCGTCTCCAGGGACGTCTACGGCGACCAGGACTCCATCGTCTGTACCTACACCTATGGAGGCACCGAACGGCACGCCCTGGTCATCCTGGTCGACCGCACCAAGGCGGGGGCCGTCCAGCCGTCCGGTGACCCGTTCGCCCCGGCCGCACGGGCGGGAGGGCCGCCGGCGAGCGGGCTGGTCAGGGACGCGTGGGTCTCCTCCAAGGTCGACACCCTTCTCGACCAGTGCCGGCGGGAAGGCCGCGAGAATCCGCTGACGCGGTTCGAAGAACTCGACCCGCGCGACGCCAAGGCGATGTTGCGGAGCGCCCTCGACCTCACCGACGACATCGACGACCCCCCGGTGAGCGAGAATTTCGGCTCGTACCACGCGTTCGTCCGCGCGCGCGTGGACATCCTTCCGCCCGGTGGGCGGATGCCCCAGCCGCCGGTGTACGGACGGGACAGGCGTGCGACGATCGCGGCCCGGTTCCTCGCCTCGGACGAGGCGGAGGGACTGTCCGATCTTTCGGCCGCGAGCCGGTGCGTGGACCGGATCATCGACTACGGCTGCACCCACGACTTCGGACGGCCGCTGCGGGTCTCGCCGGTCAAGTGCGAGATGTTCCTCCTCGACTGGCTCCCGAGAAAGATTCTGCTGTCCCCGACGGAACAAGAAGCGGTCCCCCACGTGCTGGCCGCCTGGGTCCGGTGGGCGGGCAGGCGCACCGGCCTTCCGGAGGAGGGCATCAGGGCCACCCTGGATGCCCTCTGGGACGCTACGGCGAAGTTCGCCGACGCCTACCGCGATCCGTCCGCATTCGGCCTCGACCGTGCCGTGGTCGACCGGCTGCTACCCGACGGCGACCTGGAGGCACTCCCCCGGCGCGCGTTCGCCCTGCCCTTCCTGTCGGGCACCCACCGGCAGTCAGGGCGGCACGGGTTCATCAACCTGTCGAAACTGGATCCGGCCGACCCCGACGACCGCCGCGTCCTCCTGGAGTTCGAGCACCCCGGCGCCGGCGAAGCGCACCTCGACGCGCACGAACGCCTCACGGAGATGCTGTGGGACGGCCGCCCGCCCCAGCTGTGGGAAACCGCCCAATCACTCCTGGACGTGGGCTACGAACGCCACGAGGTCCTGCACAAACTCATCGACGTCCTGGATCGCTCTGGGGACGATCCGGAGGCACTCCGCACGGCCCTGCGTATGCTTCGTCACGAACCCCCGCCCGAGTGAACTCCCGGTTTGCGCGCGGCGTCCCCTGCGACAATCATCGGGACCCGGGCATCGTCTCGCGGGGTCTCGGGGAGCCGGGGGCCGGCCCCCTGCCGTAGGGAGTGATCTTGTTGGAGTGGTCCGAGTTCGCCCGGCGGCTGGGACGTGAGCTGGCGGGGCTCGAACGCGACACGATCCTCATCGTGCGCGAGCGTGATGAGAGCCGTCACTACGTCCAGGCCATGCGCGAGCCCGACCGGCTCTACGCCGAGGCCGTCAGCAACAACTTCCTGGACGGGCCGCTGCTCCTCACGGCGGCGGACGAGGAGGTCATGAGCGACGCGGGCTGGCGTCCGCCCGCCGACCCCGCACCGCGCAACTGGTGGACGGAGCTGCCCGCGGCGGGCCTGCCCGGCGGGATGCTGAACGTGACCGACGGCGACTACGCGCGGCTTGCCGGGGTGATGGTGACCGCCCTGCGGGACGTCCAGGGCGTCAGGCGCCCGTCCGACCTCGTCTACGAGTCGTTCCACCGGCACGGGACCGGCCTCATCGAACTGCTCGACTTCGGTATCGACGTCGCCGACCCGTCGCGCGTGACCATGCGGCGGGCCACGTCCGGTGGTGCCCCCGCCGGCGCGGACGCCGACACCCTCGAATCCCGTCTGGCCGAGGCCAAGGCGAACGGCGACAACACCACCTATTTCAGGCTACTGGCGGGCGCCGACCTGGTGCTCCCGGCGAGCGCCTCCGCCGTGGAGGATCCCGACCGCGCCGAATACCCCACCATCGCGATCGGCGGCGACACCTACGTCACGGTGTTCACCTCGCCCGGTGCCCTGGCGCGCACCGGCGACCGGCACCCCGGCCTGTACCGGCGCACCTCGTTCGCCCGGCTGGCGACCGGCTGGCCCGATCCGGCATGGCGGCTGGCGATCAACTGGGGACTGCCCAGCGAGGTTCTGCTCGACTCGTCCGTCCTCGGGCGCCTGGACGGCGTGCCGGACGTGCCGCCCTCCACCGGGCCGGACATCTCCAATCCGTCCGCCGGGCCGGACGTCTCCAACCCCTACGGCACGGTCGACCCCCACGCGCTCTCAGGGCCGAACCCCGTCGCCGGCGGCTCGGCCGACGTGAACGTCCCGTACGACGCCTCGCACACGGCGATCGACCCGTACACGGCGGCCGATCTCCAGGCGGCGATCGAAACGGGCACCGCCGGCCCGGAGACGCGCGAACCGGCCCCGGCCGCCGGCCCGCCGCTGAGCGCGCCGACGAGCAGGCCGGCGAACCAGACGAACCAGGCGCCGGATCAGGGCCCGGATCAGGGCCCGCCCCGGGCGCCCGCTCCGGAGAGGCAGGCGCCGGGCGTCCCGATACGGCCGCCCCACGGCACTCGTCTCTGGCGCTCGGCCGAGGACGGTGACGAGACGCCCCTCGCGGTCTACGACGCGATCGGCGGGGTCTGGGCTCAGGTAAGGGCGGACGCCGTTCCGGCCCCCTGGACCGAGTGACGCACCATTCAGCTACCGTCGAGTACAAAATTCCCGCCCGCGGACGTGAAAGTGGATCCCGAGTGGACTGGAACGACTTCGCCAAACGGCTGACGTTGGAGCTTTCACGACTGCCGGTCAGGTCGTTCCTCATCGTGCAGGGGCCGAGCGGGCTGCCCTACGTCCAGGCGATGCGGTCCGAGGGCGTGCTGGACGCGGAGGCCGTCGGCAGCGCGTTCCTGCCCCGGCCGCTGGCCCCGCGCCAGGAGCGGCGGCTGCGGGCGCTCGGCTGGGAGCCGCCGGACGAGGAGGAGCGCAAGAACTGGTGGGACCGGTTCACCTGGCGCGACCGCGGCGGCCGTGTCTCGGCCGAGTACCTGGAGGCGTGTGCGCTGCTCGCCGGGCAGATGATCGGCGCGTTCCGCGACGTGTACCGCATCGAGTCCCCGCTGGGGCTGGTCTACCAGGCGAGCAAGGCGGGGCCGGACGGCGGGCCGCTGGCGCTGCCCGGCCTCGGCATCCCGCTGGCCGTCCCGGAGGAGAACCGTCCCGCCGCCTCCTCCGCACGTCCCGCCCGGCCCTCCGGTTCCGCTCTGGAGGCGGCCCTCACCGACGCCCGGGAACGCGGCGACCAGCACGGTTATCTGGAGCTTCTCGCGCGCGCGGTCCTGTACCTGCCCGCGCCGGGCGATCCAGGGGCCGGGCAGCAGTTCGCCACGGCCCAGTTCGGCGACGGCACGTTCGTCCTGGCGTTCACCTCTCCCGAGGCGATGGACCGCTCTCTGCAGGGCCAGGCCGTCCACCATCGCGAGGCGTCGCTGGCGGAGCTGTCCCGCCGCTGGCCGCACCCGGACTGGCAGCTCGCCGTCAACCCGGGCCTGGCGAGCGCCTGCTATCTGGACGCGGGCGCGCTCCTCGAACCCGAGGAGCCGCGGAAGGCCGCCCCCACGCCGCCGGTCCCGACGGACGTCCACGTGGCGGGCGCGTCGACCCGGACCCGGGCCCGGGCCCGCGGGGTCGAACCGCCGCGCGGCGGCCCCGCCGCCC
>NZ_BCQQ01000049.1 GCF_001552155.1 Actinomadura formosensis NBRC 14204 | reverse complement strand
TTAGGGGACGGCGAGCGCACCGAGGTCGAGCGGTGCGATGTCGGCCCGGCGGCGTAGGGCGGCGAGCGAGATTCCGGGGTCCCAGGTCAGCGATGACCGCAGGTCATCGTGTTCCACTGGAGCCAGCAGGCCCGTCAGATACGCCCGCGTCTGACGGCGCGGCTTCGCCCGCCCGAAGCGGCCGGCCATCCGCGCGAACAGCCCCCGCACCCACACCCGCAGATCATCTGCAGTCACCACAAGACGGCACG
Organism: Actinomadura formosensis NBRC 14204; assembly: GCF_001552155.1. Lineage (GTDB taxonomy): Bacteria > Actinomycetota > Actinomycetes > Streptosporangiales > Streptosporangiaceae > Spirillospora > Spirillospora formosensis. The sequence continues at coordinate 42,649 of NZ_BCQQ01000049.1, read as the reverse complement.
CCACACCCGAACAATCACGAAATCAGGCCGTAGTACTAGCGCTGCCGGTGCCGGTCTGCTATCAGAAAGTATGTGTAGGTGATCTTATAGGTACAGCATTATCATCGGACGGTAGACATTGCTCCGCCTATCGGTGAGGCGCTCGTGGGTGCAGGGAAAGGCAAGTTGACGTCCCCTTTCGTTGAGGAGCTGGGGCGCTTGGTCGCCCAACGCCGCTTGTCATGGCGGCAACTCGCGGATCTGACCGGCTACCATCCCAGCTGGCTGAGCAAGGTGCGGCACGGTGCTCCGCCTTCCGCCGACCTCGTCAGGCGTTGTGACGAGGTCCTGAAGGCGCAAGGCAAGCTCATCTCCCTCGCGGAGGTGAAATCGTTGTCGCGGCCCGCACAGCTGCCCGCATCATCTGCGGGTTTCGTCGGGCGGGAAGACTTTTTATCATGGATTAAGAAAATTCTCATGCGCGGGAGGGGCGCGAGCAGCTCACCCATTGTGGCCGTGGAAGGTCCGCCTGGTATCGGCAAGACCACCGCGGTCCTCCGCTGTGCGGACGAGATCGTCCGAGCCGAACCGGACGTGTTTCCCGACGGGCAGCTCTTCGCCGATCTCAGAGGTTATTCGCCTGACGGCGAACCGTCTCGTCCGGCAGATGTGCTGGAGGAATTCCTGGTATCACTCGGCGTTCCCGTCCAGGAGGTTCCGCCCCGTACGGAACAGCGCGCGAATTTGTACCGGTCGCTGCTGTCTTCGCGGCGTCTGCTAATCATTCTGGACAACGCCGCCTCGTCCTGCCAGGTCGAGCCTCTGCTGCCCGGAGCGGCGGGTAGCGCGGTCATCATCACCAGCCGCCGCAGGCTCGGCGCGCTGGCGATGCGCGTCAATGTCGAGCGAGGCGAACTGCGTCCTTTGTCGAAGGCCGAGAGCGTGGCGGTACTGAGCTCGGCCCTCGGAGCGGAACGCGCCAAAGCCGAGATGGACTCCGTCACGACCCTCGCCAATCTGTGCGGGCGGCTGCCGCTGGCACTCCGGATCGCCGCCGAGAGGGTGGCGGCCCATCCTCACCATCCGGTCAGCGACCTCGCCGACGAACTGGCCGCCGAGCGCCAGCGGCTCGACGGGCTGGCCATCCACGATTCAGCGAACGTCCGGTCGGCGTTCGATTGGTCGTATCACGATCTGGGCGACGCGGAGGCCCGTGCCTTCCGCTACCTCGCGATGCATCGTGGCCCGCACATCAGCGTCGAGGCGGCGGCCGCGCTCACCGGCACGCCGGTGGTGCAGACACGACGGATACTGCAGAAGCTCCATGAGGTCCATCTGCTTGAAGGGGTAGAGGTCAGCCGTTACCGCTTTCACGACCTGCTGCGGCTCTTCGCGGCCGAACGGGTCGAGACCGATGATTCTCCCGAAGACCGGGCGGCGGCGGCGCGTCGCCTCATCGACTGGTACCTCTTCACCGCCGCCGCGGGCGGACGGTCGCTGGCGCCCTTCCGGCTCAATCCGCTGGTGATGCCAGAGGCCGAGCCCGGCGTCACACCGCTGCGGTTCGGCGACGGCAAGAGCGCGCTCCGCTGGTACGACATGGAGGCGGCGAACTTCGTCGCGGTGACCCGACTCGCCATCGAGCACGGCTTGCACGAGGCGGCCTGGAAACTGGCGGTCGCCCTGTTCGACTACTTTCGCCTTCTCCGCAAGCCCGGCGGCATTTGGCTCGCCACCACGACACTCGCTCTCAAAGCGACAAAGGAGATCGGCAACCGCTACGCCGAAGGCTGGGTGGAGACGAGCCTTGCGGAGGGATATCGCTGGCTGCGTCGCTATGACCGGGCCCAGCGGCTTTTCGAGCATGCTCTGGCGGTGCGCCGCAGCGTCGGGGACCGTCACGGGGAGGCATGGACGTTGGCGGGGCTCGGCTTCCTCGCCGTCGATCAGGCGCATTGGGCCGAGGCGCGTGCTCGTGCACAGCAGGCCATGACGATCTTCACCGTGGTCTGCGACGCCCACGGACTGGCGTCATGCCTGCTCACCCTCGCCGATTCTTGCCGCGGACGGAAACGCTACGAGGAGGCGCAGGGCACGCTGGCCGAGGCGTTGGCGACCTTCGAGCGGATCGAGAACCACGATGGTCGCGGGCTGGCCTTGGCGAAACTGGCGGGACTCCACGGCGAGCACGGCAGGCATGAGATCGCGCTGTCCTGCCTGGAACAGTCCCTTGAGGCCCGGCGGGCCGCCGGCTCCCGGTGGGGCGAGGCGGACTGCCTGTCCAGGCGGGCCCGGACCTTGGAGGCGCTGGATTGCGCCGAGCGGGCCCGAGCATCCTGGGAGGCGGCGCTTGAGCTGTACGAGGAACTCGATGACGCGCGGGCCGACGACATCCGTGCGTACCTGGACGGGAAAGGTGCGCACGTCGTCGCCGGGACGCTATCGGTGCCCGCCTGGTGAGAAGGTGACCGGGAGCGCGTGGACGCCCCGGACGATGAAGCTCGGCTGCCTGCGGATCTCCTCGACGGGAGCCGTCAGCGCGAGGTCGGGAAGCCGGTCGAACAGCGTTCCGACCGCGATCCTTCCTTCGAGGCGGGCCAGCCGCGCGCCGAGGCAGTAATGGACGCCCCGTCCGAACGCCAGGTGCGGGTTGTCGGCGCGGTCGATCCGAAACTCGTCCGGAGCTCTGAACCGGGCGGGATCGCGGTGCGCGGCCGCCAGCGAGATCACCACCGGCTCGCCCGCGGGGATCACCGTTCCGCCGATGTCCACCGGCTCGGTGGGGAAGCGCCAGGCTGCCAGCTCCATGGGCCCGTCCCACCGGAGCACCTCCTCGACAGCCGAGTCGAGCAGTTCCGGACGGGACCGCAGGAGCGCCAGCTGGCCGGGATGGCGGAGCAGCGCGAGGACCGCGTTGCCGATGAGGGCGACGCTACCCTCGTGGCCGGCCACCAGCAGGAGAAAGATCATCGAGAGGAGTTCGCCCTCGCTCAGGTCCCCCTGGATCAACTCACTGACGAGGTCGGTTCCCGGGGTCCGGCGTTTCCCCGCGATGAGCTCCCTCAGGTAGGCGTCGGGCCGCGGCGCGGGCACGTTCGCCAGCGCGTTGGACGTCCACTGCCGGAAATAGTGATGGTCTTCGGCCGGAACGCCGAGGATCTCGCAGTTCACGGAGATCGCCAATGGATAGGCGTATTCTCCGATGATCTCGGCCGAGCCCCGGCTCCGGAAGCCGTCGATCAGCGAGTCGGCGATTTCCTGGACGCGGGCGCGCCGCCGTTCCACGGTGCGGGCCGAGAAAGCCCTGGAGAGGGGCCGGCGAAGCCGCGTGTGGTCGGGCGGCTCCAAGGTGAGCAGATGGGTGCCGAGTGCCGATTCGTCCTCCAGCCTCCTGCCGCGGTCGGCCGCTCTCCACTCGGCCACCGCGGCTCGCGGGTCCCGGCTGAGCCTCGGATCCGCTAGCGCCCACCGGGCCTCCTCGTAACGGCAGATCCACCAGCAGTAGAGACCGTCGCGAAGGTGCATCCGATGGATCGGGGCCTCCTCTCGAAGACGCCGGTAGGCAGGATAGGGGTCGATATCGGATCCCGGTCCGAGTAGCTGACGCTTCTTTTCTCTCAAGAGATCTCCTTAGATTTCTGTGCATCCACCCGGTCAGTTGTGGGCGGCGTTCTCGGTTAGTTTCGCCAGATTGGCGGCGCGGTCATTGCGGTGCCGTGCCAGGATTATGGCACCGGACGCCCGGCCGAGAGGGCCTTCTGCGGGCCGGCGGCCGATGAAACGGGTGGTCCGGCGCTCCTCCCGACCTTCATTTGTCGCGATTCGGGCAGGATGTCACTGGATTTCGGACTGCTCGCTTTTACTCACGGTAAGCGCGTCGTCACTTAGCGCACAAAGAGTTTCCTCGGGTAGTCAACACATCAACTCTTGCACTCGGACGGTGTTCGGATAATTTGTTGATTGCGACCAAAAAATGATCATGATGACTTCTTGTTGAATGGGCCTTGACGATCCGGCCCGGGAGCAGATGGTGGCTTGTGATGACGGCAACCCGTGGTCATGCTTCGGAGATACTGAAGCTGGTCAGTGCCCGGCGACTGCGCGAGGACGTCGCAAGGCTGTCCCTGCCGCGTTCAGCGGTGCATGAGGCCGACGGACTTCGGACGGTCCGCAATTCTGTGGAGGCATCATTGGCCGAATGCGGCTGGACCGTTTCGGCGCAGCCGTTCACCGCGTCAGGCCGTGGCCTGCGTGATCCGCGTGAGATAGGGGCCGACGGCGAATACTGGACGGAGTACCGGGATCTGCCGGGGGCGAATCTGGTGGCCCGGTACGGTGACGGGTCCGGTCCGGTGACCGCCGTGGCCGCCCATCTGGACGGCGTCGCGGGCTCTCCCGGAGCCAACGACAACGCGTCCGGCCTCGCGGCGCTCCTGGAGTTGGCGCGAGTCATTCCCAAGTTCGACCTGGCCGCGCCGCCGTTGCTGGTGGCGCTGGACATGGAGGAACTCGGCGGGTTCGGTGCGCGGGCCTTCTTCACGGAGCACCACGAGGAGATCCGCGAAGTCATCGTCCTGGAGTGCGTGGCGATGACGCATGACGAGCCGGGCACGCAGCAGGTTCCCTTCCCCTTCGGCCTGGTCTACCCGAGAGTCGTGTCGAGCGTCCGGCGGCGGGGCCGGCGAGCCGACTGGATCTCGGTCCTGTTCCGCCCGTCGAGCCGCCGGCTCGCCAAAAGCCTGCGTGCGGCGCTGCGCGAGGCGGGCGGACCGCACTTCGCGCACCTGCTGTGCGACCCGCTCGGCCGCGCGGTGATCGGACCCGTCCTGCGCGTCCTGGTCCCGGCGCTGCGCAACCTGGCGCGCAGCGATCACAGCGACGCCTGGGAGCTCGGCATCCCGGCGGTGTGCCTCACCGACACCGCGAACTTCCGGGACGCGGCCTATCACACATCTGACGATCTGCCGGATCGCCTCGACTACGGCTTCCTCTCCCGGGTCGTCGCGGGAGTCGCGGCCGTCGTGGCGGCACGGGCCGAGCGCCCCTCCCCAGCGGGGCGCGTGCGAGGAGGCGACGCACGAACCGTTCCGTGATCCTGCGCGATGAGGACCGGCCGACCTGATGGCCCGCCGCCACCGACGAAATACTTGCGGCGCCTCATGTTCTGCGTCTCTTCCGAAGATTACCGATGTGGACTTTCTGAATGAGGCGGGTTGACGCCCCGTCCTGGACGGCCCTGCCACAAGCTTCCGATAACCACCGAGAACCGATCCAGGAAGTCAATGGCCGCCACGCGGCGAGTGAGAACTGAAGCAGGCATTGCAGAAACCGAAGAGGGTGTCCTTGCTATGGCGCTGGACGTGATGCTACCGCTGGATCTCGAAGCGGCGACCGACGTCTCGACCTATCGTCATGACGATGCGCTTGCCGAGTTGGAAAGTATTCTGACCGAACGGTCCGGCGGGCTGTCGGCCATAGAGCTGCGCGGCGACCGGTGGAGCGGGAAGACCACGCTCCTGAAGGACTTCGCGTTGACCGCAGCCAAGGCCGGATGGCCGGTGGCGGCAGGGTCGGCGTCCACGTCGCGCATACCGTTCGCCGCCTTGATCGACGCGTTCGACGGGCCGCTCGGCGGGCTGGCGGACACGTCGCCGGCCCTGCGCGGCCCCGGCGGCGACTACGGCCTGGCGGAGATCTTCCCGTCCCTGGGGCCGGCGTCCGCGTCCGGGCCGAGGAGCCTCGGCGGAACGTACGGCGTCTTCCGCGGGGTCCGGCAGCTGATCGAGACCCTCGGGGCACCGTGCGGGTTCGTACTGCTCATGGACGACATGCATTGGGCTGACCCCGGCTCTTTGGACCTGCTGAGACATCTGCTCCGCCATCCTCCTGAGAACCGCCTGGTGCTCGTGGTCGCGCACCGTCCCCGGCAGGGCGACAAGGTCCTCAGCGGCCTGATCAACACGGCGGCCGGGAGCGGCGTGGTCCGCCGTATCGCGCTCGGCCCGTTGCGCGAGCGCGAGGCGCTGGACCTGCTGCCCGACGACCTGAGCGGTTCCGGCTGCGCGCGCCTGCTCCGCGAGTCCGAAGGAAATCCCGGGTTGCTCGTGGCGCTGAACACGGCGCGCGCCGCAGGCCGGTCCAGTGAGGGCTCGGCCTGCCTGCCGCCCAATCTCCTGACGGCTTGCCTGCGGGATTTCCGTGTGCTGTCGACGGCCGCCCGGCTCGTCGCGCAGTCCGCCGCCGTGCTCGGCGAGCCCTTCGAGCCGGACGAACTGCGGTATGTCGCACGGGTGGACGAGGCCGAGCTATGGTCCGCCATTGACGAACTCGTCGGCGAGGACCTCTTCCGTTCCGAGCGCGCATCATCCCGGCTGAGATTCGCCAATCGCCTGCTCCGCCAGACGGCGTATCAGGCGGCGGGACCCGGGTGGCTGATGGGTGCACACGCCCGCGCCCTTGAATTCCTCATGGAGCGTGGTAAGAGCTCGGGCTTGCTCGCTCCGCACGTGGCCTATACCGCGTCCATTGGCGACGAGACGGGCGCGCTGTTGCTGCTCGGCGCCGCGGCCGAGAGCATCTGGACCAATCCGCTGCGGGCCGCCTCCTGGGTCCGGACGGCGGTGGAGCTGCGATCCGGCTCCCACCGATCGGAGCAGGCGTCGGAACTCCTGCTCCGGGGCAAGGCCGAGGTGCTGGCGGGTCTGTGCCGGACGGCCCTCGCCACCTTCGACGGCCTGACGATGGCGGACGGCGTGAACCCGCGCGCAAGGGCCGATGGAATCGCCTGGCAGGCGCTGGCCCGGCACCACCTGGGCGAGCCCGAGCAGGCCCGCGCGGACCTGGACGCCGCGATCACGGCGCTCCCGGCCAAGGCGATGTGCACCGACGCCGAGTGGAACCTGCGCCGGGCCCGGCTGCTGATCCACCTGGAGACCAGGACCCCCGCTCTCGCGGAGGACGTGGCGGCGCTCGGCCGGTGCCTGCCCGACCTGCCCGGCGGCCGCGCCGCCGACATGTCGGCGCTGCTGGCCGCGGCGCTGCGCACGGACCGCCCGGCCGACGCCCGCCTCCACCAGGCCGCGGCGGCACGGGGGTTCGACCGGCTCACCGACGACGAGCTGCCTCCGTTCTTGGACGGCTACTACTGGCTCGCGCGAGTGGAGCAGGCGGCGGGAGGCATTGAGACACCGGCGGCACGGTGCGAACGCGGGCTGCGCGTGTCCGAGTCGTGCGGCCTGTACCTGGCGATGCCGCGTTTCGCGATGGCGCTCAGCGAACTCCAGCTCTGCCTGGGCGACACCGCCGGCGCCGCCCGCCATGCCACCTTCGCGGCCGCGGCCGCGGCCGGGATCGAAGGCGACCGCGCGTCGCTGCCCGGCCTCAGGCAGGCGGATCGTCCGGGCACCAGCGGGCGGGCCGCCGTGCCGATGGAGCACGCCCAAGCCGATGAGGCCCGGCTGAAGCTGGACCTGCTCAGCGGACGCGAGCTGCAGATCGCCTTCCTGGTCAGCGACGGCCACACCAACGAGCAGATCGCCCGAAAGCTCGACCTCAGTCCGAAGACGGTCGAGACCTACCTCGTCCGCATCCGGAAGAAGCTGGTCGTCGCCTGCCGGGCGGAGATCGCCACCATCGTCGGCCGGTCCGGCCGGTAGCCGCCCGCCATGCCCAGTACCCCGTATCCGAAGGGCTCCTCCATGGCCTACGACTCCGCCAAGCAGACCAGTGTCCTCGACGGTGACGAGCTGATCGGGCGGCTGACCGCGGCGGGCCTCGACATCCGCCCGATCCCCGCCGGGCCGTCGCACACTGACGTCCGCCACCTCGGCGGGACCTCCGCCGTCCCGAGGGTGTTCCGCGGCGCCGTGAACGGCTGGCCCGCGTGTCGGCGGTGGCGTCCCGGCCTGCTGCGGGAGGCGCACGGCGACCAAGAGGTCACGGCTCTGATGGACCTGCCGTCGACGGGCGTCCTGCTGCCCCAGGACCAGGCCGCCTACGAGCGTTGCCTGTCCTTCGGCGAATTCCTCGACGCCATGCAGGCGAGCCCCGCGGACAGCCCGTGCTATCTCGCCTACAAGCGTCCGGAGGGCCTGTTCCCGGAGGACGACTACGACTTCTCGATATTCGGCACCGGGGCGGACGCGGACACCGACACCAGGGTCTGGGTCGGATCGGCCGGAACGCGCTCGGCGCTCCATTCGGACCTGAAGGACAACCTGTTCTGCCAGATATGGGGCGAGAAGCTCGTCATCCTTCTCGGCTGGCAGGACAGTGCGGCCGCCTACCCGTTCCCCGACAACCTGGTGAACAGCCGGATCGATTTCATGGACCTAGATCTCGACGGCTATCCGCTGCTCCGCTCCGCGGTACTGTACGCGCAGATCGTCCGGCCCGGCGACGTGATCCTGATACCGCGCGGCTGCTGGCACGACTTCACGGCGCTGACGCCTTCGATCTCCATCAACCACTGGTACGGGCCGTCCGTCCGGGCCCGGGACTACATTCGCCTGCTGCTGAGCCTCGGCCCGCGTTACTGGACGCCCGTCGCGCGGGACTTCGTGGTCCACGGGGTTCTGCGGCGGCCCGAGAAGACCGCCTTCTTCTTCAGCCCGCCCTCCACGGGGAAGCGCCTCTACGACCTGGTGCGCTGGGGGAACTTCTCACGAGGCAACGACCCGACCGGGTGACGACCGGCCGGAACCGCCCTGTTCCGAGCACAGGCCGCGCAATCGATATTCGAGAAAGCAGGTAACCATGTCCACGACCGGTAAGTCCACGACCACGGTTCCACCCGCCGAGCGGACCGGGGCGGTGAATTCGCACACCGAGTGGGAGGCGCTTGAAGAGGTCGTGGTCGGACGCATGGAAGGAGCGGTCTTCCCGACCTGGCAGTCCTCGATGTACCCGACGGTTCCGGAAAGCTCCTGGGCGCTGTTCCGGGAGAAGGGCGGCTCTCCGTTTCCCGCGGACCTGGTGGCGGCCGCCGAGGAGGAACTGGACGGGTTCGCCGCGGTGTTGCGGGACGAGGGCGTCACCGTCGTCCGTCCGGACCCGTGCGACCATTCGGCGCCCTTCTCGACCCCGGACTGGACGAGCCGCGGCGGCCTCTATTCGGCGATGCCGCGGGACTGCCTGACGGTCATCGGGGACACGATCGTCGAAGCGCCGATGTCGTGGCGCTGCCGCGCGCACGAGACCGCCCCCTTCCGGTCGCTCATCAAGTCCTATTTCCGCGGCGGCGCGCGCTGGCTGCCCGCTCCGCACCCGCAGCTCACCGACGAGCTCTTCCAGGCGACCGACCGGCAGGAGGGCTGGAGCATCACGGATTTCGAGCCCGTCTTCGACGCGGCCGACTTCATGCGCTTCGGCGAGGACATCATCGTCCAGCGCAGCCATACGACCAATGATTTCGGGATCGACTGGCTTCGCCGCGCTCTCGGAAGCGACTACCGGATCCATTGCCTGGACGTCAACGATCCGCACGCGATGCACATCGACGCCACGATCTGCCCGCTCGCTCCGGGCGTCCTGCTGGTGAACCCGGACCGCTACCGGCCGAGCCCGCTCTTCCGCGACTGGGAGATCATCGAGGCGCCCAAGCCGACGCTTCCCGAGGGCTGGCCGATGTACCTCTGCAGTTCCTGGGTCAGCATGAACCTGCTGTCGCTGGACGAGCGGACCGTCGTCGTCGAGCGGCAGGAGGAGCCGCTGATCGAGGTGCTCACCCAGCGGGGCTTCAGGTGCGTCCTCGTCGACTTCCGGCACGTCTACAGCTTCGGCGGGTCGTTCCACTGCGTGACGCTCGACGTGCGGCGGCGCGGTGACCGGCGGCGGTACCTGAACTGACATTCGCCGGCAAGCGGGCAGGAAACGCTGGGAAGGGAGCGGATCATTGTTCGAGTCGACAACGCGGCGCAGAACGGTGGAGGTCCAGGACGCGACGGAGTTCCTGCACGGCTTCTTCGAGGAGAACCCCCGCCTGCGCGAGGACCGCGAGAAGCGGATACGGTTCGTGGCCGAGGAGATCGAGCGGACCGGCACCTACCGCCACACCAAGCGCGAACTCGTCTGGGGCGCGCGGGCGGCGTGGCGCAACGCATCCAAGTGCATCGGACGCTTCTACTGGCAGAGCCTCCACGTCCGGGATCGGCGGGACCTGCGGACCGGCGAGGAGATCGCCGAGCAGTGCTTTGAGCATCTGCGGAGCTCCTGGCGCGGCGGGCGCCTCCGCCCGATGATCACCATCTTCGCACCGGACACCCCGGACGGACCGACGGCGCGAATCCTGAACGACCAGCTCGTCCGGTACGCCGGATACGAGGCGGCCGACGGGACGCTCATCGGAGACGGCCAGTACCTGGAGATCACCCGGCTGGCCGAGTCCCTGGGCTGGCGCGGGAGCGGTGGACGGTTCGACGTCCTCCCGCTGCTGGTCGAGACCGGGGAGGGCCTCAGCGCGCATCAGCTGCCCACCGACGCGCTGAAGGAGGTCGAGATCGTCCACCCGGAGTTCTCCTGGTTCTCCGAACTCGGGCTGCGCTGGCACGCCATTCCCACCCAGGCCGACATGACCCTGGAGGTCGGCGGCGTCCACTACGGCGCGGCTCCGTTCAACGGCTGGTACCTGAGCACCGAGATCGGCGCCCGGAACCTGGTCGACCGGCACCGGTACGACGTCCTTCCCGAGATCGGCCGGCGGATGCGCCTGGACATGTCCTCGGAACGGACGCTGTGGCGGGACCGGGCGATGATCGAACTCAATCGGGCCGTCCTGCACTCCTATGACAGCCAGGGCGTGACCATCACCGACCACCACACCGAGTCGCGGCGGTTCATCGAGTTCGTTGAGCGTGAGGAGCGGTCGGGCCGGACCTGCCCGGCCGACTGGAGCTGGATCGTCCCGCCGGTCTCGGGCGGCCTCACCCCCGTCTACCACCGGTACTACGACGAGGCCGAGCTGTGCCCGCGCTTCGTCAGAGACCCCGGACGCTCCTCCACCTGATGATCGCGGTGGTCCCGCCGGCGGGCCTCCCGTCCGGCGCGGACCCATCTGAGGACGACCTCCGCGGACGACCTATCTGAGGACGGCGCGGCCGATGAGATCCCGCATCACTTCGCTGGGGCCCGCGGCGATGGTGGCGGCGCGCGCGTCCCGGTAGAAGCGGGACGCCGCGGATGACGCGAGATAGCCGTGGGCTCCCTGGAGCTGGAGGCTCGCCTCCGCCAGCCGACAGGCGAGTTCGGTCGTGTAGAGCTTGGCCATCGAGCATTCGGTGGTGGGAATCTCGCCTTCCTGGAACAGCCAGGCCGTGTGGTGGACGAGTTGCCGGGCCGCGGCCAGCTCGGTCGCCAGATCGGCGATGCGATGGGCGAGCACCTGCATCCTCGCAAGGGGGCCGGAGGAGACCTCGCGCTGCGTCAGGAAGCCGCGGAGGTCGTCCATGCAGGCGTCCATCCCGCCGAGCGCGAGCGTCGCCGCTACCAGCCGTTCCAGTTGCAGGCCCCGCATGAGCTGGTAGAAGCCGCTGTTGATCTTCCCGATCAGCCGGTTCCCCGGAACCCGCACCCGGTCGTACGTCACCGTGGTCGTGCCGGCCGCGCGCCAGCCCAGGGTCTGGACCGGGGCGGTGCTCACGCCGGGCAGGCGGGCGTCGACGAGGAGCAGCGACAGGCCCGTCGTCCCGCACGGCCGAGGACCGGACGGCGCGGTACGGACCGCGACCACGTGGAAATCGGCGACCATTCCATTACTGACCATGGTCTTCTCGCCGTTGACGACGAAGTGGTCGCCGTCCTGGTCCGCCGCCGTCGCCAGCCGGGACAGATCGGAGCCGGCGTTCGGCTCCGTGATCGCCAGGGCGGCGACGCGCTCGCCGCGGACGGCCGGCGCGAGATATTCCGACTGCAACTCGGCGCCGCCCGATCTGGCGAGGTAATGGGTGGCCATGTAGGCGTGCACGGAGACGGCCGCCCGGACCCCGCCGAACCCGAGCCGTCCCAGCTCCTCCAGGAAGACCAGGGAGGTGAAGATGTCCTCCTCGGCGCCGCCTGCCCGCCGGGGATGGAAGAGACCGAGACAGCCTTCCCGGCCGAGGAGCCGCCACGCCGAGCGCGGCAGGCCGTTCTCCTCCTCCCATTCCGCCGCATGCGGCGCTATCTCTGCCTCCAGGAAATCGCGGACGCGTTTCCTGAAATCCTCGTGGTGCTGGGTGAAGTACGGAGACTGCATTGGTCGGCCGTCCTGTCCGCTCGGGACGCAGGTCGCGCCTGCGCTGCGATCAGCTGGGGTCGTCGGGGTGCGGGCCGGTGGGCACCGATGCCTCGACGGCGTCGGCCAGCGCGCCGAAGGTGGCGAGCGTGAAGATCATGTCGGGGGCGAGCGTGTCCTCGCCGAGCGCGTCCTCCAGGCGGCCGAGCATGCGGACGGCGGTGAGCGAGTCGCCGCCGAGGTCGAAGAAGTTCGCGTCCGGCCTGACGGAGTCCGGGCCGAACAGGTCGGACCAGATCGCGGCCAGGGCCTGCGTGCGGTGGGTGCGGACGACCGTCCCGCCGGGCGCGGTGGCCGGGTCCACGACGTGGCCGACCGCGGAGACGACCTCGAACCGAGCGGGCGGCTCGACTCCCGGGAACCGGTCGCGGAGCATCTCCTTGAGCTGGACTTCCAGTATCCGCTGGGTCGGCCCGTCCTGCGCCGGAGGCCCGGTGTCCTCCGTGGCGGCGTCCCAGACCGGTGCCGCCGGGCGGCGGGCGAAGACGTTGAAGCACGGCGTCCGGACGAGCCGCCGGTCCTGGTCGCTCGTGACCTCGAACCCCCGCGCGCGCAATGTCCCGACCACCGACCGGAGCCGCCCGCCGAGGTCGTGGACCTCCATGACGATCTGGTCGATGCGCGGCCACAGCGCCTCGTCGATGCCCTCCAGGACTTCGACCTCCGCCTTCTCCACGTCGATCTTCAGCAGGTCGATGCGGTCCAGGCCGTGCTCGCGCGCGAGGCGGGACAGCGTGGTCGTGCGGATCGACCGGCGCACCGAGGAAAGGCGGTCCGTGGCGAGCCGCTCCAGCTGGCGGCCCGACTCGGCCCGGTCATCGGTCAGCAAGTAGGCGCGCAGCACGGCGAGGTCCTCGGCGGAGTCGGCGAATCCGCCCGACATCACCGTGTTCTTCGGATAGAAGGTGAAGTCCGCGTCGGCCTCGGCGCGGCCGAGCCCGAGCGCGGCGACGGTGACCTCCAGGCCGTGGAGGCGGGCGTTGACCTCGACCGCGGCGGCGAGCTCGGCGACCGGCTCGACCGCGATGATCCGCGCGCCGCGGACGCGGCGGGCCACGCGCAGCGTGAACATGCCGATGTTCGCTCCGGCGTCCACGACGACCGCGCCGGGCGGAAGCGTGACACCGGAGCGGAAGTAGGTGTCGTCGGCGAAGATCTCCCGGTACAGGAAGTCGCTCTCCGCGCGGTTGACGCCGGCCACCCTCAGATCGTCGGACGGTTCGTGCCAGGCGAGCGTGCCGAGCCCTCCGTCCGCCTCGATCCCGGCCGCGCGGTGCAGCATCGGCGCATGGTCCGGATCGGGGACCAGGTAGGCGACGCCGTCCCTGACGGCGGCGTCCGCGACCGCGGGATGCGCGCACAGCGCGCTGACGGCGGCGGCCGCCCGGTTGCTCTCCACCTGTGCGGTCATGCTTGCTTCCCTTCGCCCGTGCCGACCGTCTGGAGGAACCGCTCTTCGATCGCCACCAGGCCGGGTGCCGCGTCGAACGCGCTGAGGTGGTCGCCGTCCGGCCGGAACGCCAGCGTGGCCCGCGGGAGACGCGCGGCGACATGCTCGGAGCCGGCGGGGTGCGCGACGGAGTCCTCGCGGCTGGTGACCACGAGCGCCGGCTGCCGGGCCGAGAGGAAGGCGCCGGAGTCGGCGGCCATGATGGATCCGTTGAGCAGGCCGTAACGGTGCAGGATCTCGGGCGTCGCGTACGGATAGATGAGGTGGTGGGCGATGTCGGGACGCAGGTTGTCGAGCGCCTCGGGACGCCGCATCATCCGCTGGAGTCCCGAGGCCGCGCTCACGCTGCGGGACGCCATCTTCAGCAACGCCGTCATGTCCTGCTGGTGGACGGTCTTCGGCGCCGCGGACCCCAGCTCGTAGTCGCCGTGCCACAGGCTCAGCGACGTGATCCGCTCGGCGCCGGAGGTGGCGGCGGCCGCCAGCGCGACGGTCGCGCCTCCGCACAACCCGATGGCGTGGGCGCGCCCGATGCCGAAGCCGTCCAGTACGGCCGCCAGGTCGCCCGCCTGGGCCGCCAGGCTGCACGCTTCGGGCCGTACCGCCGCGTCACGGTCGGTGCCAGTGAACAGCCCCCGGCTCTCCCACGTCACGACGCGGAAGGATCGGGACAGCGCGCGCATCCACGGGACCATGAGCCCGACCGGCATCCCGCAGGGCCCTACCAGGACGATGGCCGGAGCGTCTTCGGGACCGGCCGTCCAGCATCGCAATGGACTGCCGTCGTGGGACCGTACGAGCGTCGGCGCTCCGGGAAGGGCCGTCAGCGCGGTGTGCAGGACGTCGCCGAGCCCGTCGTCGGTTAGGGCGTCGTCCGCCTCCAGTGCCAGCCATCTGCTGACGGCCAGTTCCACCGCCCACAGCCCGCCCGGCTCGGCCACCACGTCGAGTCTCGGCAGCCCGAGACCGCGCGTCAGCAGGTCCAGCCGCCGCTGGACCGCCGTGAGCGGCAGGCCCGCCCGCGCGGTGGCCGCCACCTTGAGGGGATGCGGGACGGCCCGGATGAGGGACCCGGCGTCATTGAGCCGCATCCCGAGCCTGACCAGCGAGCCTTCGCCCTGTTCGGGCGCGTCGGCCACGCGAGGTGTCACCGCCGGGCCTCGGTGGCCTCGGCGGCCGAGCGGTTCTTGAACGGCACGCCGCGGGTCGTGTGGGTCGCCAGGCGATTGTGGCCGTAGGTGTCCTCGCCGCTCACCAGGACGGCGCCATAGCGTTCCAGGCTCACGGTGCCGCCGTACTCCTCGATGACCGAGGTGCCGGGATAGATCTCCACCGGCGTGGGCACGTACCGGGCGGCGTAGCCCATGCGCATCTCCCGGCTCTTGCCCGTGTGCGGATGGGAAGCGTGCATGAGCGTGGACCAGAAGACGATGAACTGCCCCGCCCGCATTTCCATGGAGATCGCCTGCGACTCGTCGGGCTTCCAGTCCGGATCGACCTGGAGTTCCCGGTAGTCGTAACCGAAAAAGCCGCGTTTTACACCGTCCTTCAGAACGCTGCTGTTCCTCTCCGGCAGGTAGTGCATCCTTTTCGTCTCGTCGTAGAACATCGTACGGTGCGTGCCGGGGATGAACTGGAGGCATCCCATGTCGACGGTCGCCTCGCTGAGCGCGCACCACACGGTGATGGTGCCGCCGAAGTCCGATCCGTTCGGCCACTGGATCTGCGGCGTTCCGGAGGCGTTGGCGAAGGTGTCGGCCTGGTGCCAGTCGGTTCCCTCGTCCCCCGGATGCTTCGGGAAGAACTCGGTGCGCCAGCAGAGCACGTCGGGTCCGAGAATGCTCGCCACCCGGTCCACGATTTGCGGCCGGGTGATGTGCTCGGCGAGGAACGGGTGGTCCAGATGGCGGTCGTAATTGGAGATATTGGTCGTGTTCGAGATCGCGGTGTCGTCGCGGTACACCGCGTCCCGGCGGTCGAGCAGTTCCAGCCGCGTGCGTCCCCACTTCTCCGCGATCTCGTCCGGCTCGTAGAGGGTGAAGGGCCCGATATAGCCGCGGCGGTGGAAGGTGGCCAGCTCCTCGGCACTGAGGGAGAAAGCGGACGGCTCTGAGATCATGGCTATCGCCTTTCTGCGCGATCGGATGTCGTCTCGGCGGCCCGGTGAGCGGCTCAGCCGGCGGCTTGCGCGCCGGCCGTCTCGGCCGTCACCAGGTTGATCTGGGCCGAGAGGTTGCGGACCGTGGCCCCGCCGACGAGCACGGTGATGTCCATGTCGATGCCGAACGCCGTATTCACCCTGGTGAACATGCGCAGCAGGGACAGCGAGTTGCCTCCCAGATGGAAGAAATCGGCGTCCAGTGGGATCTCCGGCACGTTCAGGATCGTTCGCCAGATCTCCGAGACCCGCTCCTCGGTGCCGCGGTGGCCGGCGGCGCGGTCGTCGCCGTCCAAGTGCTCCGGATCCGGAAGCCGGTCCCTGTCGACCTTGCCGTTCACGGTGAGCGGCAGTTCGTCGAGGACGACGTAGTGCGACGGGCACATGTGCTGCGGCAGCGTGGCGGCGACCCGCTCCCGCAGCGCGGTGCCGAGGGCCGGTCCGGCGCCGGGGCCGGTCACGTAGGCCGTGAGCCGCACGTCGCCCTCGCCGTAGTCGCGGGGTACGACCGCGGCCTGCGCGACCTCGGGAAAGCCGCTCAGCACGGACTCGATCTCGCCGGGCTCGATCCGGTAGCCGCGAAGCTGGATCTGGTCGTCCACGCGGCCCAGGTAGCGGTAATCGCCGGACGGTGCCATGACCACCCGGTCGCCGGTGCGGAGCCTCCGGCGCGGCACACCGTCCGGGCCGTCCGGGCCGCGCAGCCGCTCCGCGTCGAGGTGCGGCCGGTTGAGATAGCCGCGGGTGATCTGCGGTCCTTCGATGTACAGCTCGCCGGGCACTCCGGGAGGAACCGGCGCCTGGTCGTCGTCCAGGACGTGGAACGTGATGCCGGGCAGCGGGGACCCGATGGGGCTGGGCCCGTCGCCCGCCAGGTCGGCGTGCCCGAGCGGCCGGTAGGACGCGTGCACCGTCGCCTCGGTGATGCCGTACATGTTGACCAGCCGCGGGTTCTCGTCGCCGTAGCGCTCCAGCCATGGCCGGAGCGCGGGGGGATCGAGTCTCTCGCCGCCGAGGATCACCAGGCGCAGCGCGTCCAGCTTGTGCTCGGCGTGCTCGTCCGCCGCCGAGAGCAGGCGGAAGGCGGACGGCGTCTGGTTCAGGACCGTCACACCGTGCTCGCGGAGCAGCCCGTGGAACGCCCGGTCCGAGCGCGTCGTCTCTCGCGGCACCAGGACCATCTGTCCGCCGTAGAGGAGCGCTCCCCAGATCTCCCAGACGGAGAAGTCGAACGCGGCCGAGTGGAACACGCTCCACACGTCGGTCTCGCGGAACTTGAACATGTCCTTCGTGGCCTCGAAGAGGTGCAGCACGCTGCGGTGCTCCACCTGCACGCCCTTGGGCTCGCCGGTGGAGCCGGAGGTGTAGATGACGTAGGCCACGCTGTCGGCGTCACCGGGCACCCCGGCCGGGGGTTCCGTCCCGGCCTCGGCGGACGGGGGGTCGAGCAGGACGACCTTCGCGTCGACCGGCCGGCTCAGCCCGGCGATGACGTCCGAGACGGACACCAGTGCGCGCGAGCCGCTGTCCCGGACCATCCAGGAAACGCGGGTCTCCGGATATTCCGGATCGATGGGCAGGTAGGCCGCGCCGGCCTTGAGGATTCCCACCATTCCCACTATGAGCCCCGTCCCGCGCGGGGCCAGCAGGCTCACCACATCGCCGGGCTGCACTCCGCGGCCGGCGAGACGGCCGGCGAGCGCGTCGGATCGTTCGTCGAGCCGGCGGTACGTGAGTTCCCCGTCGGGTGCGGTGACCGCCGTCCTTTCCGGGAAACGCGCGGCCACCTCCCGGAATGCGTGCGCGAGCGTGCTCGCTGTGGTCCTCATCTGAATCCAGCCTCCCGCTTCAGCTCACTGACATGACCACGGGTACCGGCGATCGGTACGGTCCAGCGACGACGAAACGGCATGTCAGGCTTCTCCGGCTGGTGACGCCGGGTCCGGTGTCGGGGGGCTTCGGCAACGGACGGAATGGCGGATGACCGAACTGAAAGTACAAGGAAAGACTTTCCTCGTCCGACCGCGGAGACTTCCAGGACCGGCCGTTGCCGCCGTTTCATGATCATACGCATTGGTTCCCTTCCGCCGGCCCGCCGAACTAACGCAGCACACCGCTAATGTGACATAGTCGATAGCCGCTTAGTGCGGCACAAGTCCGGAAAATTCCTTACGCGCATCGGGCGCGCCGCGCGACGGGCCGAAGGCAGGGTGCCGCAGGTGGCGTCGCGTGTGATCGAACCGGGTTCGCGGGTTCGCGGGCGGGCGGCGGCTACGCGACGGTGCGTGGCCGCCCGGCGGGAGGCACGAAGGGCGCGCCGGTGCGCGTGGTCAATGATTTTCCTGACTTGTGGCCCGCCGCCGCGATCCTGACCATATCTCTGTTGTCGGCTTCCGTTAGATATGCGGAGACCTTTACAGGGACCAGCGAGGCGTGCTGTGACAGACGATGCTTTCGTGGTTGAGGCCTCTTTCGCCCAAGAAGGCATGTGGCTGCAACACCAACTGGACCCCGATCAGCCCACCTGCAACATCTCGGCCGCCGCGCGGGTCCGCGGCCCGCTGCGGACCGACGCGCTGCATCGGGCGCTGAACTCCATCATCGACCGGCAAGAATCGCTGCGGACGACCTTCCGCATGGAGGACGGCGTGCTGATGCAGGTCGTCAAGGACCGGCTGGAACTGCCCATGCCGGTCAGCGAGATTCCTCCGTCGCACGTGCGGGCGGCGGCGCGCCGCCTGGTCGAGACGCCCTTCGACGTCGAGCGCGGACCGCTGCTGAGAATGCACGTCTTCGAGCTCGGCCGGGACGACAACGTCCTGGTCCTGGTCATGCACCATCTCGTAATGGACGGCTGGTCGGCCGCGCTCATGTTCCGCGAGCTGTCCGCCTTCTACGAGTCCTTCGTCGGAGGGCCGGAGCCCGATCTTCCGGAGCTGGAGATCCAGTACGCCGACTACGCCGTCTGGCAGCGCGAGGAACTGAGCGGCGCGAAACTGGCCGAATTGGAAGGCTACTGGACCGGCCGGCTCGCCGGCGCCCAGCCGTTGCTCCTGCCGGCGGACCGCCCCGTGCCCGCCGTTCGGTCCAGCGCCGGTGAAACCGCCGAGTTCGGCATACCGGCCGAGCTGGTCGCGGCCCTTGAGCGGCTCGCCCGGGAGCAGCGCGGCACGCTGTTCATGGTCCTGCTGGCGGCGCTGCAAACGCTTCTCTCGCGATACTCGGGACAGCGTGACATCGTGATAACGACGCCGGTCGCGGGCCGGAACAGGGCCGAGGTCGTGAATGTCATCGGCGACTTCCTCAACATGCTGGTCCTGCGCACCGAGGTTCTGGGCGAGCTGACGGTCGCCGAACTGATCGCCCGCTGCCGGGACACGTGCCTGGGCGCCTACGCCCATCAGGACATGCCGCTCGTCAAGGTGCTGGACGGCGTCGAGCCCGCGCACGCGGACGGCGCGGCGGGAAACTCGCTGGTGCGGGCGATGCTCGTCCTGCAGAACATGCCGACGGAGCCGTGGGTGTCCGGCGATCTGGTGTTCGAGCCGATCAGGCTGGACAGCCGGACGTCGATGCTCGACATGAGCATCACGGTCGAAGGCGCGGAAGGCGGCGGCCAGACGGTCCTCATCGAATACAGCACCGACCTTTTCGACCGGGAGACGATCGATCTCTTCGGGCGGTCCTATGTGGAGGTGCTGGAGGCGTTCGTCATGGATCCGCGGCGCCGGACGGACCGGATCGAGCTCCGCGGAGACCGTGACCGGCTCCAGGCCCTGCACGCTCGGAACGCGACCGGACGGGAGCGGCCGGACGGCCTCGTCCACGAACTCATCGACCGGCAGGCCGAGCGCCGGCCCGCGGCGGTCGCCGTCGAGGACCCGCGGGACGCGCTGAGCTACGCGGAGCTGAGGCGGCGGACCGACGAACTCGCCGCATTCCTGCGGTCGTGCCCGACGGGCGACGCTCCGCACGAACCCGCCGTGGCGATCGCGATGAATCCGTCGGTCCACCTGGCGGTGGCGGTGCTCGGCACCCTCAAGTCGGGCCGTGCCTTCGTCCCGCTCGATCCGCGCCTGCCACCGCGGCGGCTGGCCGAGATGGCACGGGACGCGTGCGCCCGGGTCGTGCTGACCGAGGAGGCGCTGAGCGGCGAGCTGGACGAGGTGTTCGGCGGCTGCGAAGTGATCCGCCTCGACCGTGACGAGGTCGTCCCCGGCCCGGATGGAGCCGTCGACCGAAGCCTGCCGCACGCCGCCGGGCTGGCGTGCGTCCTCTACACGTCCGGCTCGACGAGCAGGCCCAAAGGGGTGATGTTCGAGCACGGCGCGCTGGCCGACTTCGCCGTTCACATCGGCCGCGAGTTCGGCCTGACCGAGCGGGACCGGTACTTCCAGCTCTCATCGATCGGCTTCGACACGTTTCTGGAGGAGCTGTTCGCGCCGCTGGTCGCCGGTGCGACGGTCGTCCTGCCCGGGGAGCGGATCCTGGCGTCGGGCGCCGACCTGACCGCCCACGTCGAGCGGCAGCGGATCACCGTGGTGGACCTGACGCCCGCCTACTGGCACGAATGGACCCGGGAACTGGCCGGACGAGGTGGTCCGCCGGACCCGCTGCGCCTCGCGGTCGTCGGCGGTGACCGGATGCTGCCCGAGTCGGTCGAGAAATGGCTGCGCTTCGGTACCGGCCTCATCGAGGTCTATGGGCTGACCGAGACCACCGTGACCGCGACGGTGTCCGACAAGGGCGGGGACAGGGCGGGCGGCGAGCCGCCGCCCGCCGTGATCGGAACACCTCTCGCCAACGCGCGGGTCTACGTGCTCGACCATTGCCTCCGCCCGGTGGCCCCCGGCGCCGTCGGCGAGATCCACATCGGTGGCGCGTGCCTGGCGCGCGGCTACCTGAACGACCCGGCGCTGACCGCGGAGCGTTTCGTCGCGGACCCGTTCGGGGCGCCCGGGTCACGGATGCTGCGCACCGGCGACCTGGCCAGGCTGCGGCGCGACGGCGGAATCGAGTTCCTCGGCCGGGTGGACCACCAGGTGAAGATCCGCGGGCACCGGGTCGAGCCCGGCGAGGTCGAGGAGGCCGTCGCAAGCCATCCGGACGTGGCGCAGGCGGCCGTGCTCTCCCGGGACGGCAACGGCGGGAAGCGGCTGGTGGCCTATGCCGCCCCGGTGCCCGGAGCCGACCTCGATCCGGAGGCCCTGCGCGCCTTCATCGGCACGAACCTGCCCGAGTTCCTGATCCCGGCCGTGGTCGTCGTCGCCGCCATGCCGATGACGTCCAGCGGCAAGATCGACCGCCGTGCGCTGGCGGAGATCGAGGCTCCGGCGTGGAAGCCGTCGCGCGCACCCGCCACCGCCCGGGAAGAGTTGTTGTGCCGCCTGTTCGCGGAAGTGGCGGGCATCGAGCGGGCCGGCGCCGAGGACGACTTCTTCTCCATGGGCGGGGACAGCATCACCGCCATCCAGCTGGCGTCCTCGGCCCGGTCGGCCGGGCTGCCGATCTCCGCGCGGGACGTGTTCACCCACCGCACCGCCGCCAGGCTCGCGGCGGCCGCCGAGGACGGGGCGGCGGCCCGCGCGGACGTCGTCGCGCCGGTGGGCCCGATGCCTCTCACCCCGGCCGCGGCGTGGCTGGCCGAACTGGGCGCGGCGTCGGGGACGGCTGGAGTCGTGGTCAGCCAGGCGATGGTGCTGAAGGTTCCGCCCCACCTGGACAAGGAACGGCTGATCCGTGCGCTCCAGCGCGTCATCGACCACCATGACGCGCTGCGGACCAACATGATCGTGGACGGGGGCACCTGGCAGACTGAGATCGCCGAACCCGGGACGGTCCACGCCGCGGACTGGTTCTCCCGGACGGACGTGGCCGGCCTTCCCCCGCGGCGACTGCGCGAGTCGGTCATCGAGCAGGCGCGGCGGGCCCGGCGGCGGCTCGAATCGCCCGAAGCCGGGATGGGCCGGCTCGTGTGGTTCGACGCGGGTGAGGACGCCGGCCGTCTCATGATCATGCTGAACCACCTGGCCGTCGACGGGGTGTCATGGCGGATCCTGCTACCGGATCTCGCCCTGGCCTACGGCGCGACCGGCGGTGGCGAACCGGGGGAGTTGCAGGACGTCGGCACGTCCTTCCGGCAATGGGCGCACGACATGGCGGACGTCGCCACATCGCCGTCGGCCCTTCGCGAACTGGGGATCTGGCAGGACATCGTCCGGACGCCGGACCCACTGCTCGGCACGCGCCAACTGGACCCTGCGCTGGACACCGAGGACACGTCCCGATACTTCACCGTGACCGTGCCTCCGGAGGTGGCCGCGCCGCTGCTGTCCGGCACGCCGGCGTCCGCCGGCCGGCCCGGTCCGGACGCGATGCTTCTCACCGGCCTGGCCCGCGCCGTCGGCGCATGGCGGGCCCGGCGGGGCGGGCACGGGTCCGCCGTCCTTCTGCAGATCGAGCGCCACGGCCGTGAGGAGCAGATCGTCGCGGGCGCCGACCTGTCGCGGACGGTCGGCTGGTTCACCAGCTCGTTTCCCGTCGCGCTGGATCCCGGGAGCGCCGACCCCGCGGGCGGGACGGACGCGGGCTCCGAGGCCGCCGCCGCGGTGCGCCGGGTCGCCGGGCAACTGCGCGCGATCCCGGACAACGGGATCCGGTACGGCCTTCTGCGGTATCTCAATCCGGAGACCGCGGGCGTCCTGACCAGGACGCCCGGCCCGCAGATCGGGTTCAACCATCTCGGCCGGATCGGCTCCGGCGACGCCGGAGCCGATGGCTGGGGTTTGGACGTCGAGCTGACCACGGCCATGGGAAGCGGGCTCAGCGCGCACACGCCTCTGCCGCACGCGTTGCAGGTCACCGCCGTGGTCGAGAACCTCGCGGCCGGCCCGGCCCTGTCGGCGACCTGGCAGTGGGCGTCGCGCGTGCTCGCCGAGGAGGACGTCCGCGAGCTGGCGCGGGAGTGGTCCTGGGAGTTGAGCGTGCTGGCGGGCCAGAGCGGGAAGGCCGCGGCGTCCCCGGGGATGCCGCGCCAGGACGGTGCCGCCCCGGGCGGGGCGGCCCACCTCAGCCGGGTCCGAACTGAGCGGCGTCCACGATGACCCACTGAGCCCGGGCGCGGGCGCACAGGACGCCATCGGCGTAGGCCGCGGTGCTCACCGTAACCGTCCGTTCCGCCCGTCCGTCCAGGCGGCCGACGATCTGGATCCGCGTGCCGGCCGGCGGGCGGACGTACACCGCCGTCCTGAACCTGTTCAGGACGAGCGGCTTCCGGTGCTCGGCGGGAATCGCCCAGCCACCCGGGCAGTCGAGCGCTGCCCACAGGAATTCGGAACGCGCGAACCCTTCGCCGTCGCAGTGCTCCGCCGCGGGCGTCCAGGTGACGGCGACCGTGTCCGGCCGGCCGCGCACCGCCCGTGCGGACAGGCGCAGCCCGTCGTCCCCGGTGCGCTCGGTGCCGCAGACGAAGCAGGTCGCGAAGATCGGGCTCCCGCCGCCGGGGGCCGGTCCCTCCACCGTGTCGTGACCGCCCAGCGCCGGTACGGGCGGCCCGTCCGACGGCGCGGCCTCGGCGCTGGCGACGAGGTCGGCTCCATGCCAGACGTGCCAGCGCCTGCCCGCTCTGCGCACGGCCAGGCCGGCGTCCAGCGGCAGCGGACGCAGCAACGTCACCGCCACGCCCGCCCGCTGGTCCAGTCCCGTCGCCGCGGCGATGCGACCGCACGCGTAACCGCCCTGCGCGCTGTCCCGCGGGCCGTTGAACCGGCGGGGCAGGTACAGCGGCCCGTCGGCGGCACGCCCATCCGCGTCCCGTGGTCCGGCCGTATTGTGCATGGTTGCCTGATCCTCGTCGCTGGGGCTAAAGGGCAGACGTCTTGAGGACATCTACGCGGACCACTTCATTGGAGTCGGGACACCGGCCGCGTGCAATCCGCTCCGGGTCCGGAAAAAGCCTGACTTGAGCGCATCGGGGCCGCGCTGGACCCTGACAGAGCAGTGGCGGACCCGGCGATCGATTCTTGGGACAGCGATGACGACAGTGCCCGATGGTGGAGAAGTCAACGCCGATCTACTTGCCGATCTGGAAAGCCTCTCCGACGAGCAGCGCGCCCTGCTGACGCTGGAGCTTTCGGATAACGGCCGTAGCGACGAAATTCCGTGCCTGCCGAGTGACGGTTCCGCCCCACGGGCGTCCTTCGCCCAGGAGGGCATGTGGTATCTGGAGCAGCAGAATCCAGGCAGTACCGCATACGTGATGCCCGTCGGCATCAGGATTCGCGGCGACCTGTCACCCGGCGCGCTGGAGCGGGCCCTCACCGCCGTGGTCGACCGGCACGAGAGCCTGCGCACCACTTTCGCCGACATCGACGGGAGGCCGAGGCTCCGCGTCGCGGAGCGGGCGGCGGTCCCGCTGCCGGTCACCGATCTTTCCGCGCTCGGCGCGGACGCCGCGGACGCGGCGGTGGCGGCCGCTCACCGCGAGGAGGCCGAGCGGCCGTTCGACATCGCCGAAGGCCCGCTCCTGCGGGCCCGGCTGATGGTCCTGCCCGGCGGTGACCACGTCCTTCTGGTGACCTTCCACCATCTGGTCGCGGACGGCTGGTCCATGGGCGTCTTCCTGGGCGATCTGGCCGCGTTCTATGCCCGTGAGACGATTCCCGGCGCGCCCGAGCCGGCGCCGCTCGCCGTCCAGTACGCCGACCATGCGGCCTGGCAGCGCGCCGCGCTCGACGATCGGCGGACCGGCGGCCTGCTCGCGTACTGGCGTGAGCAGTTCGACCGCATCCCGGTGCTCGACCTGCCGGCGCGGCGGCCGGGCGCGACGGCCGGATCGTGGCGCGGGTCGTCCGTCCCGCTGGACTTCGGCCCGGACCTCACCGGGCTGGTGGAGAGCCGCGCCACCGCCGCGCGGGCGACGCCGTACATGGTGCTGGTCGCTGCGGTCGCGGTCGTCCTGGCCCGCTGGACCGAGCAGCGCGACCTGCTCATCGGGATGCCGGTGGCGGGCCGCGACCACCCCGCGACCGAGAAACTCGTCGGACTGTTCGTCAACACGCTGCCGCTGCGGCTGCGCCTGGACGGCGACCCGACCTTCGCAGAGGTGATCGACCGGGTCAGGGACGCCTGCGTCGGGGCGCTGGACCATCAGGCCCTCCCGTTCGGCCAGATGGTCCGCCATCTGCGCGCCGAGCACGCGCTGGGCTCGGGTCCGCTGCTGCAGGCGATGGTGGCCCTGCGCAACGTGCCGATGCCGGTGCTCGAACTGCCCGGCGGCCTGTCGCTGGAACTGCTGGACCATCCGAGCGTCTCCACCAAGTTCGACATCTGCCTCGACCTCGCCGTCGACTCCAAGGGCGGTGTCGGCGGCCGCATCGAGTTCAACGCGGAGCTGCTCGACCCGGCCGTGGTGGCCGCGATGCGCGACGGGATCCAGGTGCTCCTGGAGGCCGGTGCGGAGCGGCCGGAGTCGCCCGCGTTCGACCTGCCCATCGGTTCGGCCGGACGGCTCGCCGAGCTGGCGACCCGCTGGAGCGGCGGATCGGACCCGGAGGCCGCGCGCACGTCTGGGACGCTCCACGGGCTGTTCGAACGGGCCGTCGACGCGAGCCCGGACGCCGAGGCGCTGGTCTGCGCGGAGGAGCGGCTGACCTACGCCGACCTCGACCGGCGCGCCAACCGGCTGGCCTGGCATCTGCGCGCGTCCGGTGTCGGCACGGAGGACCTCGTCGGGGTCTGCCTGCCCCGCGGCGCGGAGGCCGTCGTCGCGCTGATGGCCATCCTCAAGGCCGGTGCGGTCTACGTTCCGTTCGATCCGTCCTACCCGTTGGCGCGGCTGTCCTACATGGCCGCCGACAGCGGGACGCCCCTGATCATCACCCGCTCCTCGATCCTGCGGCCGGAGACATCCGAGGACGGCGGCGCGTCCGGCCCGCGGCCGGTGCTGCGCGCCGAGGACGGCCGCCCGGTGCCGCTGCTCTGCCTGGACACCGAGCAGGAGCTGATCGCCGAGCGTCCGCCGGACCGGCCGCCGGCCGCGGCCGGCGAGCCGAACGCCTGCTACATGCTCTACACGTCGGGATCGACCGGGATGCCGAAAGGCGCGGTCAACGAGCACGGCCGCGTGGCCAACACCCTGAAGGGCCTCGACCACGTGTACGGGACGCGGCCGGCGGACCGGATGCTCGCCATCTCCTCGCTGAACTACGACATGTCGGTCTACGAGATCTTCGGCACGCTCGCGGCCGGCGCCACGGTCGTCGTCTGCGGCCAGGAAACCTCGACCGATCCCGAGCGGCTGTACCGGCTGGTCCACGACGAGCGGATCACCTGCTGGAGCTCGGCACCCGCGTTCCTGGACCTGCTGGTCGGCTACGGGACGAGCCGGCCCGACCCGCCGCCGCTGGTGCTTCGGTCGGTCGGGCTGGGCGGCGACCGGATACCGCCCGCGCTGCCCGCGCGGCTGCGCGACCTCGTGCCCGGGGCGCGGCTCATCAACCTGGCCGGGATGACGGAAAGCTCGTACTGCACGCTGTCCTACGACGTCACCATGGACGCGGCCGGGCGGGCGGACACGGCCTGGGGACGTCCTCTGCCCAATCACGAGGTGTACATCCTCGACCGGCTGGGCCGTCCGGTGCCCGAAGGCGTCCCGGGGCAGTTGCACGTCGGCGGCGCCGCGCCCGGCCGCGGATACTGGCGCAGGCCCGCGCTGACCGCGGAGCGTTTCGTGCCCAACCCGTTCGCGAACGAACCCGGCGGCCGGCTGTACGCCACGGGCGACCTGGTCCGGTTCCGCTCGGACGGCACCGTCGAGTTCCTCGGCAGGATCGACCACCAGATGAAGATCCGCGGACTGCGGATCGAGCCGCAGGAGATCGAGTTCGCGCTGGCTGCGCACCCCGCCGTGGACGAACCGTTCGTCTCCGTCCAGACCGGCCCCCTGGGACGGCCGCTGCTCTGCGCGCATCTGACGGTCGCGGGCGACACCGCGCCAGGCGTCGGCGAACTGCGCGCGTTCCTCGGCCGCCGCCTGCCCGGGCACCTGGTGCCGAGCGCGTTCGTGATCGTCGACCGGCTGCCGCTGCTCCCGAACGGGAAACTGGACAGGTCGGCCCTGTCCCTGCCCCTGCCCGAGTCCGACCGCTCCGCACTGGACCATGAGCTGGTCCCGCCGAAGGACGACCTGGAGCGGGTCCTCTGCGGCGTGTGGAGTTCGGTCCTCGGCATCGAGCGGCTCGGAGTCCAGGACGACTTCTTCCTGCTCGGCGGGCACTCACTGCTCGCCACGCAGACCGTTTCGCGGCTCCGGGACATGTTCGCCGTCCCACTGTCGATCCCCGACATGATCGGCTGCGGCACGGTCCGCGAGCTCGCCGGGTACATGCGGACCGCGGGAGAGCGCGCGGACATGGACGTCGACGTCGTGGCCGGAGTGATCCTCGAGGTCCTGGAGACCACGGACGCGGAGGCGCCCGCCGCCGGGAACGCCGCGGCCGATCCCGATCTTACGGATGACCAGGAACGGACCCACGATAAAGCAAGGTAAGGAGCCCCATGGCGCACGAATCACACGAATCGTCAGCGGCCTATCACGTCGTCATCAACGACGAAGAGCAGTACTCGATCTGGCGGGCCGGCATGGAACTGCCCGCCGGGTGGCACGCCGTCGGCCGGCCCCGCCCGAAGGACGAATGCCTGGCCTATATCGAGGAGCAGTGGACGGACATGCGGCCGGCCAGTCTGCGCCGCGCGATACGAGATTCCTGAACCGGCGCCGAGGCGGCCTTTCCGGTCCCGTCTCGGCCTGTCTGCAGCAAGTCTCAAGGGTCAAAAGGAGCGGATCGGGAAATGGACATCGGCATCCTTACCGCGGGGCAACGGCAGCGGCTCGACGCCCTGCTGGCGGAACGCCTTCCCGGCAGCGCCCCGGCGCACGGGCCGCGTCCGGTCAGGGACCTGGACCGGAACGCGGTGCCGCTGTCCTACGCCCAGCAGCGGATCTGGTTCTTCAACCAGCTCGATCCGACCTCGGCCCTCTACAACGTGGTCGGCACGGCGAGGCTGCGCGGGCGGCTCGACGTCGACGCGCTGCGCCGCGCCATGGACGAGATCGTCCGGCGGCACGAGGTCATGCGGACCACCTACGCGCTGCGCGACGGCGAGCCCGTGCAGGTGGTGCGCGCGGCGGCGAGCCTGCCGCTGGAGATCCACGACCTGCGCGGCGGCGACCCCGGCTCCCGCGACGCCGCCGTGCGGGCGGCGAAGACGCGGGAGGCCAGGCGTCCGTTCGACCTGGAACGCGACCTGATGCTGCGGCCGGTGCTGCTCCACCTGGCCGACGACGACCACCTGCTCCTGCTCAGCCAGCACCACATCGCGGCGGACGGCTGGTCGCTCGGCGTCCTGCTGCATGAGTTCAGCGTGCTGTACACCGCCTACACCGGCGGCGCCCCGTCACCGCTGCCCGAACCGGACCTCCAGTACGCGGACTTCGCGCTGTGGCAACGCGAGCAGGCCGGAGGCATCTCCGACCGTCAACTGGAGTTCTGGAAGGGTGCGCTGGACGGCGCCAGGCCGCTGAACTTCCCCGGAGACCTCTCCGCTCAGGCGGCCCGTACCTGGAACGGGAAGACGCTGGGCTTCGAACTCGACCCCGGCCTCGTCGCGAACCTGCGGCAGGTGGCGGACTCGGTGCGCGGCACCCTGTTCATGGGACTGCTGGCGGCCTTCAGCGTGATCGCCTCCCGCTGGGCCGAACAGGACGACTTCGTCGTCGGCACGCCCGTCGCCAACCGGAACCATCCCGAGACCGAAGCGATGCTCGGCTGCTTCATCAACGCGCTGCCGCTGCGCCTGAAGGTGCGGGAAGGACAGACCTTCCGGCAGCTCGTGGAGCACGCGCGCGAGACATGCCTCGCCGCGTACGCCAACCAGGACGTGCCGTTCGAACGGATCGTCCAGGCGGTCAACCCCGAACGGGACGCGCGCTCCCGGACCCCGCTCATCCGCCACATGATCGGCCTGCACAACACGCCGCGCCCGGAACTGCGGCTGCCCGGCCTGACCGCGGAGCTGGCGACGGCGCCGACCGGCATGGCCAGGTTCGACCTGGAATTCGAGTTCACGCCCGTCCCCGACGGGCGGCTCGACGGCGCCATGCACTTCGCCACCGACCTCTTCAGCACGGAACTGGCCGAGGCCATCGTCGACGCGCTGCGGCGGGTGCTCGAACAGGGCGTCCAGCGGCCCGACGCCGCCATCTCCGGCCACCGTCTCGTCGCCGAGGACGAGTCCGCTCCGGCGCCGTCGCGGGAGCAGGCCGTCGCGCCGCGCTCCGAACCCCTGCTCCACGAGCTGATCGAGCAGCAGGCTCGCCGGACGCCGGACGCGGTCGCCGCCACCGGTACCGGGTACGAGATCGCCTACCGGGACTTGGACTCCCGGGCGCGCGCGCTCGCCGCACGTCTGCACGCCGCCGGAGCACGGCCCGGCGGTTTCGTCCGCGTTGACGTGACGCAACCGCGCCATCTGGCCACGGCGCTGCTCGGCGTATGGAAAACGGGCTGCGCCGTGGCCCCGCCGGACTTCACCGGGGACGCCGCCGGCCACCGGGTGACGGACTCCGCCGGCGTGCTCGCCGTCAACGGGGGCGCTGCCGGAGAGAGCGGCGACGGCGAGGCGTGGCCGCCGGAGGACGGCGCCGCCGTGGTCTCGCCGGACGCCTGTGCCATCGTCCTGCGCAGCACCGGACGCCCCGGGCCGCCGCGTCACACCATGCTCAGCCACCGCGAGGTCGCCGCGGCCCTCGACCGCATCGATGCCGTCCTGGACGCGGGCGGGCCCGTGCTGTCCCGTGCCCCGTTCTGGAGGGTCGCGTCGCTGCTGGAGCTCATCCGGCCGCTGGTGTCCGGCGCGCCGGTGGTGATCACGGATCCGGCCCGGCGGCACGACCCGGCGTACCTGGCGTCTCTGGTGGAGCGCCACCGGGTGTCCGTCTGCCGTTTCGGACCGGCCGCGCTGGCCGCCTTCCTCGACCATGTGGACGGGACGGGCGCAGGGTGCGGCTCACTGCGCCGCGCGGTGGTCACCGGCGACAGGCTCACGCCCGCGCTGGCAGGGCGCTTCCACCGGCGGTTCCCGGAGGCGTCGCTCATCCACGCGTACATGCTCGACGATGCCGCGGGCCCGGTCGCCGCGCGTCCGGTGTGCGACGACGGCTCCGGCGCCGCGGCACGGACGGGCACGGCCTCCGGCGGTGTGCCGGTCGGCCCGGTCCTGCCGGGCGTCGGACTGCGCGTCCTCGACCGGTACGGGCACGCCGTTCCGGTCGGTGTCGCGGGCCGCATCCACCTGACACCGCCGCTCTGCGGCCCCACCGGGCCGGGCGGAGACCGGGCAGCGGTGCCGACGGGCGACCGCGGCCGCCTCCTGCCCGGCGGAGAACTGGACCTGCTCGCTCCCGAGTCGCACGCGTCCGCCCACACCGACGACGTGCTCGGCGTGATCGCGACGGACGTGTCGGTGGAGCAGGCGCTCGTCGTGCCAGGGCCGGACGGAGGCCAGGAGAGGTCGAAACTGTACGTCTCGTTGCGGGAGGACACGGACGACCTCGCCGCGCGGCGCCGGGCCTCGTTCGTCGAGACCTACTCCTCGCGTACCGCCGCCAAGGTCCCGGAGTTCAACTTGACGGGCTGGAACAGCGCCTACACCGGACGCTACGTGTCCGCCGAGGACATGCGGGCGTGGCTCTCGGGCACCGTCAACCGCATCCTGGCCTTCGAGCCGGAGGACGTACTGGAGATCGGCTGCGGGAACGGCCCGCTGCTCTTCAGGATCGCGCCGCGCTGCGCCTCCTACAGCGCCACGGACGCGTCCGACCGCGCACTCGACTACGTGCGGCAGAACCAGAGCCGCCTCGCGCTCAAGGCGTCCGGCCTGCGGCTCTTCAAACGGGCCGCCGACGAGCTGGACGACTTCCCGGACGCGGCCTTCGACGTCGTCGTCGTCAACTCGCTGGCGCAGTACTTCCCGGACGTCGAATACCTTTTCACCGTCCTCTCCGAGGCGGTACGGCGCACACGGCCGGGCGGCCGGGTCTTCGTCGGCGACGTCCGCAGCCTGCCGATGCTCCACGTGCTGCACTGCTCCACGCTGCTGGAGACGCTGCCGCCCGAGACTCCGGCGTCCAGGCTGGTCAGCCTGGTGGAGCGCCAGGCGACGCAGGAGGACGAGCTGGCCATCGCCCCCGAGTACTTCCTCCAACTCGCCGACGTGCTGCCGGACGTCGCCCACGTCGAGCCGCTCCCGAAACGCGAGACGGGCCGCAACGAACTCGCCCAGTTCCGCTACGACGTCGTCATCCAGAGACGACGGCACGATGACGAAGGTACGCCCGACGGCCGTGCCGGCGGGATCGCGCACCGGGCCGATGAGTCCCTCATCTGGAAGGACACCGGCTGCTCCGGCGACGAGGCGCTGCGCGGCCTGCTCTCGGCGGCGGGCGGGGACACGCTCCTGCTGCGTCACTATCCCGACGCCAGGATCCATGCCGAGACGGCCGCCTGGAACGGCGCGAAGGCGGGCGCCGCGGACGTCGCGGAGCTGCGCGCCATGGCCAAGACGCCGGCGCCCGTCCCGGACGTGCACGCCGTGCGCGAGATCGCGCGCTCCTGCGGATGGACGGCGCATGAGACGCTCCGCGCGGACTGCCCGCCCGGTCACCTGGACATCCGCTTCACCCGCACCGGCGACCACATCGCGGCGCCGACCGCGCCGAGGGCGCGGGCCGAGGCCCGGAGGCCCAGTACCGTGACGGCGCCTCTGGCCAACGACCCGCTCCGCGCACGCGCCGCCCGGGCGGCGGTGCCGCGCGTCCGGGCGCACCTGCTCGACGAGCTTCCCGAGTCGCTCGTCCCGGAGGTCACCGTGGTCACGCACTGGCCCCTGCTGGATGACGACCGGATCGCGGTCGGCGAACTGCCGAGGACGCAGGCCCACTCACCGGCCCCCGCCGAGGACGCGCCACGGCAGGAGCCGCGCAACGAGACCGAGCGCGAGGTGGCCGCCATCTGGTCCGAGGTGCTGGGCCTGGAGAACATCGGGGTGAACGAGGACTTCTTCGCGCTCGGCGGCCACTCCCTGCTGGGCACGCTGGTCGTGGACCGCATCGAGGAGCGGTTCTCGGTGAACCTGCCGCTGGCCCGCCTCTTCGAGTCCTCGACCATCGCCGCGGTCGCCGGCTTCATCGAGGAGCGGCGGCCGGAACCGGCGGCGCCGCCGGCACGCTCACGGATCCGCCGGCTCGACCGTCCCTCCCGCACTCCGAGAAACCCGAAAGTGAGCGGCGATGGCTGAGCACGATTTCGACACCGACGCGTCCACCCGCCCACCCGCGGACGGGCCGGCCGGGTTCCCGTCGCTGCTGCGCGCCCGTGCGGCGGAGCGTCCGGACGGCATCGCCTACGTCTTCCTCGGTGCCGGTGACGCCGAGGATTCCGTGACCTACCGGGAGCTCGACCGCAGGGCCCGTGCGCTGGCCGTCCGGTTCCGCGACTGCGCCGACCCCGGGGAGCGGGCCCTGCTGCTGTGCCCGCCCGGACGCGAGTACGTCGAGTCCTTCTTCGGCTGCCTGTACGCCGGCCTGATCGCGGTGCCGGCGTACCCGCCCCGCGGCGCGCGGGACGCCGAGCGTGTCGCGGGCATCGCCGGCGACTGCACCCCGGCCCTGGTGGTCCATGGTTCCGGCGGCGCACCGGAATTTCCGGACGGTCCGGCCGGCGCCGCGTTCGCGCATCTGCCCCGGGCAGCCGCGGACGAGGGAAGCGACGCCGACGCCGACCTGTGGACCGGGCCCGCGGAGGACGCGGATGCGGTGGCCTTCCTGCAGTACACCTCCGGTTCCACGGCGACCCCGCGCGGTGTCGTCCTCCACCACCGCCACCTCCTGCACAACACGGCGGTCGTGGCCCGCGTGTTCGGCCTCGGGCCGCAGGACCGCAGCGTGAGCTGGCTGCCGCCGTACCACGACATGGGCCTCATCGGCGGCATCCTGCAACCGCTCTACAGCGGCTTTCCCGGCGCGCTGATGCCGCCGATGGCCTTCCTCCGCGACCCCGCCGCCTGGCTGAGGGCCATCAGCCGGACGGGGACCACCATCTCGACGGCGCCGACGTTCGCCTACGAGGAATGCGTGCGGCGCGTCCCCGACGAGGCGCTGGACGACCTGGACCTCAGCCGCTGGCACCACGCGCTGGTCGGCGCCGAGCCGGTGCACGCGGAGACGCTCGGCCGTTTCGCCCGGCGCTTCGCCGCCTGCGGGTTCGACGGCTCGGCGTTCTTTCCTTGCTACGGCCTGGCCGAGGCGACGCTGTTCGTCACCGGCCCGGAGCGCGGGACGGGAGCGCGGGCGACCGCCTTCGCCAAGGACGCGCTCGCGGCCGGACGAGCGGTCGAGGCGCACGCCACCACCGGAGCCCCCGAAGATCGCCAGGACGACTCGTCCGCCGTCCAGACCCTGGTGGCCTGCGGTCACGTCCGGGACCCCGACTCCGTCCTCATCGTGGACCCGCGTACGCGCCGCGCGGTCGAGCCCGGCACGGTCGGTGAGATATGGGTCAACGGCCCGACGGTCGCCCGCGGCTACTGGGGACGCCCAGCCGACACCGACCGGCTCTTCCGCGCCCGCCTCGCCGGCGACGAACGGACGTTCCTGCGCACGGGCGACCTCGGGTTCGAGCACGACGGCGACGTGTACATCGCCGGACGGAGCAAAGATCTGATCGTCGTGCGCGGCCGCAACCTGTACCCGCAGGACCTGGAGGCGATCGCCCAGAAGGCCCACCCCGCGCTGCGGCCCAACCGCCTGATCGCATTCGGTGTCGAGGAGCCGGGGGCGGGCGAGCAGGTGGTGCTCGTCTGCGAGGCGGCCGGACCCGAAGCGCGCGACCGGGACGGCATTCTCGACGCGGTGAGCCGGGCGGTGGCCACCGAGTCCGGGGTGCGGCTGGCCGACGTGGTCATCGTGGGCGGCGGCAAGGTGCCGCGCACGTCGAGCGGCAAGGTGCGGCGGGCGGCGTGCAAGGCGCGCTACCTGTCCGGAGAGCTGCCCGTGCTCGCCTCGCTGAAGACCGCCGGGACGTCCGCGGCCGGAGCGTCCACGGCGCGGGCCGAGGAGCTGCGGGCGCGGGTGGCCGCCGTCCTGCGGCTGCGGGACGCCTCCGAGCTGAGGCTTTCCGTCCCGCTCGTGGCGCAGGGGCTCGACTCGCTGCGCGCGGCCGAACTGCTCGCCGTCCTCGACGCGGAGTTCGGGTTCAGGCTGGAGTTCGAGGCTCTGTTCAGCATGGATCCGCTCGGCGACGTCCTCCGCGGGGTCGCCGGGGAACCGGCGGGCCGCGGAGGACGGACGGGCATCGGGGAAGCCGCCGGCGCGGGCGCCGCCACGGACCGGTCACCGGAGGACGGCGGCGGCGCCGAAACCGGCCGGCACGCCGCCGCCTCGCCGGGCCAGCAGCGCTTGTTCACGCTCAACCGGCTCGGCGCATCGGCCGCCTACCATCTGGCCGGAGGAATCCGGTTCCGCGGCCGGCTCGATCTCGATGCGCTGGACCGCGCTCTCGGCGCGATCCGCCGACGCAACCCCTCCTTGCGCACCACCTTCGAGTTCAGCGGAGCCGACACCGGGAAAGCCGTCCTCCAGCGCGTCGTGCGCCCGTGGACCGAGCGGCCCTTGGAGCCCGTCGACCTGTCCGGCGACGACGGCACCGCGGACGAGAAGTCGGTGACGGCCTGGTGCGAGCGGCTGGCGCTGCGGCCCTTCGACCTGGGGCGGGAGGAGCCTTTCAGGTACGCCCTCGCGCGGCTCGCCGAGGACGAGCACGTGCTCTGCGTCGTCTTCCACCACATCGCCGTGGACGGCTGGTCGGTCAGCCGGATCGTCCGCCAGATGGAACACGAATACGAACTGGCCGCCCAAGGCGCGGACGCCGGTTCCGCATCGCCGGGCCGTCCCGTCGCAGCGGACGGCCCGGCGTCCGCCAGAACCCGGACAGGCGACGACGACGCCACCCCGCGGACGGGCCTCGACTACTGGGCGCAGACCCTGGACGGCGTCCCGGACCTGAACCTGCCGACCGACACGCCTCGGACCGCCGAGCGGTCCCACGCGGGCGACCGGCTGCCGCTCCCGATCGGCACGGACCTGATGGACGGCGTGCGCCGCCTCGCGCGGACCGCCGGGGTCACGCCGTTCATGGTCTTCCTCGCCGGTTTCGCCGCCATGCTGTCCCGCCGCAGCGGCCAGGACCGGTTCGTCGTCGGCATCCCGTACTCGCTGCGGGCACCGGGCGACGACGAGGTCGGCTACAACGTCAACACCTTGCCCCTCGTCGTGGACACCTCCGGCGACCCGACGTACCTGGACCTGCTCGCCCGGGTCCGGACGGCCGCGCTGAGCGCGTACAGGCACGCCGCTACACCGTTCGAGCAGATCGTCCACGAACGCGCCGCGCGGACCGGAACGCGCCAGGACACGCTGATCCGCGCCATGCTCATCTACAACGGCCACGACCTGGAGCCATGGAACCAACGCGGCCTGCTCGCGGAGCCCTTCGTCTCGGATCTGCCGGCGACCATCTGCGACTTGGCGGTTCACCTGACCGAGACCGGGACGGGCGGCCTGTCGGGCAACATGTCGTACTCGACCGCGCTGTTCGGCGAGATCTCCGCGCAGTCCCTGCGGACGAGTCTGCTCGGCGTCCTGACGGCGGCGGTGGCCGCGCCCGCCGAACGGCTCTCGGCGCTGACCGCGGTCGAGGCTTCGGAGCGGGACCGGATCGTCTACGAGCTGAGCGGCGCCCGCGGTGCGGCCGTCTTCGACGGCTGCGTCGACGTCCAGTTCGGACGCCGCGTGGCGGCCGCACCCGACGCAACGGCCGCCGTCTTCGGCGACGCGGCGATCAGCTACCGGCGGCTCGACGAGGACGCCAATCGGCTGGCGCGGCATCTGCTCGGCCTCGGCGTACGGCCGGGCGACATCGTGGGCGTCCACCTGAACCGCTCCCTCCTGCTGCCGACGGCCGCGCTGGCCGTCCTCAAGGCCGGGGCCGCCTACCTTCCGCTCGACCCGCAGTATCCGGCCGAGCGGCTCGAAACCGTCGTCCGCGACGCGCGTCCCGCCGTGGTCCTGACGTCGGCGGGCACTCTCGCCGAGCCCGGCGCCCCGCAGAGCTGGCGTGAAGGGGCCGCACAAGCCGGGGTTCCGGTCGTCGACCTGGAGGCCGCGGCCGACGCCATCGCACGGAACGCGGCGGATCCGCTGCCGAGCACCGCGCACCCCGACAGCCCCGCGTACGTCATCTTCACCTCCGGATCGACCGGTACTCCGAAGGGCGTGGTGAACACGCACCGGGGCCTCGCCAATTATCTGGCCGGGCTGACCGGCCTCTTCGGCGACGACCCTGACGGCGCCGTGCTGCACAACACGCCGATCGCGTTCGACGTGTCGGTCGGCGAGCTGCTGTGGCCGCTGGTGAGCGGCAGGAAGCTCGTGCTGCCGCGGGCGTCCCGGATCCAGGAACCGGAGTACCTGGCTCAGCTGATCTCCGCTGAGCGGGTGACCACGTGCACGTTCGTGCCGTCCACGCTGCGGTTGTTCCTCTCCCACCAGGACGCCGGGACGTGCGCCGGGACCCTGCGCGACGTGATCTGCATCGGCGAGCAGCTCCCCGCCGACGTGGCCGCGAAGTTCGAGCGGGTGCTGATCGGAAGCAGGCTGCACAACCACTACGGTCCCGCCGAGGCGGCGATCGCGGTCACCGCGCACCAGGTCGAGCCCGGAGCCGGCGGCGGGCGCGTCCCCATCGGGCGTGCGCTGCCCGGTGCGCGCGTCTACGTCCTCGACGGCTCGCTCAACCCGGTTCCGGCCGGCACGGCCGGCGACCTCTACATCTCGGGCGTCTGCCTCGCGCTCGGCTATCTGGGCCGTCCGGGCGCGACCGCGGAGGTGTTCCTGCCGCATCCGTTCGAGGCGGGCGCGCGGATCTACCGCACGGGCGACGTGGCCCGATGGCGGCCGGACGGGAACCTGGAGTACCTGGGCCGTGCCGACCGCCAGCTCAAGATCCGCGGACAGCGGGTCGAGCCGGACGAGATCGAAAGCGTCCTCAACGGACATCCCGCCGTCGCGTCCTGCGCCGTTCGCGGTGTCAGCGACGACCGCGGCGGCGTCCGGATCGGGGCCTACATCGTCTGCGACCAGGCCGAGCCTTCGGTCGCCGACGTGCGCGCCTACCTGTTCGCCAAGCTTCCCCGCCACATGGTCCCGGTGGAGTACATGTTCCTGCCGGAACTGCCCTTGGGCTCCACCGGGAAGGTCTCCTACTCCGACCTGCCGGACTTCGCGTCCGCGCGCCCGGGCGGGAAGCGCGCGCCCGCGCCTCCGTCGAACCCGGTCGAGCAGCGGGTCGTGCGGCTCTTCTCCGTCCACCTGAGCGTGGACGCCGTCGGCGCTGACGACGACTTCTACGAGCTCGGCGGCCATTCGCTGCTCGCCATCCAGATCATCGCCGGCATCCGCGAGAGCTTCGGCGTCGAGCTGGATCCCGCGGACCTGCTCGTCAGGCACACCACCGCCAGAGGAATCGCCCGGCTCGTCGTGGAGCGGCAGATGAAGCGCGCCCGGCCGGAGGAACTGCGCCGCGCGCTGGCGCGCCTTCGCGCCATGTCGGCGGAGGAGACCGCCGCACTCCTGGGCAGGAGCGCCGAAGGGCGATGAAGAGGATCTGAGAAGCGCAAGAGATGGGAGTGGAAGGGTGCATGGAGAAACTCGGCATCTCGCTGCGCGGCCACCTGAGCCCGGCCCGGGCCGGACGGCCACGGGCGTTCATGAACTCGTGGCCGAGCAGGCCGCCCGCACACCTGACGCCATAGCCGTGTCCTGCGGCTCCGAGGCGATCACCTACGCGGAGCTGGTCGAGAGCGCGGGACAGGTCGCCGCGCGGCTCGGTGAACTCGGCGTGCAGCCGGACGACGTGGTGCCCGTCGTGGCCGAACGCTGCGTCGGCCTGGTGGTCACACTGCTCGGCGTCCTCACCGCGTCCGCCGCCTATCTCGCTCTCGAACCCGAGCTGCCGGCGAGCCGGGCCACGCTGATGCTGAAGGACGTCCAGCGCCGGGCCGCGTTCAGCCCGGGCGGCGCGTCCGCCCTGCTGGACGGCTACGACACCGTGATCCCGCTCGACGCCCCCGCCGACGCTGGACGGCCGCCCGCCGAGAACGGCGCCCGCGTTCGCGCCGCGCCGGCGGCCTTCGGGGGCCGGCTCGCCTACGTCAGCTTCACCTCCGGCTCCACCGGCGAGCCCAAGGGCGTCTGCGTACCGCACGACGCGGTGGTCCGCCTGGTGCGCGATCCGGACTGGTGCCGGTTTCGCCCCGAGGACACCTTCCTGCAGTTGGCGCCGGTGGCGTTCGACGCCTCGACCCTGGAGATCTGGGCGCCGCTGACCACCGGCTCCCGGCTCGTCGTGATGCCGCCCGGCCCGCTGGACCTCGCCGAACTCGCGGCGACGCTGGCCGAGCGGCGCGTCACCGTCCTCTGGCTGTCGGCGGGCCTGTTCAGCAGGTTCGCCGACCGGCACCTGGACGCGCTCGGCTCGGTGCGCCACCTCCTCGTCGGCGGCGACGTGGTCTCGCCGCGGCACGTGCGCATGGTGCTCGACCGGCATCCCGGAATGACCTTCACCAACGGCTACGGGCCGACCGAGAACACCACGTTCACCACCTGCTGGACGACGCTGGACCCGCCGGCCGAGGACCTGGAGGCGCTGCCGATCGGACGAGCCATCAGCGGTACCCGCGTCCAGCTCCTGCGCGACGACCTCACCGTGTGCGGACCCGGGGAGACCGGCCAGATCTACGCGTCCGGCGACGGCCTGGCCCGGGGGTACTTCAACGCTCCGGCGGCCACCGCCGAACGGTTCGTCCCCGACCCGCACTCCCCGGGTCCCGGCGGGCGCATGTACGCCACCGGCGACCTGGGACGGTGGACGGCCGGCGGGGACCTGGAGTTCCTCGGCCGCGTCGACCGGCAGATCAAGATTCGCGGCTATCGCGTTGAACCGGCGGAGATCGAAGCCGCGCTGCTCAGGACCGGTGAGGTGCGCGAGGCGCTCGTCATGGCGCGGCGCGGCGCGGACGGCGACGTCCGGCTCGCCGCGTTCGCGGTCCCGGCCGGCGCCGCGCCGTGCTCGGCCCGGGCGGCCGCCGGGCTCCGCGGCCGTGTCGCGCGGACGCTCATGCCCTACATGGTCCCGGCCACGATCACGCTGGTCGACGCCTTCCCGCTCGGCCCCACCGGCAAGATCGACCATGACCGCCTCGCGGCCCTGGAGAGAACGGACGAAGCCGATCCCCTCCAATCGGAGACGGCGACGGGCGTCCTGGAGAACGCCTCTTCCCGGCGGCCCGAACCGCGGCTGACCCGCCTGTGGGCCCAATACCTCAGGACTGAGCACGTCGGCATCGACGACGACTTCTTCGACCTCGGCGGACACTCGCTGGTCGCCGCGGAGCTCCTCGACGCGGTACAGCACGATTTCGGCATCCTGATCCCGGCGCGGACGCTGTATCTCAACCCGACGGTGCGCGAACTCGCGGCACAGATCGTCGCGCAGACCCAGGGCACGACCGAGCACAACGAAGGTGGCTCACAAGGATGAGAATGTCGGCACCGAACACTGACGCGGCCGTCGACCTCGACGCGGTCGACATGATCGACCCGTTCTGGCAGCAGACCGGGAACCCGCACACCGTATGGCGGTACATGAGGGCCAACGACCCCGTCCACTGGCATCAGGTGGCCAGCGACATCGGATTCTGGTCCGTCACGAAACTCGACGACGCGGACTTCGTGCTGCGAGACCACACCGCCTTCACCTCGCAGCGCGGCACTTTGCTCAACCTGCTCGGCAAGGATGATCCAGCGGGCGGCAAGCAGATGGCCGCGACCGACCCGCCGCGCCACACCCGCATGCGCGAGCCGCTGCAGCGGGTCCTGGCGAAGAAGAACGTCGAGCGCTATGCCGGGCGGATTCAGGAACAGGTGAAGAAGATATTGGCGCCCGGCGCCACCGGCGAGCCGTTCGACTTCGCACAGGCGATGATCAAGCTGCCCATGGCGGTGACCGGGACGATGATGGCGCTCCCCGAGGAGGACTGGGACCGGCTGGCCTCCCTGACCATGGCCGCGGTATGTCCCGACGACAACGACTACGTCGGTCCCGGTGGTCCGGAGGCCACACTCCAGACCGCGCACCGAGAACTGTTCAGCTATTTCCAGGACATGGTCAGCGCGCGCCGGAAAAATACAGGAGAAGACCTCATCAGCACCCTGCTCACGATGGAAGTCGAAGGAGAGAACCTGACCCTGGGAGAGGTGCTCTCCAACTGCTACAGCCTGCTGCTCGGCGCCAATGTCACCACACCTTTCCCGCCGATCGCCGCCATGGAGCAGATGCTGGCCTCACCCGAGCTGGCCCAGAAATGGAGTGCGAACCCGCGGTTCATCAGTACCGGGACCGAGGAGGCGCTGCGCTGGGCGTCGCCGGCCAACCACTTCATGCGGTATGCCGTCCGCGACGTGGAGATGCGCGGCAAGTCGATCCGCTCCGGCGACGCGGTCGTGGTCTGGCTCGGTTCCGTGAACCGCGACGAGGACGTCTTCCAGCGCTCGTTCGAATTCGACATCACGCGCCGTCCCAACCGCCATGTGGCCTTCGGTATCGGCCCGCACTACTGCATCGGCCACACCGTCGCGCGGCTCTCCCTGCGCATCCTGTTCACCGAGCTGCTCGGTACCTTCTGCGACTTCGAGCAACTCGAACCCGGACAGCATCTGGCCTCGAACTTCGTCGCGGGGATCAAACGCCTTCCCATGAAGATGAGCGTCCGGCCGGACGCCGCCGGCCGGTCCGAATAGAGAGGCGGAGAGCGCCGTGGCCGCTGTCAGAAACCGCTGGTTCGCCCGCGAACCCAAACCAAACTCTCACGCCTACGTGTTCTGCCTGCCTTACTCCGGGTGCGGCGCGAGCATGTACCGGCAGTGGCCCGAAGTCATGCACGGCGTCGAAATGTGCGCGGTACAACCGCCCGGCAGGGAGAACCGGCTGCGCGAGCCCGCCTTCGACACCTACGAGGAACTCGCCGAGGCGCTCATCCCGCAACTGCTGCCCTACCTCGACCGGCCCTTCGCCTTCTTCGGGCACTGCGCGTCCTCGCTGGTCGGGTACGAGGTCACGGTCCAATTGCTGGGAAGAGGGCTGCCGCTGCCCACCCGGCTGTTCGTCTCCTCGCAGGTCGCTCCGCACCAGGGCCCGCATGGGAGATTCCTCGACATGACCGATGAGCAGCTCGCGGACGAGCTTTCCCTGCTGATCACCGAGATGGGCGGGAATCCGCGTCCCGATATCATCGATGTGGCCATGGGCACTCTCCTCGCGGACATCGCGGCGAACCGTCGCTACAAGCCCGCCGAGCCGACTGTCCTGCCCGTTCCCATCACCGCGCTGAGCTGGCGGGAAGACAAGGAGGTGCCCGGCGTGCTGATGGGCGGCTGGAGCGAATGCGGCGAGGTCGCCTTCCGGGAACTTGAGGGCGGCCATTACCGGTTCATTTCCGCGCCCGAAACACTCAAGGACGAGCTGCGCCGCGGGATGGGCGCGGTGGTGTGATAGCGTAGAACGCCCCTGACAGCAGAAAGTCGGAGTGGAGTCATAGAGTCTTTTCCGGGCTGTCGTGATCCATATTTTTCAGTTCCAGCACGGCTGGAATTGCGCTCCGGTAATCAGGATCATCCACTACAGGCGAATCGCCTCTGACAATGAAGGTCAGATTCCATGCGGGAAGTCTTTCGCAACCGCAATGCCCTGCTCTATATTATGGCCCAGTGCCTCTCCATCACGGGCAGCAGTTCGCTCTGGCTTGCGATCGGCGTCTGGGTGAAGGTCATCACCGGCAGCAACGCCCAGGCTGGCCTGGTCTTCTTCGCGTTCATGGCCGGCACCCTGATGGGTCCGCTGTGGGGCCATCTGATCGACCGGGTCCGGCGCCGTCCGCTGCTGATCGCCGCCAATCTCTTCAGCGCCGTGTACATTCTGGCGCTGCTCGCGGTCGGCGACGAATCCGATCTGTGGCTCGTCTATGTCGTGCTGTTCGTCTACGGCTCGTTCAACAGCCTCTTCGACGCCGGCCAGACGGCGCTCATGCCGGCCTTCCTGTCGGACGACCAGTTGCCCGACGCCAACGCCCTGCTGCAGACCTGCCGCCAGGCCCTGCGCCTGATCACCCCGCTGATCGGAGCGGGCATGTTCTCCGCCTGGGGTGCCGAGTCGGTGATCACGCTGGACTGCGCGACCTTCCTGATCGCCGCCGCCGCCCTGCTGCTGATGCGGCTGAAGGAGCGGCCTCCCCGGCGCACCGAGCAGTCCTCCTGGAGAGCGGAGGTCGCGACGGGATTCCGGTACCTGGTGGGACGGGCCGAACTCCGGCGGATGCTCATCGCCATCTCCGTCGCGATGGCCGTCTGGGGGATCTTCGAGTCGTTGCTCTTCGCGGTGATCGGCGACGGCCTGGACCGTTCGCCCACCTTCTTCGGCGTGCTCATGACCGTCCAGGGCCTGGGCTCGGTGCTGTCCGGCCCGGTCGCCGGCCGCGCGGTGAACCGGTTCGGCGAGACGGTCACCACGGCCCTCGCCCTCGGCGCCTTCGCTGTCGGAAGCGCCTTGCTCATCCCGTCGGCCAC
>NZ_BCQQ01000048.1 GCF_001552155.1 Actinomadura formosensis NBRC 14204 | reverse complement strand
GTAGCGAGTCGCACTGGCCCCGAGGCGGGACTCCGACGGCTCGTCTTGGGGCCGGCCTCTCGTTGGGCGGGGTTCCATGCGTGGAAAGACGCGGGTTGCAGGGCGGCGTGGTGGGTGTGCGGGTCGCATGGACAGGCGGTGTCGGATGCTGCGGAGGACCAGGCGAGCCGGGCGGGTGAGCATGAGGAAGCCTGTCAGGACGGCGAATATCGCGAGCACGGTGCCGAAGAGCCACGGGGCCTTGGAGCCGAGCACCTGGAGGAGCGCTAGGGCGATGCTGGCCGGGACGGTGAGCAAGGTGAACAGGACGACGGCGTTGTTGATGTTGCGGCTCTCGTCATCTCTGGTGTGCTGGGCGCGTGGTCGTAGAACGAACCTTGGCGTCCCCTGTCTGGACGGGTACCGATCAGCCGATGCCGTCGCGTAGGACGAAGCAGTCCATCCCCTGCACTAACAAGATCGTCAGCACTGCGGGAAGGTTGGGCATTATCTGGGCTCCATAGTGGGCCTTTTCTGGGCATGGATGCGATACTGATGCCGTGAACGAGCTGGGGACCGCGACGGACGAGGCGTTGCGGAGCGAGATGCGAAGGCTGCTGCGCGCCGGGCTTCCCGTCAGAGTGCAGCAGTGCGGTCCCGCCCTGCTCGGCCTACGAGGCGTGAAGGTGCGGGCACTGGACGCTGATGATCGCTCCAGCCTGGCACACGCGCTGGACGGCCTCCTTCGGGAGCAGCTGAGCCGGTTCGGCAACGCGGAGCTCGCCAAGCCCGCTCGGTTGCTGTTCGGTATGGACGACTCGACGTCGGGCACCACACTCACCTCCCGGCGGGAGGTGGCCGCTGCGGCGGCCGGCTACGAGGTGCACCACTTCCGCAAGCGGATCGAGCCGAAGCTGTTGGACCTCGTCATCTGGCAGTTGCGCCGCGACACCGAAGAACTCGCCACCCGGCATGCCGCGCCACCCAGGCTGCACCCCGCTGCCAGGCGGCCGAATCTGCCCGCCGACGTCTTCGCCTGGGAGGCCGCCGAACATCAGCATGCCCTGGCGGCCCTTTGGGGTGCCGTCTACTTGCTACGTGCCGAATTGCTCAGGGTCGCTCAGTTGGTCAGCATGGACGCCGCTGGATCCGAACTGGCTGACGCCGCTGATGCCGCGCTGTGGCGTCAGGCCCTGGTATTGCACGCGACGCGGCGTTACCAAGCCGCCTACGGCTCGGCGCTGTTGCACGCCGCCACCGCGCTCGGTCCTGGCGAGATCGCCGCATCGGCAGGGTGGACTCCCACCCTCACTCCCGCCCAAGAACTCCTGCTCTCTGGGGTCGCCGATCCCGCAGAGGGCCGTGCCGACTTCACGACCCGGCTACTGGCGGCCGCCGAGGGCGCCGACCTCGCCGTCGCCTGGCGACGATCGCTGACAGGCCGCGATGTCGGCCCGGACAAGGAACGAGGACGCACTCATGAGTCTTGATCGGCTGTTGAACCCGAATACGGCACCTCGGCGGTATGTCGTCACAGGAGGACCGTCCGCCGGCAAAGAGGCGGTCATCACCGAACTCCATGAGCGCGGTATTCCCTGCAGTGAGCGTGAGGCCGCCCGGGAGATCTATCGGGAGCACCGCAACAGGCTCGGCCGCCACCTGCAGGTGGGAGACAGGCGCGCCTACTCCCGCGACGTTCTGGCGGCGTTCATCGAGGAGTACTGCGGCCACAAGGCCGGGTTGAGGTTCTACAACCGCGGCATCCCCGATGGGTACGGATGGGATGCGTTCTTCGGACTCGGCCCTTATCCGGAACTAGAGGAAGCGTCCCGGATCTACCGGTACGACGCAGTGTTCGTACTGGACCCGCTGGATGACTTCGACTCCGAGGACGACTTGGTGTGGGCCAAGGAACGAGAGATCCGCCGCGTCC
This sequence comes from Actinomadura formosensis NBRC 14204, assembly GCF_001552155.1. Lineage (GTDB taxonomy): Bacteria > Actinomycetota > Actinomycetes > Streptosporangiales > Streptosporangiaceae > Spirillospora > Spirillospora formosensis. The sequence continues at coordinate 41,138 of NZ_BCQQ01000048.1, read as the reverse complement.
ACGAGCTGATCACGCAGGGTTACTATGACGCCGGATACCGGCCGATCTTCGTCCCCGCCGATGAGCCCGCACGCCGTGTCGATTTCATCCTCGCCCAGCTTCCCGTCCCCACCACCTGACGGAAAGGCCGCAAGGTGATGAACGGCCACAACGACCCCGTGGAGATCATCAGCCCGAACAATGTCCTGGCCAACGCGATGCTGCGCAGCGTCGACATGGTCCGGCCCCGCCTGCAGGCCACGAATCCCGACAGGGTCACATTCTGTGTCGGTACCCAGATCAACGGGGCGCCACATCTTGGCACCTCGTTGGTGCACACGGCGGCGTTCCTGCTCGCGAAGGCCACCAAGCGCACCTTCAACGTGGACACGATCGTCCGCTTCGGTGCTCTGGACAATGCGCCCTATGACATCCGCCTGGATCCCGAGACTCATCACGCCTACCAGCAGACTTACGCCCACGCTCTCGGCGAGGCCGCCGTCGGTGACCTGATCGGCAAGTACTACCGGGGCATGTTCGACTCTTTGGCGGACGCGACCGGCGTCGACTACGAGATCGAGACGTACAGCAGCCGGCAGACCGTCCCCGCGTTCCGGCATGAGTTCCTCGCAACCCTTGGCCGCCTGGAGCAGATTCGCTGGCCGCTCGCCCCATCCCACGGCCACGTCCACCTGCGTCTCCCATGCCCGCAGTGCGGGTGGGCCGAGAAAAGAGGCGAACGCACACGGCTACTGCGCACCGGCTCGGGCGGTGCGGATTTCGCCGCAGTATGCACCGACCATGGCGACTACGAGGTCGCCGTCACAGCCGACACCGGTGCCTACCTCGACCTCCCGACCCTCTACCGGAACCTCGTCAAAGAGCGGATGGCGGCACGCGACCACGTCAATCTTTCCGTGATGGTCAAAGGGGGCGACTGGGCCTACGGCTGCCAGCTCGTCGACGAGGCTTTCGCCCAGCTCCCCGGCCTGGCACCGCCGCCTCGGATCTTCACCCCCATGGTTCTGACCGATGCGGGGGCCAAACTGTCCAAGTCGCTCATCAGAGAAGGAAAAGTGCCGCCGCCGCCTGGGACGCGGGACTGGATGCTGGACATCACCGAATGGCCGGGCACGACCGACTCCTACGTCGACGCACTCGTCTGGCTCGTCGGCAAGATGCTCGCCGACCCCAAACACTTCTACCGCAGCTACACGACCCACGAACTGGACCGCGTCATGACCGCTCGTCCTCCGGCGGAACTGGGCGTACGAGCCCGCGAGATGAATCTCTACCGCCGTTACTTCGACCTGGTCGCGGCCGGCCGCAAGACCATCGAGATCCGCGTGCAGTACCCCAACCTGCGGAAACTGAAGGCGGGTGACCACATCCGCTTCATATGCGGCCGAGACGACGTCCTGACTCAGGTCAAAAGGGTCGCCCGTTACTCCTCATTCGAGGAGATGTTCGACGCGGAAGGGCCGTCCCACGTCAACCCCGACAGCCCACGTGACCAGCAACTCGCCAACATCCGCCGCATCTACGGCCCCGAAAAGGAAGCCCTCGGCGTGCTGGCCATAGAAATCTCGCTCGTCACCCCTGCGGAGCCGGACGTCCCCTACGTCTGATCCGAAGACAGCACCATCCTGGTGGGCGTGGGGGATATCTCTCCATCCGCTGCCCCTGTGCGCGGCTCGTCGGTGCCAACACCATCCGCCGTGACAACCCGCCGACGTCATCCTCGCCCGCTATACCCTCACATGCTCCTGACCGACGTTGGACGGCCGGCCGTCTGCAGCGGCATAAAGTCGTATGGAGCCAGTAGAGTCGCGCAATGCTGCAGGGTCTTCTCGGTGCACATGGCTGGGCACTGGGTGCCTGCTGGGCAGGCGCCACTGCTCTTCCTTTAGGTTCCGATGACTCCGGAGGCGCTGAGACGTGAAGCCGACGCTGGCCGCGGAGGAGCTCCGGGAGAACCTGACCCAGTACCTGTCCACGACGTTCGCACTCAGCGACCCGTCGGCGCGGGAGGCGCTGCAGCGGTTCCTGAACGACCCGGTGCAGGGCATCTTCCGGGGCCCCTACCTGCGGATCCGGACGCCGTTCCGGAAGGCGGAGTCCGGCTGGCAGGACTGCCTTGAGTGGCACAGGCTGGATTTCCGTCCGCACCGGCATCAGGCGAAGGCTTTTGAGCGGCTCAGCACCCTGCACGGCCCGGCGAAGCCGACGCTGATCACGACGGGGACCGGGTCCGGTAAGACCGAGTCGTTCCTGATCCCCGTCCTGGATCACTGCCGGCGGGAGCGGTCGAAGGGGCGGGGCGGCATCAAGGCCGTCCTGCTGTATCCGATGAACGCGCTCGCCACCGACCAGGCGAACCGGCTCAACGACTACCTCCACAAGCACGGCCTGGAGCAGGTCACCGCGGGCCTCTACATCGGGGACACGCCGGAGGTCGGGTATCCGCGGGTGATGACGGACCGGGCGGAGATCCGCCGGAACCCGCCCGACATCCTGATCACGAACTACAAGATGCTGGACCTGCTCCTCCAGCGCGGCGACGACGTCCCGCTGTGGAAGGACGCGAACCCCGCCTACGTGGTCGTGGACGAGTTCCACACCTACGACGGTGCGCAGGGCACCGATGTGGCGATGCTGCTGCGCCGGCTGGCGGCCGTCACCGGCAAGGCCGAGCCGGGCAGGCCGCTGGGGGACATCTGCCCGGTCGCGACGTCCGCGACGCTGGGCGAGGGCGGCGACGGCGCGGAGATCCGGGCGGCGGCGCGGGAGGTGTTCGGGACACCGTTCTCGGAAGACGCGGTGATCGGGGAGGACCGGTGCACCGTCGACGAGTTCCTCGGCGAACTCGACTACGGGCTTCCGCTGCCGTCCCCGGACGACCTCATCACGTGCGGCGACCCGATCCACGACCCGGATGCGCTGACCCGCATCCAGCGCGCGGTCACCGGCCGCGACGGCCTGACGCCGACGCAGCTCGCCGAGGTGCTGAAGCGGCACATCCTCACCCGGGCCGTCCTGGAGCTGCTCAAGGACGGGGACCCGCTGACGCCCGAGCAGATGCTGAAGCTGCTGCCGAAGATGGGCGCGTACTCGTGGGGTGTGTCCATCCGCGACAACCCGTCCACGGCGGCGAAGGCGCTGGCGCGGTTCGTGGCGCTGATCTCCGCGGCCCGCGATCCCGAGGCCGACGCCCCCGAGACGCCTTTCCTGCTGGTGGAGACGCATCTGTGGGTGCGGGCGGTGTCGCGGCTGCTGCGGATGGTGGACGACAGGGCCGCGTTCGCGTGGATCGGGGAGCCGCCGGTCCTGGAGGCCGACTCGGGCTTCGACCACTTCGGCAAGACGATGCTCCCGGCGGTCTACTGCCGGCATTGCGGACGGTCCGGGTGGACGGCGTTCTCGCCGCAGCGTGACCCGGGCGACCTCGTCACCGTCCCGGAGCGGATCTACCGGGCGTCCACCGGGCCGGAGAAGAAGCGGGTCCGTCCGCTGATCGCGGCGACGAAGGCGGAGGTCGAGGCGAGGGTGCGCGGCCTCGCGATCCTCACCGGGGACGGGGTGAAGACGTTCGATCCGGTGCTGCACCGGTACGGCGCCATCGGCGACGGCGTGTTCGTCCTCACCGACATCGTGCACGACGAGGCGGCCGAGAACGCCGCGAAACAGGACCGGTGCCCGGCGTGCGCGATGGACCAGGGCATCCGGTACCTCGGCGCGGGGCTGGCGTCGCTGGCGGCGGTGACGGTCACGCAGCTGATGGCGGGCCCGCAGCTGTCCGCCGACCCGCGCCGGCGGAAGACGCTGCTGTTCAACGACTCCGTGCAGGACGCGGCGCACCGGGCCGGGTTCGTGGCGAACCGGTCGTACGCGTTCTCGCTGCGGCGGCTGATCAGTTCGCGGCTGGAGCTCGGGAGGGGCGCGCCGCTGAACGAGGTGATCGGGGATCTGGCGGCGGCGGCGAGCCAGTCCGGGGTGCTGCCCGCGGTCGTCCCGCCGGACCTGCACGAACGCCCCGAGGTGGACGCGATCCTCGCCGAGACCACCAGCGGCACCCCCGCCGCGTGGAACCTGATCGGGGAGCGGCTCGCGTTCCAGACGATCCTGGAGTTCGGGCTGCGGTCCCGGCAGGGCCGCACCCTCGACCTCACCCGCACCGCGGTCGCCGAGGTCGCGCTGCCCGACCCCGGCCGCGCCGCGGCGCTGGCGAAGGACGTCCATACACAGGTCACCGGCATGATCGAGATTCAGACGCCGGAGCGGTACGCGACGCTCGTCCGGGGGCTGCTGGAACGGCTCCGCTACCGGGGCGCGATCAAGCACCGGTGGCTGGACGCGTGGATCGCGTGCGGCGGCACCAAGCGGTTCGGCGCGATCTGGGGGCGGCGCCCCGAGGGGATGCCCGCGTTCCCGCGCGGGCTGAGCGCGCCCACGTTCCTGCTCGACCGGCAGAAGCGGTCGTCGGAGTTCGACCGGATCGACGCCGACCAGGGCTGGGCGCAGGACTGGGCGGCCCGCTGCCTCGCCCTCGACCGGCGGCAGGCCGGCGAGTACCTGCGGCGGCTGCTGCCCGTCCTCGCCGAGGAGGGCCTCGTCGCCAAGCGCGTCATCGACGGCGCGACCGGGGTGTACGGGCTGCAGCCGGGGCATGTCCTGGTGTACGCGCTGACGGACGCGGAGGCCGACGAGGCCGGGCTCGGCTGCGACCGGTGCGCATGGCAGCAGACCCTCCGCCCCGAACTGGTGGACGCCTGGTACGGGCAGCCGTGCCCCCGCTACCGGTGCGGCGGCGCCCTCACCGGCCGCGGCACCCGCAGCTACCGCAACGACTACTACCGGCGTCTGTACCTCGGGCACGAGCCGTTCCGGGTCGTGACGGCCGAGCACACCGGCGCCCTCACCCGCCGGCAGCGCGAGGACGTCGAGGCGCGGTTCCGCAAGAAGGAGCAGCGCTACAACGACCCGAACGTGATGGCGTGCACGCCGACGCTGGAACTCGGCATCGACATCGGCGACCTGTCCGCGGTGATCCTCGCGTCACTGCCGCCCGGCCCCGCCAACTACGTCCAGCGGGTCGGGCGCGCCGGGCGCAGGACCGGCAACGCGTTCCTGGTGACGCTCGTCGGCCGCCACCCCCGCGACCTGTACTTCATCGACGAGCCCGAGGCGATGATCGCGGGGCGGATCGTGCCGCCGGGCAGCTACCTGTCCGCCATCGAGATCCTGCGCCGCCAGTACGCCGCGCACCTGGTCGACCTGTGCGCGCGGGGACGGCTGCCCGGCGTGCTGCCGCTGCCGCGCCGCACGTCCGCGCTGTTCGGCGAGACGGGCTGGCTCGCCGCGTTCACCGGCGCCGCGCTGGACTGCGGCGCCGTCGAACCGTTCCTCGACCTGTTCGGCGGGTCGGTGTCCCCGGACGCCGCCGCCGACCTGCGCGCGTTCGCCACCGCCGGGCTGAAGGACGTCGTCCGGGACGTCGAGGAACGGTGGGAGGCCCGCCGCGCCGACCTGAAGGACCGGCTGGACCGCATCGACGAGGCCATCGGCTCGCTGCTCGAATCGGACCCGTCCCAGAACGCGGTCCGCCGGTCGCTGCGCTCCGAGCGGGGCGGGATCGCGCGGCTGATGGGCGACATGGGGCGGCGCAGCGCGCAGGGCACGCTCGTCGAACTCGGACTGCTGCCGAACTACTCGCTGCTCGACAACGTCACCACGCTCGAAGCGACGGTCACCTGGGAGGAGGAGACCGCCGAGGAGCGGACGTACCACAGCGAGGTCCGCGAGTACGGGCGGTCGGCGCGGCTCGCGCTGACCGAGCTGGCGCCCGGCAACTCCTTCTACATCCGCGGCTACCAGCACAAGGTCAGCGGGCTGGACATCGGTACCGAGTCGCGTCCCTCATGGGAGCAGTGGCGGGTCTGCCCGAGCTGCGGGCACGTCCGGACGGGGCTCGACGCGGCGGACGACATCTCGGCGTGCGCGCGGTGCGGCGACCCCGCCATCGGGGCCGTGCAGAACCTGCACAAGGTGCTGCGGCCGGTGCGGGTGTTCGCGCACGACCGGCGTGACGAGGCGCGGATCGGCGACGACTCCGACGAGCGGGAGCGCCGGTACTACGAGGACGCCGTCGCCGTCGACATCGACCGCGCCGACATCGCGCCGGGGTCGTGGCGGCATTCGGGCGCCGTGTTCGGGGTCGACTTCACCCGGCACGCGGTGGTGCGCCGGTTCAACCTCGGGGTGCGGCGCACCGACCGGCGTGACGTGGCCCGGTTCGCCGGGGAGGAACGGCAGGTCGCGCATTTCCACGTGTGCCCCTCGTGCGGCGGGGCGACCGTGGACGGCCCGCCCGGACAGGACGACGAGAACGGGCGGGACGCGCTGATCGGGACGTCCTCCACGGACCGGAGCCGGCGGCACCACCGCACCTGGTGCTCCTACCGGCGGGCGTCGCGGGACACCGACCACCACAAGATGATCCTCGCGCACGAGCTGTGGACGGAGGCGCTGCGGATCCTGCTGCCGGTCGCGACGCTGTACGTGGAGGAGCGCACGGCGTCGTTCCAGGCGGCGCTGATGGCGGGCGTCGCGGCCTGCTACGGCGGTGACCCCGACCACCTGGAGATCGTGACGGCGACGATGCCGGACCAGGCGACCGGGCGGCGGCGGCGCTTCCTCGTCCTGTACGACACGCTGCCCGGCGGGACCGGATACCTGCACCGGCTCGCCGACCCCGCGGAGTTCCGGCGAGTGCTGGAGGCGGCCCGCGCCCGTGCCGCCGAATGCCCGTGCCGGGAGGAGCCGGGGAAGCGCGCGTGCCACCGGTGCCTGCTCTCGCACGTCCCGGGGACGCTGTTCGACAAGGTCAGCCGGGCCGAGGCCGTCGACATGCTGGAAGAGCTGCTGGAGGAATGGCAGACGGCGTCCGTCGCCGACACGAGCGAGATCTCACTGTGGGACCAGGTCGAGAGCGAGCTCGAGTCGCGGTTCCTGGAGGGGCTGGAGAGCTGGGCGAAGCGGGACGGCGGCAACGCGTCGCTGACGCGCGGCCCGGTCGTCGCGGGGCGGAAGACCGCCGACCTGCGCATCGAGATCCCGAACGCCGTGTCGGGCGGCGCGACCGTCCGGCGGTGGCGGGTGACCCTGCAGAACACGATCCGGGGGACGCGGCCGGACGTGGTGTTCCGGCTGATCGACGACGAGCCGCAGCAGGTCGCCGTGTATCTCGACGGATACAACTACCACGCGGCACCGGAGATCAACCGGCTCGCCGACGACGCCGCCAAGCGTGCCCAGCTCCGGGCGCACGGGCGGCTGGTCTTCGCGCTCACCTGGAAGGACCTGGACGAGTGGGAGGCCCGCCGCCACGAGCCCTGTGACGGCGTCGAGGACTACAGCCCGTACCAGAACAACGCGCGGCTGGCGGCCAGGAAGCTGTACGGACGCAGCGGAGACCCGGACGATTTGCCGAGGACGATGTGGACCAACCCCGTCGACACCCTCCTCGCCTACCTGACCGAGCCGGACCCGGACGTGTGGCTGCGGCGCGCCGAGGCCGTGACCGCCGGGGTGCTCAAGTCGAGTCTTCCGAAGGCGCGGTCGACGTGCGATCGGCCTGGTGTGGCCGAACGGGTCGGCGCGGCGCTGCGCGGCTCGGAGCTGCCCGAACCGGTGGCCGGGCCGGTCAACGTCTACGCGGCCGACCCGCTGACGCTGATCGTGGACACGACCCGGCAGGGCGCCCCCGCGTGGAGCGCGTTCGTCGTCATCGACGACCGGAACGAGACCATCGTCGCCGACACCGACGCGCACAAGCGGCGGTGGGCGAGCTGGCTGTACTGGGGGAACCTGGTGCAGTTCCTCGACCACGGCGACGGCGACGGCGGGCAGCTCGCCCTGTCGGAGATCGACCGGTTCGACCCGGCGCTGCTCGCGGCGGCCGGAGGCGAAGGGCGGCAGACCGCGCTCAGCCTGCTGCCGCTCGACGAGGACCTGCGGGACGAGCCGGGCACGTCCCCCGAACCCGGCGCCGAGACCGTCCCGGCCCCGGCCGCCTCGCCCGAGGAGCCCGCGCCGACGCGCGTCGAGACGGCCGGACCCGTGTCCGAGCCCACCGTGCTGACGGACGGCTGGATAGCGGTCCTCGACATGATCGACCCCGACGAGCCGGGCCTGGCCGCGTTCGTGCGCGGTCTCGCCGCCGCCGGGGTGCCGGCGCCACCGGACAGCGGCATCGGCTACGAGCTGGGCGAGCAGGCATGGCAGGCGGAACTGGCCTGGCCGGACCGCAAGGTCGCGATCGTCCTCGCCGGAGACGGTGAGGAGGCGCGGCGCCGGGACACCGCCTACGCGCAGGCGGGGTGGGAGGTGCGGGCCGTGAACCACTGGACGCGTGAAGAACTGGCGGAACGAATCGAGGGGGCGAAGTGAGCGCGGCCACGCTGCGGCTGCTCGACCGGGCCGAGAAGGAGATCCTGAAGCTCCCGCGCGCGGTGAAGGGCGCGATCTACGACTTCCAGCACAAGTTCCGGGGCGACCCCGGCAACAAGGGGCTGCGGTTCAAGCAGCTGAAGAACTCGCAGCTGTACTCGGCGCGCGTCAACGACGACTACCGGGCGCTGCTGCTGCACGCGGGCGGCACCGAGTACATCCTCGTCGCGGTCAAGCCGCGCGGCGAGGTGTACGACCACCTCGACCGGTACCGGTACCAGATCAACCCGGTCACGGGCGGCATCGAGTTCCTCGACCTGGTCGTGGCGGAGGAGGTCGTCGGCGGCAACGGGCGGCCGGAGCCCTCGCCGGAGCCGGTGGAGGCGGTGCCGCTGTTCGCCGCGTACTCGCCCGAGCAACTCCTCGAACTCGGCGTCGCCGAGCCGCTGCTGCCGCTCATCGCGAAGATCACCACCGAGGACGAGCTGCTCGGGCTCGTGTCGTACGCGCCCCAGCTGACCGGCGAGGTGCTGCTCGCGCTGCACGACGGCACGTCCCCCGAGGACGTCCTGGAGCAGGTGACCGCGCCCGTCGCCGTCGAGGAGGAAGTCGACACCGCGGACTACGCGGCGGCCCTCACCCGTCCCGCCACGGCCGTCACCACCGCCGACGCCGACCTGCGCGAAGTACTCGAACAGGGCGACTTCGGCCGCTGGAAGGTGTACCTGCACCCGACGCAGCGCAAGCTCGTCGAGAAGGACTACAGCGGCCCGGCGCGGGTCAGCGGCGGACCCGGCACCGGCAAGACGATCGTCGCGCTGCACCGCGTCAAGCACCTCGTGGACCGGCTTCCGGCCGGTGGCGGCAAGGCCGTCCTGCTCACCACGTTCAACAAGAACCTGGCCGCCGACCTCGAACAGCGGCTCATCGCCCTCGCCGGGGAGGAGGTGGCCGCGCGCGTCCACATCACCAACGTGGACAAGCTCGCCGGCGAGATCGTCGCGCAGTCCGAGCGCGGCCGGGCGCGGCGCCGCCTCGACGACGAGAAAGCCCGCAAGGAATGGGACGACCTGCTCGCGGAGGAGAACGAGACCCGCTGGGACGCCGGGTTCCTGCACGAGGAATGGTCGCAGGTGATCCTCGGGCAGGGGCTGCGGACGCAGCACGAGTACTTCCGGGCCCGCCGCGCCGGGCGGGGCCGCCCCCTCAACCGCGCCGACCGCAAGCGGATCTGGAACCTCACCGAGCGGTACGTGATGCGGCTGGAGAACAACAACCTGTCGACGCTCCGCCAGGTCACCGAGCGGGCCGCGCAGATCGAGGCGGCCCGCGCCCGGGACCGCGAGGCGTACCGGGAGCGGCAGGCCGACGCGCCGCAACTGCAGGACGAGTCCGGGATGCGGCTGCGCCCCCGCTACCGGCACGTCGTCGTGGACGAGGCGCAGGACCTGTCCGCCGCGCACTGGCGGATGCTGCGCGCGATGGTCGACCCGGGCCCGAACGACATGTTCATCACCGGCGACACGCATCAGCGCATCTACGGCAACCACGTCTCGCTCGGGAACCTCGGCATCGCGATCCGCGGCCGGTCGTCCCGGCTGACGCTCAGCTACCGCACCACGCACGAGATCCTCGGCACCGCCGTCCGAGTGCTCGGCGGAGAGCGGTGGGACGACCTGGACGACGGCCGCGCCGACCTCGCCGGCTACCGGTCGGTGCTGCGCGGTGCGGAGCCGGAACTGCGCGGCTTCCCCACCTGGGACACCGAACTCGACGGCATCGTCGAACAGGTCAAGGCGTGGAACGGCGACTCGGTTGCGGTGTGCGTCCCCGAACGCCGCATGGTCGCCGACGTCGAGACCCGCCTCGCCAAGGAGGGCATCGTCGCCTGCGCCATCACCGCGGACGGCCCCCGGTACGTCGAGGCGCCCGTCCACGTCGGCACCATGCACCGTTTCAAGGGCCTCGAATACCAGAACATGATCATCGCGGGGGTCGCCGAGGGGCTCGTCCCCGCCGCGTGGATCACCCGGTTCCGCGATGAGGACCCGCTGCGCTACCGCCGCGACCTGCGGACCGCGCGTTCCCTGCTGTTCGTCGCCGTCACCCGGGCGCGCGACAACGCCGTCATCACCTGGCACGGGACGAAGAGCGGATTCCTGCCGTGAGTTCCGCGCGGGACATCGCCGGCCGGTACCGGGTCACCTCGCCCATCGGCCGCGGCGGCATGGGCGAGGTCTGGAACGGCACCGACCTGCGGCTCAACCGACCCATCGCGATCAAACTGGTCAGCGCGCCGGGCCCCGGCCGCGAACCGGACGCGCGCCGCCGGTTCCGCCGGGAGGCGCGGATCACCGCGCGGCTGCGGCACGCGGGCGTCCCGACCGTCTACGACTTCGGTGAGGACGACGCCCTGTTCCTGGTGATGGAGCCGCTGCCGGGCGACTCGGTCGGGAAGCTCCTCGACGAGCACGGCGCGCTGCCCGCCTCCTGGGCCGCGTTCATCGGCGCCCAGACATGCGCGGTGCTGGTCGCGGCGCACGCCGCCGGCCTGATCCACCGGGACGTGAAACCGGAGAACCTGATGCTCGGCCCGGACGGGGCGATCAGGGTGATCGACTTCGGTGTGGCCGCGTCGACCGGCGACGAGTTCTCCCGGATCACGCAGACCGGGCAGATCCCCGGCACCGCCCGGTACATGGCACCCGAACTCCTGCACGGCGCGGACGCGAGCCATGCCAGTGACCTGTACGCGGTCGGCTGCCTGCTGTACGAACTGCTCGCCGGGGAACGGCCGTTCCAGTCCCCGCACGTCCTGGACGAGATCACGCGCCGCCAGTCGGAACCGCCTCCGCCGCTGGACGGCGTCCCCGGCGAACTGGCCGACCTGGTCTACACGCTGCTGGCCAAGGAACCGGAGTCACGGCCCGCCGACGCGCTCTCGGTCTACCGTCGCCTGCGCCCCTGGGTGCGTGAACTGACCCCGATCCCCGGATGGATCGCCCGCGACCTGGCCACCGATCCGGGCCACCTCTACACCACCGCCCTCGCGCACCTGAGATGACGCCCGTCGTGTCGGCCGCAGTGCGCCGAGTCGCGCCGTCACGTCGCCGGCGCAGGTGAGGAACGGTTGCAGGGGCAGCGGCCGGTCGGGCGGGACGTCCTCGGCGAGGACGGCCTGAAACCAGGCGACCCGGGTCGGGCGGGGCCCGGACGCCGCGGTGTACCCGGCGTCGTTCATCCCCCACACCCCGCCGCCGGTGCCCTCGCGGGCCTCGGCCAGCCACCCCATCGCCGCCGAGCGCGCCACGAAGAGGCCGTAGGCGTCCGAGTCCGGTGCCGCGCCGCGCCACGGGTGCGGGGTCAGTTCGCCGTGCAGTGCCGCGTACAAGGTGCTGTGCGAGTCGATGGTGACGTTCCTCGCTGGTCGGCCGTCCCGGTCAGTTCCGCAGGCATGCGATGGTGCGGACCGGGGTCAGCAGCTTATCGGCGCTGTCGGCCAGGCCGATGGCACGGTTGGCCGAACCGCCGCCCGAGTACACCGTCTTCCTGCCCACCGTTCCCTTGCTCCGCCAGCTGCCGTCGTGCTCCTGCAACTGCACGGTGACGACGGCGGTCGAGGTGAGGGCAGTCGATGTTGGTCCACCAGCCGGGGCCGGACGCCTCGAGCGCGCTGCCGGAGACATGCACGCAGTCGCCGTTGGTCTGGAAGTAGCAGGTCGAAGCGGTAGAGGCCAGCGGGCGGGGTTTTGGGGGGTGCGGGTGGGATAGGGAGCGGACTAGTGATGTCGTGCCTTGGGGGAGGCGTTATGAGCATGCCGCACAGGGCGGTGCGCCGGCTGGAGCGGGCGGAGGCGCTGGACAAGGCCGCCAAGCCGGTCAGTTCGGCGGTCAGGCGGGTGGTCCGGCCGCGGATCGTCCGGAATCTGCTCAGCGGGACCAATCTGGGGCATCCGCTGCATCCGATGCTCACCGATGTGCCGATCGGCGCGTGGACCATGGCCGCGCTGCTGGACGCCACGGGGAAGGCCAAGGTCGAGCAGGCGGCCGACCTGCTGGTGAGGGCCGGTGTGATCGCCGCCGTGCCCACCGCCCTCACCGGGGCGAACGACTGGGCCGACACGATCGGGCCGGAGCGGCGGGTGGGGCTGACCCACGCCGCGGCCAACTCGACGGCGCTGACCCTGTACGTGACGTCGCTCATCGCGCGAGCGCGGGGCGACCGCCGCAGGGGCAAGGCGCTGGGGTTCGCCGGGTTCGGGATCATGATGCTCAGCGCCTACCTGGGCGGGCACCTGACCTTCGTCAAGGGCGTCAACGTCAACCGGACCGCGTGGCAGCAGGGGCCGGAAGAGTGGACGCCGGTGCTGGCGGAGGCCGAACTGGCCGACGGCGAGCACCGCACGGCGGACGCCGACGGCGTGCGGATCCTGCTCCAGCGGATGGACGGGAAGGTCTACGCGCTGGCCGCCACCTGCAGTCACATGGGCGGCCCGCTGGGCGAGGGGACGTTCGAGAGCGGCTGCGTCACCTGTCCGTGGCACGGCAGCACGTTCCGGTTCGCCGACGGCGGCATCGTGCGCGGCCCGGCCAGCACGCCGCAGCCCTACTACGAGGCGCGCGTCCGGGACGGCCGCATCGAGGTTCGCGTTCCGCCGGAGGGCGTGCCCGTCGGCGAGGTCGCGGGACGTGCCGCTCGGAAGATCCGTCGCCCGCTGGCGCGCACACCGGCGTCCTGACACCGGCCGCGCGTCCGGGTCTACGGGTGCCGGTGTGATCTTCTGTCTTCGGCGATCCGGGCTATCCAGTCCTTGAGGTCCTCATCGGTGATCGGGGGTGCTGCCACGGTCCAGGCCAGCCGCTGGAGCCGCTCGATCAGCCGCTGCTTCCGTTCGCCGTCGATGAGGGTCAGGGCATCGGGGGTGTCCACCCCTTCCCGGGTGAGGAGATCGGTCCAGGAAATGGCGTTCTCCGGGTGGGGGCAGCAGCACGCCAGCCGGCAGATCCCGCGCATCCATGCCACGGTGGCCGCTGGGATTTTGAGGGAGTCCGCCAGACCTTTCCCATCGCGTTCGACCAGTTCCTCGGGGTAGTGGATGCCGGCCTCTCGCAGGTTGCGCTGGTAGGGCCTGAAGGCTTCGATGTCGGTCAGCATCGGCCTTTCCAGCAGCGCGTCGAATTTCGCGCCGTACCGGGCGTCCTTCCATAGCGGCCGCAAGGACGGGTCGGTCCGGGCTTGGATTCGATACTCCGGCAGGCCGAGCGCGAGATCCAACTGCTCCAGCGCGGCATCGGGGTCGTTCTGCGCATCCACGCGCGCCTGCAGGTAGTAGTTGGAAGGCGTGTAAGCCTTCCCGGCGTCGAGATGATATGAGGGCTTCCCGTTGGCCGCCGAAGCCAGGATCTGCGTGTTCGTGTCCATTATCTTGGCGAAGATCCTCAATCCTTCGTCCGGATTCTCCTTGGCCTTGGCGATCCATCCGCACAGATTGCGGCACACCCTGGCGGCCGCGGCGAACTCGGGCTTGCCGTTCTGTCCCGATTCGGAAAGCAGGGTGCCGTAATCTATGTGCGCGGAGGCGAGGGTGTACGCGGAGCGCATGCACAGGGCTTGATATCCGTTCTCATGGAACTTTGTGCGGAGGCGTTCGTACAGCGCGCTGAGGCGGGTGACGTAGCGTTTCTCGGTCTCCGGCGTTCCGACGGCGGTACCGGCGCGGCTGTGGAGATAGCCCAGCCAGGCCGCGTGGTTTCCGGGGTCTTGCTCCACCGCCGTCGCGAAGAGCTGCTCCTCGGCCTCCGGCCGGCCCTGCCATGGCGCCGTGCCCGCGAGGACCTGGCCGGCGAGGCTGCGCCACCGCTCGGTTCCGCACAACCCCTCCTTCAAGGCCGGATGCCGCTTGCTCAGTTCGAGCAGGAGGAAGGCGGCCGCCGCGGTCAGGAGGTCGTGGCAGGTCACATCGCCACCGGGCGGGCCTGCCTCGGCGTCGAGCCCGGTCACTCCGAGTTCCGAGTGGAAGATGAGGGTGGACGTCACCTGTTGTGCGTTGCGCCGCAGGTCCACGGTCACCGTGGTGTCGTCGACGAACACGATGTTCGCGCGCCAGGGGGCGAGGGAGAACAGGCCGATCATGAGCTTGAGCACCCCCGCCGCCAGTTGCCCCTCTTTCGGAAGGGCGTTGACGGCTTCTTCGGGGAGGGCGAGGACGTCGGTTCCCTCCGGTGCTTTGAGCCCTCGCGGCCTGTCGGCCCCCATTGTCGATATTCGGGCTACGACGTAGGCGGCGCCTGCCGGGTCCTCACCGCCGTCGGCCTTGCGGACCGTCAGCCGCATCCGGAGCTGGATGCCGAGCGCGAGACCGAGGGCGGCCACTCCCGCGGCGGTCAGGGCGGCGGTGGCCAGATAGCCGCCGAACGGGGTGAGGGCGAGCCCCGCCGTTGCCCCCGCCACGACCAGCGCCAGCGGAATGGACGGGATTCCGGCGCCGCCCGCCCAGTCGTCCTTCCGCCATATCAGAATGTTGGCGAACACCACCAGGCCCGCCACGGCGACCATGACCAGTGCGGTCCAGTGAATGATCTCTTTCTCGCCGCCGAGCACGAGGCGGATCGTCCAGGCCGCCGTCACAAGGACGATGAGCAGGCGGCCGTTTCGCATGAGCCACGCCTGTCTGCGCTCCAGAGGTGCCCATTTCCGGGATCCGGTGACGGTGAGCGCCATGAGCCGGGCGAGGACGAGGAGGCCGACGAGGACGAGGAAACCCACGGCGACATTTCCCCAGAGGGTGGAGTCTGAAATCCTGGATTCGGCGGCCATTCCCATCACCTGCCGGAGTGTCCGGGGCCCGCTCGTGCGGCCCGATGGCACCGGGCCGCCCGGCCGCGCCGCCTGCGCTGCCCGAGCGTGTCCCACCATGATGACCTGCTGGTCCGGCGCGCAAATCACCCGTGGCGGAGGATGCCGGGCGGGTGCGGAAATCGGTGTCGTTCGGTCATGGACGAAGCCCTGCGACGGCCGTTCCGGGCGGGGCGGCGAGCCGGTCGTGGCCGCGCCGGCCGGAAGGGGGAGGGGACGTGCCGGAACCGGGGAACGACACACGGCAGGCACTCAGTGACTACGAGATCCGGATCAGTGGCCGCCTCGGTGATTCGTTCCGGCTCGCGTTCGAGGATCTCAGCATCACGGTCACGCCGGTCGAGACGGTGCTGCGGGGGCGGGACCTGGACCAGGCGGCCCTGTACGGGATCTTGGAACGCGTCCAGGCGCTGGGATTCGAGCTGCTTGAGGTCCGCCGGCTCTGAGGATCACAGCAGGTGGAGCCGGTGCGCGCGGCGGACCGCCTCGCCCCGGCGCGTCACCGCGAGCTTGCGGTAGATGCTCTTCAGATGCGTCTTCACGGTGTTGACCGAGATGTACATCTCGGCGGCGATCTCCTCCGTCGTCAGCATCTTGGCGAGCAGGGTCAGCACCTCGCGTTCCCGCGCGCTCAGCCGGTCGACGGCGGCGGGGGCTTCGGGCGCGGCCGGGGTGCGGGTGCCCGCCGGGACGAGGGGGGCGATGAGCCGCCGGTGCGGACGCAGCAGTTCGGGATCGCGCTCCAGGACGGGGAGCAGCCAGCCGCGCGCCCTGGCGAACGGCAGCCTGATCCCCTCGCGTTCGCCCAGCCGGAGCGCGCGTTCCAGCGAACGGCGGCCCCGGGAGTGGTCCCCCGTCCGGTAGGCCAGGCACGCGTCGAGCAGCCAGGCGTCCAGCCTGACCGGGGCGGGCGCGGAGGATTCGGTCAGCACGGGACGGATCGCCGTGGACGCCGCGGCCGGGTCCTGCCGGTCGAGGTGCACGCGTGCGAGCGCGACCGCCCCCTCGGCGCCGCCCGCGTCCCGGGCCGGTCCGATCGCGGCGGCCGGTGCGCCGTCCGCCATGTGCGCCTCGGCCTCGGCCAGCCGCATCCGGCGCCGCAGCCACGGCAGTTCCGCGGCGTCCTCGTCGGTGCCGTCCAGCACGGTCAGCGCCCTTTCGGGACGGCCGGTGGCGATGTCCAGGCGAGCCGTCAGGAGATCGTGCAGGACGGCGAGGAAATCGTCCGGGACCTGCTCGTTGGCCACGCGGACCTTGGCAAGCTCCACCTGGGCCTCGTCCAAACGGGCGTCCTCCAACGCGACCCAGGCGCACGCCAGGTGGGCGGTCGCGACCCTCCGCCCGGCCGGGAGGGTGGAGACCTCCGGCAGCCGCCCGGCTTTCGCCGCCAGGTCGGCCGCCCACCGGAATCTGCCCTGCAGTGCCTCCGCCAGCGCCAGCGAGCCCAGGCAGCGGCGGCGCTGGAGATCGCCGCCGGCCTCCGTGGCGGGCAGGGCGTCCCGGAACGCCCTCGCGGCATGGCCGGGCCGCCCGGCCCGCAACTCCAGGAGCCCGTGCGCGTAGCGGACCAGTGCCCGCAGTTCCGGCGATTCGGGGCCGGAAACGGCGGCCAGCAGCCGGTCCAGGTCCCGGACCAGGTCGCGCAGGTGCTCATGCCGCACCGGCCGGATCGCGGCCAGCCTGATCAGCCCGGCCGCCAGCCGTCCGGGAAGTGCGTGCGCGTCCGGAAGGCCCGCCAGGAGATCTTCCGCCCGGCCGAGGTGCTCGGCGCAGGCGCGGTCGTCTCCCCGCGCCAGCGACACCGCCGCGGCGACGAGCGACGGCTCGGGCTCGGCCGTGCCGGACACGGCATGGTCCGGGATGTCGCCGAGCAGCGCGGCGAGGGGACGCCCGTCCGCCAGGCCCAGCAGGCGCCCGATCGCCAGCCCGTCGATGACCAGCCAGGACGCGTAGGACCAGTCCCCGGCCAGCACCGCCTGCCGGACGGCCTCGTCCGGCAGCCCGGCGCGGCCGAACCATGCCGCGGCACGCCGGTGCAGCGGCGTCGAGGCCGCCGGATGCTCGTGGCGCAGGATCAGGTTCAGCGCCGCGCCGAACACCGCGTGGTAGCGGTACCAGCCGTGCCCCAGCGGCAGGACGAAGGCGTTCCGGCGGACGAGGTCGGCGAAGAGCTCACCGGCGTCCGGCCCGGCCAGTTCGGCCGCCAGTTCCGCGTCGAAGCGCTCCGCCACGCTCAGCACGAGCAGCAGGCGGCGGACCTCGGGGGGCTGCGCGTCCAGCACCTCCGCCACCAGGTATTCGACGATGGCGCGGTCGTCCCCGGCGAACCGCGCGGCGAAGCCGTCCGGGTCCGGGTGGCCCTCCATGGTCATCGCCGCGAGCCGGAGACCCGCCGCCCATCCCTCCGTCCGCCGGCGCAGCGCGCTGACGGACGCCGGTGTCACCGACACCCCGTGGTGGGCGAGCAGTTCGCGCACCTCCCGGTCGTCGAACGCCAGGTCACCGCTCCGGATCTCGACCAGCTCGCCCATCAGCCGGTACCGGTGCAGGGGCAGCGGCGGATCGCTGCGGGACGTCAGGACGAGCCGCAGCACCGGGCCGGCCCCCTTCAGGACGCGGGCCACCTCGTGGGCCAGCGCGGAGCCGACCGGCGGGTGGAAGTCGTCCAGCACCAGCACCACGGGTGTCGCGCGGGCCGACAGGGTGAAGGCGAGCCGCGCGCAGAACATGTCGTGCCCGTGCCCGGTGCGGCGGGGCAGATCGGCGACCCCGGCCTGCTCCAGGGCCGCGACGACGAGATCCCAGAACACGTCCGGGCGGTGGTCCGGCTCGTCGAGCGAGACCCAGGCGACCGGGCCCGGCCGGTGGCCGGTGGCCGCCCAGGACGCCGTCACGACCGACTTGCCCGCACCGGGGGGACCCGTCACGACCGTGAGCGGCCCCCGCGTCCCCTTTTCGAGCCGCGCCATCAGGTGGGGCCGGGTGATGACCCAGGGGTGTCCGCCGGGGACGCACACCTTCGCCTTGGCGATCGGGGCCGGTGAACGACCGCGAGCCCGCCCCTGCGCTGGAGCTTCGCTCATCTCGGCTCCTCCCCCCACGCGGAGCCGCCGTCCCGCGGCCCGCACCCGCTCACCGAGGAATCACTACGGAAGCTGATTTATGGGATTACTTGTGATACGACCCCCCTTGACGGTATCTACGACCATCTTTTCGACGGTCCACAGCAATCCCATAACTCCGAAAAACCGCGCGAGAGGCGCATACCGCGCGGCTCGGCCGGGTGCCCGGACGATCTACGGGGCGGACGGGGCCGGGAGCGTGTCCGCGAGGCGTTTCGGTGCTGAGAGCCGCCAGCCTTCGGTGACCAGCTCGCCCAGTTCTTCGGGATCGACCTTGCCGAGGTCGATCTCCAGCCAGGCGAAGCGTCCGCTGGACCAGGACGGGGAGAAGACCTCCGGGGCCTCGGCGACGAGGGCCTCCTGTTCCTCGCGGGTGGCCTTGAGCAGGATGATGCCGTCGGCCTCGTTGAGGTAGCAGAACCCCTTGCCGTGCACTCGGAAGCCGGTCATGCCGCCGAACGAGTCGGCCTCGGTCACCTCTGGCAGCCCGCGCACGGCCTTCAGGAAAACGTCAACGCTCATCCCGCAAGCTGTACCAGCCGGGTCGGACGGTTCCCGGCCCCCGAACCTGCGGCAGCCGGTGAAAAGCCCCGGGGATAGGGACGGAGGTCCCCTCCGCGTAGGGACTGGAAGGCGCACAGGGCGTCTGGCTTGGGGACCTTGTACCCGCTGATCGTGGTCCGAACGGACCTAGGGCGCGGGGCGTGGCGGGGGTTGAGTAGGGGGTGAGCGAAAGCAGCGAAGTGATGGAAGGTGAGAGGCGATGACAGTCTCCGAGCACAAGACGCACGTGGGACGCAGCACCCTGATCCGCGTGGTCACCCCCAAGCCGCTGACCGAGTCGCCCGCCGCCCGTTACGTGTGGGCCGCGGCGCGGCTGGCGCTGGGCTGGGTGTTCGCCTGGGCGTTCGTGGACAAGCTGTTCGGGCTGGGACACGAGACCCCGGCCGCCAAGGGCTGGATCGACGGCGGCAGCCCCACCGAGGGGTTCCTGGCGCACGCCCCCAAGGGCCCGTTCGCGGGGTTCTACAACGACCTGGCCGGCGCCGCGTGGGCGGACTGGCTGTTCATGATCGGGCTGGCCGGGATCGGCGCCGCGCTGATCCTGGGCATCGGGATGCGGATCGCCGCCGTCGGCGGCGCGGCGCTGCTGGTGCTGATGTGGTCGGCGGTTCTTCCTCCGGAGAACAACGTCTTCATGGACGACCACCTCATCTACGCGCTGCTGATCGTCGGGCTGGCGCTGGTCAGCGCCGGCGACACCCTGGGCCTGGGCCGCTGGTGGGCCGGCCTCCCGCTGGTCAAGCGGCTCCCGTTCCTCAAGTGACCCGACAAGTGACCCGACCCGGAAGGGCGCCCGCCGAGGCGGGCGCCCTTTCGCTGTGCGGGGGCTTCGCTGTGCGGGGGCCAGATGCTGACCGCGCCGAAGCCGACCCGCGCCGAAGCCGAGCACGGGCCGAAGGCGGGCGCGGTCAGCGGGCCGTTTCCGCGTCGCGCACGCTCACGCGCGGTCGGCGGCGAGGGCGTTCACCACGGTGCGGATCTCCGTCCGCGGCCCGCGGTTGTAGGGGAGCTTCGACAGAACCATGCCCATGGCGCAGGTGTTGCTGAGCGCGGCGAAGGTCAGCCCGCCGCCGATCGCCGCCGCGACCCACTCGGCGCCCGGCACGACCGTGCTGGCGAGCACCGAGACGAGCACGATCGACCCGGCGATCAGGCGGACCTGGCGTTCCAGCTCCCAGCGGGGCTGGCCGTGGGCGATCGGCCCGCCCGCGGACTGCCAGGCGGTGATCCCGCCCTGCAGGACGCGCAGGTTGGGCAGCCCGGCCTCCGCCAGCGCCTGCGCGGCCAGGTCGGACCGCTGCCCGGAGCGGCAGATCAGTACGACCTGCTCGTCCAGGTGGCCCCGGAGCTCGGCGCGGTGCTCGCGGAGCAGGTCCAGCGGCACGTTGTAGGAGCCGGGGATGTGGGAGGTCTCGAACTCGCCGGGGGTGCGCACGTCGATCACGCGGGGTGCGTCAGAGGAGTCCATGAGCTGGCGCAGGGCGGCGCTATCGAGAATGGCGGGGTTCGACACGTAGTTTCCTTTCGGTGGGTCAGTTGTCGGTGATGGTCAGGCCGGCGGCTCCGGCTTCGGGGAAGTCGTCGTCGATGTGCACGACCCGGCGTCCGGCCCGCTGGAGCAGGGCGGTCGCCGCGGCGGCCCGGTAGCCGGAACCGCAGTGCACCCAGACGGCCCCCTCGGGCAGTTCGTCCATGCGGTGCCGGAGATCGGGCAGCGGGATGTGGACGGCGCCGTCGATGTGGCCCGCGCGCCACTCGTCGCCCATGCGGACGTCCAGCACGATGTCCGCCGCGGGCAGGTCCCGCGTGGGACGTCCGGCGCGGGCGGCGGCGAGGTCGGTGAACGCGGCGACGGCCATCCCGGCCAGTCTGGAGGCGTCGCCGCCGGCCCACTCCTCCGGGGTGCCGGACGCGCCCGCCGCCGGACGCTCGATGCCGATGCGCACCAGCTCGCGCTGCGCCTCGGCGACCTGCTCGGGGCTCTCGCCCAGCAGGGTGATGGGGGTGCCCCACTCGATCATCCAGCCGAGCCAGGTCGACATTGGACCGTCCAAGCCGAAGCTCAGCGTCCCGGCCAGGTGCCGCTGGGCGAAAGCCTTACGGGAACGGAGGTCCACCACCCATTCCCCGGCGGCGAGGCGTTCCTGTAGTTCCTCGGGGTCGGCGGTCCGTGCCGGGGTGAGGTCGGCCAGTTCGGGCCCGGAGGCGTTGCGGACGCCCATGTGCGCGTAGTACGCGGGCCAGGCGTCCAGCCCGGCGAGAGTCTGCGTGACGAAGTCGTCGGCTTCCAGGCGGAGGGCCGGGTTGGTCTGCTTCTCGTTGCCCATGGTCGAGGCGGCGGCGTCGGACTGGCTCGCCGAGCAGAAGCTGCCGAACCCGTGCGTGGGCCAGATCCGCGCGCCGTCGGGCAGCAGGTCGGCCAGGCGCCGTGCCGAGGCGTGCTGGTGGCGGGCCAGCGTGTGGGCGTGTTCGGCGCCGAGCAGGTCGGGCCGTCCGGTCGTGCCGAACAGCAGGGACCCGCCGGTGAACACCCCCTCGGGGCCGTCCGGCCCGGACAGGACGTACGACAGGTGGTGGAACGTGTGCCCCGGGGTGGCGACGACCCGGAGGCGCATCGCCTCGGACAGGGCGAGTTCGTCGCCGTCGGTCACACCGACCCGTTCGAAGCCGACCTCGTCCGCGGCGGACACCAGGTAGGACGCGCCGGTCGCCTTGGCCAGCGCCAGCCCGCCGGAGACGTAGTCGTTGTGCATGTGGGTCTCCGCGACGTGCGTGATGCGGACGCCCAGCCGTCCGGCCAGTGCCAGGAAGCGGTCGATGTCGCGCTGCGGGTCGACCACCAGCGCGACCCGTCCGTCATGGGCGAGGTAGCTGCGGTCGCCGAGAGAGGAGGTCTCCACGACCTCGACATGAACCCTTCCGTTCTGCATCCTGTTCGCTCCTTATACCCATTGGGGTACCTTACGGACTTCCGCCACTATACCCCAGGGGGTATGTGGTGATGCAAATGCCGCACGGGGCCGCATTCTCGACGGTGTAGGGAGGTGTGAGATCCGACTGAGGGGTAGCACTCATCGCTGATCCGTCCGTTGACGGCCGCAGGTTTCATGGGAGGGCTGCCCCCGATGACCACCGATACGCGCGTAGGGACGATCACCACCCGGATCCCGGCGCGCATGGACCGGCTTCCGTGGGCGCGATTCCACTGGATGATCATCGTCGGCCTCGGGACGGTCTGGATTCTCGACGGCCTTGAGGTCACCATCGTCGGGTCCGTCGCCGCGCGGCTGACCGAGCCCGGCAGCGGCGTGCACATGTCCCCGAGCGACATCGGGACGGCGGCGGCGATCTACGTCGCGGGCGCGTGCCTCGGCGCGCTGTTCTTCGGCCAGCTCACCGACCGGTTCGGCCGCAAGAGACTGTTCATCCTGACGCTGGTCGTCTACGTC
The DNA here is from genome assembly GCF_001552155.1 of Actinomadura formosensis NBRC 14204. Classification (GTDB taxonomy): domain Bacteria; phylum Actinomycetota; class Actinomycetes; order Streptosporangiales; family Streptosporangiaceae; genus Spirillospora; species Spirillospora formosensis. The sequence continues at coordinate 18,720 of NZ_BCQQ01000048.1, read as the reverse complement.
GTCGCCACGGTCGCGACCGCGTTCGCGTTCGCCCCCTGGTACTTCTTCATCTGCCGGTTCGTCACCGGGATGGGCATCGGCGGTGAGTACGCGGCGATCAACTCGGCGATCGACGAGCTGATCCCGGCCCGCAACCGCGGCCGCGTCGACCTCGCGATCAACGGCAGCTACTGGGTGGGGTCCGCGGGAGGCGCGCTCGCCGCGCTGCTCCTGCTGAACACCTCGTTCTTCGCGCAGGACCTCGGCTGGCGGCTGGCGTTCGGGCTGGGCGGTGTGCTCGGCCTGGCGATCATGATCGTCCGGCGGCACGTCCCGGAGAGCCCGCGCTGGCTGTTCATCCACGGACGCGAGGAGGAGGCCGAGCGGATCGTCGACGGCATCGAGGCCGAGGTCCGCCGGGAGACCGACCAGGAGCTGGAGGAACCGGGCCAGAGCATCACCGTCCGGCAGCGCAAGGCCATCCCGTTCCGGGAGATCGCCCAGGTCGCGATCAGGCACTATCCGAGGCGGGCGCTGCTCGGGTTCGCGCTGTTCGTCGGGCAGGCGTTCCTGTACAACGCGGTGACGTTCGACCTCGGCACTATCCTGAGCAAGTACTTCGACGTGGCGTCCGGGGCGGTGCCGTACTACATCGTCCTGTTCGCGCTCGGCAACTTCCTCGGCCCGCTCCTGCTCGGGCGCATGTTCGACACCGTGGGCCGCAAGCCGATGATCTCGGGGACGTACTTCATCTCGGCCGCGCTGACCGTCCTGCTCGGCGTCTTCCTGGCGTCCGAGGGGCTGACGAGCTGGACGTTCATCACGCTGACCGCCGTGACGTTCTTCTTCGCCTCGGCCGGGGCCAGCGCCGCCTACCTGACGGTCAGCGAGATCTTCCCCATGGAGACGCGGGCGCTGGCGATCGCGTTCTTCTACGCGATCGGGACGGCCGTCGGCGGCATCTCCGGCCCGCTCATCTTCGGAAAGATGATCGAAAGCGGTGTCACCGGCAAGGTCGCGATCGGGTTCTTCGTCGGCGCCGGGATCATGGCGGTGGGCGGCATCGCCGAGCTGCTCTTCGGCGTCCGCGCCGAGCGGTCCTCGCTGGAGGCCATCGCCAAACCGCTCACCGCCCACGCCGTCGAGGAGGAGGCGGCGCCGGCGGCGGGGGCCGAGGCGGAAGGACGGCCGGGGCGTCGCGCCGCGCTGGAGGCGCGCCGGCACGCCGAGGAGGAGCGGGCGCGGGCGGCCGAGCACCGCGCCGCCGTCCACGAGCTGAAACCGCGCGCCGACGAGGGGGATCTCGGTGCCCTCGACCGGCTACGGGTCGAGGAGGCCCTCGCGCAGATCGCCGAATGGGACGCCGAGCGTCTCACGGAGGAGGCGACCGCGCACGACGAGCGCGCCCACGCCGAGGAGGCCGGGAACGAGCCCGAGCGCGCCGGTGCCCGCGAACGCGCCAGGGCGGCGGACGAGCGGGCCCGCGCGCTGCGCGAGCGGGCGGAGGCGCTGGCCGCCGAGCACCCCGAGGACGCCGAGGCCCACGCGGCCCTGGCGGAGGCCGCGGTGGAGCGGGCCCGCGCCCGCGAGCAGCGGGCGATGGCCGCGCAGACCCGAGGCCGCGCCGAACATCTGGAGGGGGCCGAGGCGGAGATCGCCGAGGAGCAGGCCAACACCTACGACGCGTGGGAGCGGATGCACACCGAACTGGCGCTCGCCCACGCGGCCCGCGCCGAGCGCGACGAAGAGGCCGCCGCGCAGCACGAACGCGAGGCCGACGTCCACCGGCTGTCCGCCGAGTCGGCCGCCGACCGGATGGAGGCCGCGCAGCACCGCTCCGCCGCCGAGACGCTCGCGGCGCGGGCGGGCACGGCCGAGCAGGCGGAACGCGAACGCGCGGCGGCGGCGGAACGCGAGCGGGCCGCCCGGGAACGCGACGAGCGCATCCGCACCCGCATCCTGCGCCGCCAGCGGGAGCGCCGCGCCGGGCTGCACAGGTTCCGCCCCGGCCCCGGGGAGAGGTTCTACGCGCCGGCCATGCTCGGCGCCCTGGGCGACTGGGCGCCCGACGCGGAAATCGCCCTGGACCGCGAGGTCAACACGATCGCGCAGGCGCTCATCGAGCACGGGCCGACGAGCCGCACCCGGCTCGCCGAGCTGGTGGGCGCCCGCTACTGGGGGCCGGGCCGGTTCCGTGCCGCGCTGCGCGAGGCCGTCCACGAGGGACGGGCGCAGCCGCTCGCGCGCAACCAGTACGGGCCGCCCAGGGCCACCGCCTCGACCATGGAACCCTGACCCATGCTGACCTGCCAGATCTTCGGCCACGACTTCCGCTTCGCCGCGGAGGGCACGACGATGCGCTGGTGGTGCGCCCGCGAATGCGGGGCCGCGGGCTCGAAGGAGTACTCCACCGCGTCCGAGGCGCGGCGCTACGCCCGCGCCTTCGACAAGAAGGACACCGACGACCTGGGGCGGCGGGCCCCGCTCGTCGGCCTCTTCCCGTTGCGCATGATCCGCGCCATGCAAAAACGGGCGGGGCGTACCCGGGCGGGCCGGTAGCGGTCAGGCTTGGGTGAACGTGTGGATCTGCCCTGGGGAGATGTAGGTCGCGTGCTCGCCCAGGCCCCGACGCTCCAGTTCGTGGCGGAAGTCTTCCACGGACGATGTGAAGACGCTGTAGTCGTTGTAGTGGATCGGCACAGCGCGCCCTGGGTGGATCGCCTCCACGAGGTCAGCGCCCTGGGTGGCGTCCATCGTGACGAGGAGCCCACCGGGCAGCTTGGTACCGCCCAAGTGCAGGACGGCCAGATCGATGTCCCGTGCACGGCGGGCGATCTGGTGGATTCCGTCGAACATCAGCGTGTCGCCGGTGATGTAGATCCGGAACTGGACGTCACCGGAGGCCGGGCTGAACTCCAGCAGGCTGCCCATCACCGGGGGCAGGAGCAGCCGGGCCGGGCCCGGGGCGTGCCGTCCCGGCATCGAGGTGATGCGCAGCAGCGTCCCGTCCTTGATCAGGGTGTGCGACTCCCAGGTGCGCAGCCCGATCGCGTGCCGGAAGCGGTGCCAGCCCTGCAGCCGGCGCGCCGCGTGCGGCGTGGTGACGATCGGCAGGCCGCGGTCGAGCTTCGCGCGGGCGACCCGGTCCCAGTGGTCGCCGTGCAGGTGGGACAGGACGACGGCGTCCAGGCGCGGCAGTTCCTCGATCCGCAGCGCGGGCTCGGTCAGCCGCTTGGTCGTCAGCCCGTGCCCGAGATAGGCGCGCTGCCCGCGGTGCAGGAAGTTCGGGTCGGTCAGCAGCGTGAACGGCCCGCAGCGCAGCAGCGCCGTGGCGTTGCCGATGAACTGCATGGTGAGCTGGCGTAGCGCGAGTTCCGGCGCGGTCTTCATGGTCATTCCCCCTTTTCGTCCCGGTAATGCCCGGGGGAATGACCTCGAATCCCGCCCTACCCGATGTTGATATCGCCCTGAACGTCCCTAAGCTGGACGACCTTCTCAGCTCTCCCATTGAAGACATTGACCACACCGTCCCCCGACGCGTTCACGTGGCCCTGCTGCCAGATCGTTTCGAGTTGGGCGCGGAATGCGGGGTCCTCGTCCAGCAGCCGCCGTACCGCCCCTTCGAGAACTTCGGGTTCCTCGCCGGCCCGCGCCAGGGCCGCCTCATCCGCCGGACGCCCGCGGAACCGCTCCCGGACCCGCCGGGAGATCTCCGCGACGGCCGCCCGGACCGGCTCCCCGGCGACCTCGACGGCTTTTCCCGCCATGGCGGTGGCGATGGCCACGGTCATGGGATCTGTCACCCGTCCAGTCCACCACGCGCGCCCGGCCATGACCAGTAACTGACCGGACATTGACATGGGCGACACGAACATGGGGGTTGCTTCATAATCCGTGCATCACAAGTTGCGGCAATGGAGGCGAAACTGTGCGCAAGATCGAGCAGGGTCCACCCGGGGTGGACATCACCGTCCCCAGTCCGGCTCGAATGTACGACTACTACCTCGGCGGCACCGACAATTACGAGGTCGACCGCCAGGCCGCGGACAAGATTCGTGCCCACGTCCCCGAGGTCGACGACGTGGCATGGGCGAACCGCGGGTTCCTGCAGCGCTCGGTGCGCTGGCTGGCCGAGCACGGTATCCGGCAGTTCATCGACCTCGGCGCGGGACTGCCCACGATGAACAACACGCACGACGCGGCGCAGGCGGTCGCGCCCGACGCGCGGGTCCTGTACGCCGACAACGACCCGATGGTCCGGGTCCACGCGAACAAACTGCTGGCGGGCTCGACCGGGACGGCGTTCATCACGGCCGACTTCCGCGACCCGGACGGCCTGTTCGACCACGAGGTCACCCGGGAGATGATCGACTTCACGAAGCCGGTCGGGCTGCTGCTGGTGGCGCTGGTCCACTTCGTGCCGGACGAGGACGACCCGTACGGCCTCGTCCGGCGGTACATGAGCCGGCTGGCGCCCGGAAGCTACCTGGCGCTGTCCGCCGGAACCAGCGACCGGCAGCCCGAGCGAGCGATCGGCACGATCAAGGCCGTGTACGCCAAGTCCACCGCGAGCGCCAACCCGCGGACCCGCGCACAGGTCGAGCGGTTCTTCGACGGCCTGGAGATCGTCCCGCCCCACGACGAGGCGGCCCCCAAGGTGACCTACGCCGGCGAATGGGGTGCCGAGGACCCTATCGCCGCTGATAGTGATGGATCGCGGTGGGTGTACTGCGCTGTGGCGAGGAAGACAGCATGAAGAAGCCGACGGTGAGCGAACTGGGCATCGACCCGGATGCCCTGGACTGGCAGCGCTCGGCGAGCGGCGAGGGCGCCGTCGAGGGCGCCGTCGAGGTCGCCTTCGTGGGCCAATGGACGCTGCTGCGCACGTCCGGCGACCTCATCTCGGTGTTCGACGAGCACGAGTGGGCCTGCTTCCTGGACGGCGTGAAGAAGGGCGAGTTCGATCGCGCAGCCTCGTGAGGTCGCACCATGGGACCCATTCCTGATCCGGTTAGATCTGTGATTCACAAATTCGGAAGGCGTATGCTGATGCCGGCCGCATGTCAAGGGAGGTGGCGCCGGTGAACGAGGCATACGGCGCCACGATCGCCAAGCGGGGGCTGGCGCGCCGCCTGAGAGATCTGCGCGTCGAGGCGGGATACACGGCCAACCAGGTCTGCGACCGGCTGAACTGGGGAAGGGGCAAGGTCGGCCGGTTCGAGGCCAACAACTGGGTTCGCCCCGAGCTCAGCGACATCCGCGACCTGGCGCGCATCTACGAGGGCAGCGATCTCGCCGAACTGGAGGAGCTGGCGACACGCGCCCGGCAGCGGGCCTGGTGGCGCGACTACCCGGAGGTGTACTCCAACGAGTTCCCCGGTTACGAGGGGGACGCGTCGAGCATCCGGGTGGTCATGCCGCTGGTGCTGCCCGGTCTTCTGCAGACCCTGCCGTACATGCAGGCACTGCTGACGTCCGGGTCGAGGTCGCCCGAGTGGCGGGAGCAGGCGCTGCGGGCCAGGCTGCGCCGCCAGCAGATCCTCGACCGCGACGACGGGACGGCGCCGGAGCTGATCGCGGTGATCACCGAGGCGGCCCTGCGGTACGAGTGGGGCGACCCGGGAGACCGCCGCGCCCAGTTCCGCCACCTGCTGACGATGGCCGCGCGCCCGAAGGTCGAGCTGCGGCTGCTGCGCATGTCGGACGGCCTGCATCCGGGCATGTCGACGCTGGTCAACATCTTCCGGTTCCCCGGCGGGGAGCCGACCATGGTCTTCCTGGAGAACGATGCCGACATTCAGGAGATCGACACCCCCGGCAAAGTGGAGGCATATGAGGAGATCTTCGAACAGATCCGTCAGGCGGCGCTGAGCCCCGCCGACACCGCGGAACATCTGGAGAAAATCATCGCGACGCTGGAGTAAGCGGATATGGACCTCTCTCAGGCACAGTGGTTCAAGGCCACCGCGAGCGCGAGCAGCAACGGGGGGTGCGTCGAGGTCGCCGACCTCGAAACGGCCACCGGGCTGCGCGACAGCAGGACACCCGAGGCCGGGGCGCATGTCGTCGCCCGGTCCGCCTTCGCCGCGTTCCTCGCGGACGTGAAGGCGGGCCGGTACGACCGCTGACCGGGCCGCACACGATCCCCCAGGGCTGCACCCCTGGGGGATCTTCGTGTGTGCGGCCCTCTCTCAGGCGCCGTCCACGCTACAGCGACCGGCGCCGGCCGGTCCGGTGACCGTCGGTACATGCTTCTTCTACCCGAGTAGAACGTACTTTGGACGTTTTCGGGTGTATCGGTGAACATCTCAACTGTGCTCGCATGTTCTTTGCCGCCTGAGGCGTCCTACGGGCAGAAATGTGCGAAGCTATGACCTGTGATTCACACATAGCGAGTCGCGAAGCATGAGCGTCATGTCGCGATCGCCCGAATCGTGAATGTTCTCTAACCCCCGAGGGTGGGCGCCATGACGAAGGCCGCAACGATGCGCGGGATTCCCTGGAGGCTGGAGAACGGCGGCTGCGCGGCCCTGCCCCTGCCCGCGGACGAATCCATCGCGCGGGTAGCGCGTGCCCACGTCACGGAACTGCTCCCGGCACTGGGGCTCTCCATCCAGGACGTCGACGACATCACCCTCATGGTCAGCGAGCTGGCCACCAACGTCCTGCAACACGCCACGTCGCGGGAGGGCGCGTCCGGTGCCGAACTCTGGGTCTACCAGCGCACCGACGGGAGCGGCCGGGACGAACTGGTCGTCAAGGCGTTCGACACGCTCAGGGGATGGCGCCCCCAGGAGGACGCCGGCCGGCCCATGCTCGAACACGGCCGCGGCCTGGAGATCATCGACCTGCTGACCCGGGGGCGGTGGGGGCACCACCCGTCCCGGTCCCGGCTCCGGACACCGGCCGTCCGCGGCAAGGCGACCTGGATCGCCCTGCCGCTCCCGCGTTCCGCGCGCCGCCGGCGGCACGCCTGGAGGCGGGACGAGCCGCACGCGACGAAGGACCTGCACGCGCTGCTCGTCCAGCGCGGCGTCGAGCATCTCAGCCCGCGGGACGAACTCGGCGTCCGCGTCCTGTCCGGAAACGGCGACCTGACCGTCTGGTGCGAGGCGGCGACGTTCCGCTGGCACGCCCGCACCGGCGAGACCGGACGGCTTCCGATCGCCGACATCACCGAGGTCTGCGAGGAACTGGTCCGGCTGCACGAGTGCATGAACGACTAACCGGTGAACGGCCGCCGCATGGCCCGGGTGGGGGCGGGCCATGCGGCGGCGGGGGTCAGCCGGCCAGGTCCGCGCGGACGCGGCGGGCGGCCGCGACCATGTTCCGCAGCGACGCCTCGGTCTCGGGGTAGGCGCGGGTCTTCAGCCCGCAGTCGGGGTTGACCCACAGCCGGCCCGGTTCGACGGCCCGCAGCGCGCGGCGCAGATTCTCCTCGATCTCCTCGGCGGCGGGCACGCGCGGCGAGTGGATGTCGTACACGCCGGGGCCGATGCCGTTCCCGTAGCCGGCGGCGCGCAGGTCACCGACGAGCTCCATGTGCGAGCGGGCCGCCTCCACGCTGGTCACGTCCGCGTCCAGCGCCCCGATCGCGCCGATGATCTCGCCGAACTCCGAGTAGCACATGTGGGTGTGGATCTGCGTGGCGTCCCCGACCCCGGAGGTGGCCAGCCGGAACGCGCCGATCGCCCAGTCGAGGTAGGCGGGCCGGTCGGCCTCCCGGAGCGGCAGCAGCTCGCGCAGCGCCGGCTCGTCCACCTGGATGACGCGGATCCCGGCGGCCTCCAGGTCGGCGATCTCGTCGCGGAGGGCGAGGGCGACCTGCCGGGCGGTCTCGGCGAGCGGCTGGTCGTCCCGGACGAACGACCAGGCCAGCATCGTCACCGGCCCGGTCAGCATTCCCTTGACCGGCCTGCTCGTCAGCGACTGCGCGTACGTGGCCCACTCCACCGTCATCGGGCGGGGCCGCGCGACGTCGCTGTGCAGGATCGGCGGGCGGACATACCGCGACCCGTACGACTGCACCCACCCGTGCTCGGTCGCCGCGTACCCGTCGAGCTGCTCGGCGAAGTACTGCACCATGTCGTTGCGTTCCGGCTCGCCGTGGACGAGGACGTCCAGGCCGAGTTCCTCCTGGAGCGCGATCACGCGGGCGATCTCGTCCTTCATGGCCCTGACGTACGCGTCGCCGGTGATGCGCCCGGCCCGGCGGTCGGCGCGGACCCCGCGGATCTCGGGGGTCTGCGGGAACGAGCCGATCGTGGTCGTCGCCAGGTCCGGCAGGCCGAGCGCCTCCCGCTGCGCGGCGAACCGGACGGCGCGGTCGCCGCGGCGCGTGTCGCCGATGCTTCCGAGCCGTTCGCGGACCGCCCGGTCCGTGCCCGCCTCGGGGAGGGGCGCGCTTTGCGGGACGGGAACGTCCTCGCGCAGCGCCCGTCCGAGCGCGACGACCTCGGCGACCTTCTGCCGGGCGAACGCGAGCCGCCCCCGGACGCCCGGGTCGAGGGCCGTCTCGGCGTCCAGGTCGATCGGGACGTGCATCAGCGAGCAGGACGTGCCCACCACGAGCTGATCGACGAGACCCAGCACGGAGGCGCAGGTGGACAGCGCCCTGCCCGAGTCGGTGCGCCATACGTTGCGCCCATCGACCACGCCCGCCACGAGCGTCTTGCGCGGCAGCCCGCCCACGGACGCGAGTACGTCGACGTTGCCGGGCCCGGCGACGAAGTCCAGGCCGACGGCCTCGACCCGGCTGCGGGCCAGAACCCGCAACGCGTCCGCGCCGACCGTGCCGAAGTAGGTGGCGACCATCAGGTGCGGCCTGCTGGTGAGCTGCCCGAGGCGCGCGTAGGCGCGGGCCAGCGCGTCGATCTCCTCCTCGCTCCGGTCGGCGGCGAGGACCGGCTCGTCCAACTGCACCCACTGCGCGCCCGACCCGGCCAGGCGCTCCAGCACCTCGGCGTAGACGTCGACCAGGCCGTCCAGCAGGTCGAGCGGACGGAACCCCTCCACCGCCGGCTTGGCCAGCAGCAGATACGTGAGCGGCCCCACGAGCACGGGACGCGTGTCGATGCCGAGCGCCTTCGCCTCCCGGTACTCGGCGAGCGGTTTGGCCGCCGCCCCGTACGCCAGCCGGAACCGGGTGTCCGGCCCCAGCTCGGGGACGATGTAGTGGTAGTTGGTGTCGAACCATTTGGTCATCTCAAGCGGCGGGACGTCCTGGACCCCGCGCGCCATCGCGAAGTACCGGTCGAACCCCATCAGGTGCCGGTACCGGTCGGGGACGGCGTCGAGCAGCACGCTCATGTCGAGCATCTGGTCGTAGAACGAGAACGTGTTCGACGGGATCGCGTCGAGCCCGGCGTCGCGCAGGCCCGTCCAGACCTCGGCGCGCAGGTCGGCGCCGGTCTCGGTGAGGGCGTCGGCGTCGGCGCGTCCCGCCCAGTAGTCCTCGGTGGCGAACTTCAGCTCCCGGTGCGCCCCGATACGGGGATATCCGAGGATCGTCGTGTGCATGGCGGCTTCCCTCGCTGTGCCACGGGCGGACCCGCGGGAGGGCGCACGGCATGACGAAGCCGTGTCGCAGGCCGTCCCACGAGACCGCGGACCACCGCGCGCCGGCCGGCGCGCGGGCGGAGGCAGGTCTTCGGACTCGCGGGCGCCGCCTCGAAAGGCGTCCTACTGGCCGTCGCTTCCCAGGCCGTACGGCCCAGTGCGTGATGACGGCGGTCGTTCCCGCTCACCGCTGCGGGGCAGTCCCGGACTCGCACCGGGTTCCCTCTTACGACGTCCGCACCCGTCCGGGCACGGACGAACCATCCGCACCCCGAGTCTACCGACGGCGGACGATCAGGGCCGCGATGAGAGCCGCGCCCCCGGGTTCAGCCGCGCTGCGCGCCGTCCGGCCAGATCACGCGGACGGGGATGCGGTGTTCCCGGGCGCAGGCGACGACATCGGCGGTGCCCCCGTAGCCGCGCGCGGGCTTCCCGTCCCACACGGCCCACAGTTCGTCCGCGCGGTCGAGCATGTAGACGCTGGCCGCCATGTAGGCCCTGGACTCGGACTTCGTGAAGTCGAGCCGATGGACATCCCTCGCCTTGGAGGCGATGCGGTCGTACTCCGCACGCACCGCTTCGGGAAGCCCGTCCCTGTACTGCCGCGCGGGAACGATGACCTCGACGGCCCCGCCATGGTCCAGGACGGCGCGGGCGAACACCTGGTCGGCGCCGTCCGCCAGGCAGGACAACCCTGTGATCTCCCCCTCGGTGGAGGCGAGCAGCCCGCGTATGGCCTGGTCTACGAGCTGCTCTGTCTCACTCGGCAATCCTCGGTGACCGGATATGGCAATACGTGGCAAGGCGTGTCCTTCGGACAAGGGTCGAACTTGCGTACCCCGGCGGTCATCGGTGGCCACCTCAAGCATGACGGCGGCCTTCTCCCCGTCAAGGGGCCGGACGCGCAGGCAAGGGACGGGCGACCTTCAACCCCGATCTCCTCGAACCGGTCCGGCGCACGGAGTGAGTGAAGACGGGAGAGCCTCCGTCCGCGACTGGCGGACGGAGGCTCTTCATGCCTGCCGGAGGGCGGCCTTGCTAGGCCACGTCATGGGCTCCGTGCTTGATGTCGGCGGCCAGCCGGCGGAATTGCTCGGCCGGGAGCGTGATGCGGGGGCCGTCCGGGTCCTTGCTGTCGCGCATGCCGATGTGACCGGAGAGGCTCGCCACCTCCACACAATTGGACTGCGCGCCCCCGCCGCTGCGCTTCGATTTGCGCCACTGGGTCATGCGTACTCCTCCAATTCGGCCCCCAGAGGGATCCGAGATAGGTCGGCTATGTCCCTAATCGAGTCGTACCTTACTGCTAACAGATTGGGTCGCGTCTGGCGGTGCTCCGCTAATCTCATTGATGCCCTGCTCGTACGAGGTCGCGGTGCATAGCCTGGAAACATGAGCACTCGGAGCGTTGGGCGACGCTTACAGGAGTGGCGTAAGCGGCGCGGGATCACCCGGCGGGAACTCTCGGATCTTGCCGGAGTCTCCCTGTCCCTGATCCGCAAGCTCGAACAAGGCGAACGGCAGGACACCCGGCTGGAGACCCTGCGCAAGTTCGCTGCCGCTCTCAAGATCCCGACGTCCGAGTTGATCGGGGGCTCCGCATCCGACGAGGTGACGGGCGTCGATACAGAGCAGTGGAGTGCCGTCCGGGAGGCGCTGCATGGGCGCCCGAGAGACGAAGTGGCCGAGGAACCCACAGTAGAAGGCGTTGCACGGTCCCTGGCGTCCGCGATGCCGCTCTTCTCCTCAGACCGTTACCCGGACCTCGCCGTCCTGCTCCCGCCACTTCTGCGGGACGCCGAGGCGCTGGGCGCGGAAGGGCGCCAGGTCCGGGCGCGCCTGCTGCAGCACACCGGTTGGCTGCTGACGCAGACTCGGCAGTTCGACGCCGCTGACCTGGCGCTGCGCCGGGCACTCGATGACGCGTCCGATCGGCTGGACGCCGCGGCCACCGTGAACACGCTCGCCTGGCTGCTGATCAGGCAGGGACGCTTCACCGAAACGCGGGCGCTTGCGGCCGAGTGGGCGGACGATGTGGAGCCTCGGATGTCCCGCGCGACCATGGCGGAACTCTCCGCGTGGGGCTGGCTGCTGGTCCGGCTCTCGGCTGCGGCGGTGCGCAACAACCGACCCGGTGATGCGGAGGATGCGATCCGGCTGGCACGAACCGCCGCCGTCGCGATGGGGCGTGAGTACTCGCCTCCCGGCGACTTCCTCCGGGCCTTCGGGCCGCTCACTGTCGCCATGAAGCGGACGGAGAACGCCATGGTGGAAGATCGGCCGGACAAGGTCCTCGCCATGTCGCAGAACATCCCGGTTCGCGACATGCGCCCCACATCGAACAACCGGAACCGGCATCTGCTCGACGTCGCCAAGGCACGCGTGCAGCTTCGGCAACATGCGGAGGCGTTCGACCTGCTCCAGAACGTTCGCCATGACGTGCCCGAATGGACGGCCAACCAGCGCTATGCGCGGGACATTTTCTGGCAGATCGTTTCTCGGCGACGAACCCTGACGCCTGATATGCGGGAATTCGCGGACTTCATGCACCTACCGGTCTGACGCTGCGTGGCACTTCCCAAGCTGTCAAGCTCAGAGTGCCATTGACGTTGCTGAACTGGATGAAAAGCGTCCGTTCCATGGACGTGCAACAGCATCGCCGATCAATCCGGATCGGCAGAGTTCAGTCTCGGCGGTGCCGCGTGCTGCTCAGTCCATCCCCCTACTCGACGGAAGGACTGTTCATGGCGGCGGAGCCAACCGAGATGGCAGAGGTGCGGCGGTTACGGGTCTGGGCACTGGCGCAGGCGCTCAAGTCGCACGGGTACGCGGTGGAGGTGGCCGAGTCGGATCCGCTGCTGGCGGTTCCGGCCGCGTTCGGGTCGCCGGTGCTGGTGCGCTGTGACCCGCGAGCGATCTGCGGCGGCGAACTGTGGTTCGCCTTCCCCGGCGGCGGTGCGATCGCTCCGGCCGACGACGCGCACCTGCACGACGTGGTGGTGGCGGTGAAAGGCAAACTCGCCGCGCAGGCCGATGGGTGAGCGCACCGCTCCCGTAGTGGTCACCTGGTACGGGCGCGCTACCGGGGCATGGTGGGCGCTGGTCCCCTCACCGGACGGCGTCCGGCTGGTGGAGGCGGCCAATCCTCGTGAACTGCGGACGGCGATCGAGAACCCCGCGGCCTGGCCGTGGCCTCAGCGCAAGTTCCTCCCCGCCGCCTCCCGGCGATGAGCGTGCCGGCCGTCCCCGGCACCCGGTAGGTCACGAGAGGGACGAATCCCGTGGGGTGGGGCTCGGGGATTGTCCCTCGTTCCCGGTGGTGACGGCCGGCTCCAGTTGGGGAAACGGGCCGCTGCTCGTCACCGCCTGGCCCCGTCTCTCTGCTTCGCCCCCGTAGCAGAGAGACGGGGCCATGCATCGCGGAGTTGTCGGGCACGGTCGTTGTGGTGCCGTCGATCGCGTACACCAGCACGCCACGTCAGTGGTTCCTGGTTGCCGCGCCCCGGTCCCGTATCGGTTCTGCTCAGTTGCCGATGTGGAGTGCTTCTTTCAGGAAGACGCGCATGTAGCTGGGGACGCCTTCGGTGGTGACCACGTCGATGCAGCGACGGATGTTCCGGTTTTCGGTGGCCTCGCGCAACAGCGTGTCGGCGAGATCGGCGCGCGAAGTGAACTTGCCGGAAAGGCGCTCCGGTGCGGCGCGGTAGGTCGTGACCGTGGTGGCATCGAAGAGTCCCGCCGGGCGGACGATCGTCCAGTCGAGGTCGCTGCCGCGCACGATGTCCTCCATCCGGCGCATGTCCTCGTAGATGGTGCGTCCCATGGCGAGAAGCACGGGGGCGATCAGCTTGCGGAAGATGAGGCCGTCGCCCGGCGCGGCCTGCCCGGAGACTCCCATGGAGGTCACGCAGACCAGGCGGCGCAGGCCGTGGTCGATCATCGCGGCGGTGATATTGGCCGCGCCTTGTGAGTAGACCGTGACCGGCTCCTTGGTGTACGGGACGCCGAGCGTCGAGATGACCGCGTCGTGTCCGGCCACCACCTGGCCCACCGCCTGGGCGTCCAGCACGTCCGCTCCGGCCACCGTCAGCCCCGCGGAGCTCAGCGGGAACGCCTCGGGCCGGCGGGTCACGGCGGTCACGGTGTGGCCTTCGGCGATCGCCATTTCAGTCGCCAGGCGTCCCGTCGGGCCGTTCGCCCCGAAGATGACGAGTTTCACTGGCTTCTCCTTGATCTCGCTGGTCAGTGCCTGATCACTGGTAAAATTAGTACATCGATCCAGTAGTTGGAACAACGTTCTAAGTAGGAGCTTACATGGGGGACCTGCCAGGCGTCGTCCGGTTGAGGGATCGGCGAGAGGCGCTGACGCTGCGCACGATCCTCACCGCGGCGCGCGAGCTCTTCGCCGAGCACGGCTACGCGCGCACCCCGATCCGTCTCATCGCCAAACAAGCGGGTGTCTCGCCGCAGACCATCTACGCCCACTTCAGTTCCAAGGCGGGTGTGCTCGCCGGGCTGGTCGACCTGCTGGACGACGAAGCGGGCATCCCGGACCTGGTCGCCGAGTCGGAGGCAATGAGCGACCCCGTCGAACTGCTCGGCCTGCTGGCGCGGGCGGCCCGCCAGGTGAGGGAACGCTGCGGTGACATCGTCACGATCCTGAGTTCGGGCGCCGCCGTCGATCCGGACATCGCGGCCACCCAGGCGGAGGTGGCCCGCCGCAACCGGCTCGGCGTCGACATGGTGGTCGAGCGCATCCGCGCCACCGGCTCCCGCGTCGATCCCCGGGCCGCCGACATCGCCGTCGCCCTGATGAGCGGGGGCGTCCACGACAGCCTCGTGGGGGATGCCGGCTGGTCCCACGAGGACTACGAAACCTGGCTCAAGCACACCCTCGTCACCGCACTGCTGCGCTGACAGAGGCCCTGATCACCGGCGGTCCCGCGCAGGCCGATGGGCGGGGTGGTCGCCTGGTACCGGGACCGGCCCAGGGTGCGTCAGGCGAGGAGCAGACGGTGCCAGGTGTCGGCCAGCCAGGTGGTGAATCGCTCCGGTGACCAGCCTCGGTCCTCGACGAGGAGGCAGTAGAACTCCGGGGAGTTGGTCGCCCAGATGATGTCGGTGATCTCGTCCAGGCCGAGTTCGGGACGGAGCTGCCCGGTGGCGGCGAGTTCCTGGGCCAGTTCACGCATGTTGGCGGCGCGGCGCCGGGCGATGTTCTGCCAGACCTCGCGCACCTCCGGGTGGGTCGCCGTCTGGGCGACGCGCAGCAGCGGCGCCAGCCTGCCGTGGATGTCGCCGATCGCGCGTGCGTAGATCTCCAGCTTGTGCTTCGAGTCGGGTTCGGCGCGGATGGCGCGCACGTATTCGCGCTGCCGCGCGGGAACGATCTGGTCGGTGCCGGACAACGCGGTCTCCACCAGCTCCAGGAAGACCGCGGGTTTGCGGCCGACCGCGGCGTAGACGGTGTCCAGGGCGACACCGGCGCGCTCGGCGATGTCGCTCATCGTCGTGGCCGCGTAGCCGTGGGTGCTGAACAGCTCCCGGGCCGCGTCCAGGATGGCCCGCCGGTTGGCCTGTGCCGCCTGCCGCCGTGCGCTGGCGTCGTACCGCCTCTTGACCTGTGATGCCACGGGTCTCATGATAGCCATATCCATCCGAAGTCATTTCGGATGAAAATTGATAGGGGGATCCCATGGCACACGCGTTCACCTACGACGTTCCGATCGGCCCCGACGTGTACGCCCGTATCAAGGAGGGGCTGGGCTCCGAGCCGCCCAAGGGGCTCATCGCGCACTTGGCGTACCGCATCGAGGGCGGCCTGCGCTACATCGACGTGTGGGAGTCCAAGGCCGACTGGAACAGGTTCGTCGAGGAACGCCTCCACCCGGTCGTCGACAGCGTCGTGACCGAGGCGCTCGGCTTCCGCCCGCCCGAGCCGCCGGTCGAGCGTCTCGAACTCGTCGACGCCTGGATCGGGCACTGACCGGCTCCTCCACGCCCGCACGCCGCGGAGGACGCCCCAGGGGTGCGCCCCGGTGAGCCGCCGGCGCTCAGGCCCGGGACGCCGCTGCCCGCCACCCGTGCGCCCTGCTTTCGTATGGGGCCCGGCTCGTAGCACGCGTACTCGTCCAGCGATTCCGAGACCTGGCCGGTACGGTGGGCGGTGCCTTACCTGGCCGATGACCCGAGCCTGGAAGCAACGCCATCCGCGCGCAACCGCTTAAACCTTCGACAACCGCACGCGTGCTCGCTCTCGCCATTGTAGGTCGGGCCACAAACCTGCCCGGTGGCCCCGGCCATGGCGGGAGATTTGAATTCTCAAGCCGACCGGCTCGCAGGAAACTGGGGCTGCGGAGCCCCGCTTTGGGAACGTTCAGCAAGCCGGGTTGCGCTTGGCGACTACTCGTCTTCAAGACCGGGGAGAACAGAGAAGGACTCGATTCTCCGAATCGATCGCCTCGTCCCCCTTATGTCCAGGTCGCCCGTTACGGTGACCGACAGTCCGTTCCCATGAGCACGGAATGCCTCGTTGTAATCGGACTCGCCCAACTCCACCCGATATCTACGAGTTTCGCCGGAGTCATCAGAAACCCCTTGGATTACCGCTTCGCCCGACCCGTATTTTCCTTCTCGGAACAAACGGACAACGAGGCCGGTGACAGTGACTCCTGCTCTGGGCTGCTTTGTGCGCAGGTAGTCAGCGGCCTCCCCGAGGATGCGCTGCTGGCCGGGCGTTATTCGCAGAAAAGCCGGATCTGCCACGCCACCTGCCAGTGGTGTTTTGGCGAACCGTATCTGGTAAATCCCGTGGTCCGCACCCCCCAAAGAACTTAGGGCGGCAAGTTCGGTGGCATTTGGTGCACCGGGGGAGTATTTTCCGAATGAGGAAAGCGGAAGATCTCCCTCGCTTACCTGCCCAGCCAGCTGCTGGGCTTTTCTTGCAGCCGTAAGCATTCTGTTTGTGACTTTGCGTCCAAAGGGCTGAGGGGGCACCTGAACAAGCGATTCCTGGCCCGGTGGTGCCGAGTCGTCAGACTCGGTCGAATAGATGTCGTCCAGCGGCAGTGCGAGAGAAAGAATAAAGCTTCCCGGCTGCGTTGAGATCCTTGTTTGGGAGGCATAAGCTTCAGCGCGCTGCGGGCGCCTAGGCGGCAGGACAAGAGAATCGAAATCCAGTGCGGCGGCGGCGGCCACCACAAAGTTCCTCAGGGCCGAAATGGCGGAATACGCAAGATTCAGTGGTGCTTCGCCCGGTGGAACATCCGGAGTCAGGCGGACGGCAATATTGTCGGCCCCGCCAAAAAGAATGTCATTAACTATCTCTTGGGGAAGTCTTCGCTCCACAAAGGACAGCACCTGCAAGGCTTCGTAAGTGCGTTCGGGATAGTCGCGAACTTCCTGCTGTGCGGGTAGCACGATGCGGATCACGCGATCGGTGATGCCGTCAGCGGGTTGCCACAAACTCGTGCGGCCATCGAAATCTTCGAGAGACCATCCCGAATTCTCCAGGTAGTTTGTGAGCGCCTCTAGACCTGGAGCCTTAAATGCGCCGCCCCCGGGGGCGGTGTCCAGTTGGCTCACGGCTGCTCCCAAACATCAATGGCGGGAACTGGGGTCGATCGCCGAATTCCGTGCGTCTTGAGCATTCTGTGCAAGCCTGAACGATCCAGGGTGTTTACCGCAGGAAGGTGGACCACTTGGCTGGTCCGGTTACTTGAGGGGCTCATACCCTCAAGTGACACCCACGCCCCACGCCCGCACAGGAGCGTTCCCTCCTCCTGAAGGCGCACGTTCTCACCTTCCCCAGGAACGCCGATGACAGCGAGCACCCTACCAACGGCGTGATCGGTGCGTCTGAGTGCATCGTATGTCTCTAGGTCAAGGTCGTAGCTGAACTCTCCGGATTCAAGCCGCCTGAGCTCGATCGTAGTTTTTACCTGTACGTTCACTGTCGGGTAGTACGTCCCCAGCTCCACCCCTGGGTACACGAGCTGCACGTCCGCCTTCTGGAGATCTACCGTGGTAGGCCGACCGCGAAGGAGACCGCAGCCCGCGGCGACGGCCTCTATCCAGGCTTCGCCGAAGTCACCTTGGAAGGTGTTCTGGTCGTGGTCCCGCACAGGTCGATTGTGCCGTAGAAGTTGACTCGAAAATGGCGAGTCGTGCACAGCGGGTGGTCGGTCATGAGTTGGACACGCGTGTTGGGCTTGCCGCCATCCCCAGGAACGCGACCGAGTGTCCCGGCGCGGTCGGTGGAAGGGCCTAGTCCAGGTGGGCGGAGGAGGCCGGCTGCCGGGGGGTGGGGGGCTGGGGCAGGTGGGTGGTGCCGCCGGGGACGACGCGGAAGCCGTACGGGCCGCTCGGGCGCCACAGTTCGGTGACGGTGCAGTTGGGGATGTCGCATGTGCCGTTGAAACGGCGGAAGGCGCGCATCGCGGTGACGTCCGGGTGGGTGACGCCGGTGAACAGGGACCAGATCACGGCCTTCAGGAAGAGGCCGTGCGTGAACACCGCGATCAGACCGTCCTCGGGACGGTCGGCAAGGCGGTCCAGGAGGGCGTGGACGCGTGTGATGAGCGCATGGAAGGACTCGCCGTCGCCGCCGTTGACGTAAGCGGGGTCGAGGCGCTTCCAGTAGGACTCGGCGAAGGGCCGCCGCTGCTCCGCCGTGGTCTGCGGCCCGTGCAGCCTGCCCAGGAAGGTGAACTCCTCGACGGGCCACTCCTCGTACGGGACCTCGGGAAACCGCTCGATGGTCGCCTGGGCGGTCTGGCGTGCGCGGACGAACGGTGAGCTGACGATGAGATCGGGCGGCGCGGTGAACACCTCGGCTATCCGCGCCGCCTGCTCGCGTCCGCGCGTGGTGAGCGGGGCCGCCCCCGGACCGTTCGTCGGAAGCCCGGAGTTCGACTCGCTCTGCCCATGCCGGATCAGCCACACCCGCCGCACCTTGATCACGCCGACAGGCTGACACGCGGACCCGGCGCGGCGGAACCCCCCGCCGATAACACCCGGGGGGCTTGTTACGTCAGCCCGCGGACGCGCGTAACGCGATCTTGCGGTGACCGGCCCCCGCACATCAGGATGAAAAACGATCGTTTTGAGACGTGACCGACATTTCTGTTGCTACCTGGAGGTTATGACGCACGATCCCGGTTGTCGGGTGGTCGGTGCCCAGCA